>DATKCJ010000032.1:0-12208 GCA_035513275.1 Opitutaceae bacterium
GGCGTGCTCGGCGACGACGGCCTCATTTACACGAGCCGCAACAGCATACTCGGCGAGCCCCTGTATGGCGTTGAACCGCTGCTCGCCAGCGACCCGAGCACGAAGTATTCGAACGGCAATGTCCTCAACGAGCTCATCTCAACCCCAGGTGACCTCCAGATCGCGACCATCAATATCTCCGGCGCCCTCAAGAAGACTGCCGATCTCACGCCATTCAGCTACGATCCGGACTGGCACGGCCTCGACGACGAGTATCCGGACGACGCAACAAACACACCATTTGCCGACGACATCATCTTCGGCGGTCTCGGAAGCGACTGGCTGCACGGCGGCTCGGGCGACGACGCGATTTCGGGTGCCGAGGCACTGCGCGAAGCATGGGTGGCGACCTTCGACCCGAACAGTCCATTCCTTGGGCTCGGTTACGATCAAGTCGGACTTCCTGACGGACCGTGGGTATTCCTTGGAATCGCAACCTACGGAAACATCAATCCCGGCAACGTGCTAGCCTTCAACCCGGTCGACCTCGACGGCCAGCATCTCAACAACCGCTTCCGCGCCGGCGAATTCTGGTACTACGACGAATACGATCCGCGCCGGAAAATCATGCTCACGGCCGAACTCGTCGACGGTGATTGGGTGTCTTCCCTCTACAAGGGAAGCGATCCCGAAGGCGACGGCGCGCTCGAGTTCCTGCTCAACTTCGACGAGACCGAGGGGATCATCCGCCCGAGCGTCAATGTGCCGACCAACGGCAAGAACTTCATCGTCACCGGTCCGGTCAACGACGACGGCGCGGATGTGATCTTCGGCGACAACGGCAACGACTGGCTCGTCGGCGGCACCGGCCGCGACAACATCTACGGCGGCTGGGGCAACGACCTGCTCAACGCCGACGACAAGCACGACATCAACGACGATGGGACGAAGGAGAACACCGTATCCGACACGCACCCAACCTACGAGGATCGCGCCTATGGTGGAGCGGGCCGCGACGTCCTGATTGGCAACACAGGCGGCGACCGACTCATCGACTGGGTCGGCGAATACAACAGCTACCTCGTGCCCTTCGCGCCGTTCGGCATGGCGACCGTCAGCCGCACCGTGCAGCCCTTCCTTCCGGAGTTTCTTTACGCGCTATCGGCAGGCGACGGTGCGGATTTCACACGTTACACCGATGCGATCGGCGACGACGTGCCGCAGCCAACGAACAACAACCCGAACCCGTCGCGCAACGGTGAGCCGCACGGCGAACTCGGCCTCGTGCTCCAGAAGGACTTCGCATGGCAGGATCAGACCGGCGCACCATCCGACCCGCAGGCCGGCAACATCCCGGGCGGCCACCGCGACGTGTTGCGCTCTGCCGGATTCAACGACGGCTCCGACGACGGCTTCTTCATCGACAGTGGCAAGTGGACCGTAAAGAACGGCGCCTACACCGTGGAGCCGCTGACCAAGGGGAACGACGCGTTGAGCGTCTTCTACGTTGACGACTTCATTCCGTCCTACTTCGAGGTCCTCGCGACTTTGAACCCGGTGAAGCCGACTGGCGGCTACAAGGCAAACGCCTACATCATTTTTGATTATCAGAGCGAGACCGACTTCAAGTTCGCCGGCATCGATGTCTCGACGAACAAGATTGTAATCGGCCACAGGGCGTCGTGGGGTTGGGCGATCGACAAACAGGCTTCTGTTCAGGGTTCGCTCAGGTCTGGCGTCAACTACAACGTCTTCCTTTCGATCAACGGGAGTTCGGTCACACTGATCGTCGATAACAAGACGACGCTGACGCACGTTTTTGCCCCGCGGATCGATTCGGACGGAATCGGGCACGGAATCAGCGCGGGCATGGTCGGCCTAGGCGCAGACAATGCGAAGGCAACAATCGACAACATGATCGTGCAACGCCTCGCGCCGGTGATGACCTACATTCGCGACGTCGACTTCGACTCCGGGCTCGGTGACCTCTTCGATGAACCCGGCTCCGGCTCGTGGAATCTCGCGGCAGGCCGCTACGACGGCACGGCTGCGAGTGCGACTCCGGCAATTAATCTCTTCACGCCGAGCCCGGCGCCCGCGGCGGTCATCGATTTGTCGACCGTATTCAATACGACCGGTGCAGGCGGATTCGTGTTCGATTACTACAATCAGAACTCCTTCAAGTTTGTCGCGGTCGACAGCATCGCCGGCACTGTCACGGTCGGCCACCGCACCGCCAAGGGCTGGTTCACCGACGCCGTTTACACGAACGCAGCGATCAAGACCGCCGCAGCCCAAAGTCTCGGCATCACGCTCAAAGGCACGACCGTGAGCGTGAAGTGGAACAACTCGCTTGTAATCAGCTTCGCGTTCAACGCGCTCGTCACGGACGGCGCCACGGGCTTGTTGGTCCGCAGCGGCATCACCTTCTTCGATTCGGTGAAGTTCCAGACCGACGATGCGGGAATGCCGATCGCACAAGCCGGGGCCACGACGGCGGGTTCCTCGGCCAATGAGGCACTAGGAAACGCGTTTGCCTCGGCACTTCCCTCCATCGGGGATTCGCCGGATGTGATTACAGTCTCAACGTCCGCGATTGGCACGCTCACCTCGTTCGTGACTAATGGTCCGGTGAGCGGTTCGATCGTAAGCGACCTGCTCGGCAGCTCCACCACCTCGATGCTGGTTAGTGGATTCTCCGGATCCCGCAGCGCGATGATCCCGATGGTCACATCGGACCTCACGGCGACCGATAGCGCGACGATCTCATTCGCGACTCCGACTCAGACTGCCATTGCGAGCAGGTCTGAAAGGTTGGTCGGCGATGCCACCCAAAGCTGGACGCTGGCATCAGTGACATTTGATGCTGAGGCACTCTCCACTTCCACGACTCGTGATGTCGCAACGGACTCGGAACAGGCATCCGCGGATGAAACCGAAGGCAATGCGGAGCAAATCGAAGCGTCAGGTGCAGCCGATGCGCAGTCTGGAGGGACGACCGTCGGCTCAATTTTTGGCGAGCAAATGATGCCCCCCACATCAAACGGGGCTGTTGAGCCTCGCAGGACCCAAGAAGCGCGCCCGGACTCGGAAGATGGAAGTGAGCCCGGGCGTCCGCGGCCGGAAGAGAATTGAGCGCGGTTTGGCGACGGGCGCTTCGAGCAGGATGTTTCCCGTATCGCCTGTCATCGCGAGCCCGACAAAAGAAGGCGTGGCGATCCAACTCTTCGACAAACTCGGGGCCTTGCTTGTTGCGACGACTCGGTTGCATGGTGCGTCAGCCCGCGCCGGATGCCCTTTAGCACGCTGAAGCGTCGCGCTACTCGCTGGCCGATCATCAGTGGCGTTGGTTGCGACCGCCACGGTGGGAGTGTGCGGCTCCCTGCCGAGATCAATCAGATGTAGGAGCGCGCTCGCGCGCGATTTCAGAGGTAGGAATCGCCCGCAAGCAGGCTCCTACATGACGAACCAAATGGTGAGCGTCGATTCAGACAACAGTGCGGGTTGAACTCCATGAGTCCGGCTGAGCCGTATCCATTCAGACGAATGTAGCTGCCGACGTGAGGGGGCAGTAATACCACCGACCCTTGAAAAGCAGACTGTCAACGGAATCACTCGAGTCTGGTAGCCCGCGATCTCCGAGCGCGGGTTTGTGAATGACCGTCCTCGGAGAGGCCGGGCTACCGGCGCCGCCGCGCATAGTCCACTTCTTACGGGATGTTGGTATAAAGACGTTGAACAGCCAGGATCTGCCTCGTTACCTCGGCCGCGACGGAGCATTCGCATCCTCGCTTGCGTCATTGGCGGAGCCGCTCCGGCTTCGGGATCGCCGGTCACCCGAACCACCCAGACCAGATCGACTCGAGGATTTCCGTTCCGAAGAACGCGATGGCACCAAAGAGCGCCAGTGTGAGAACGAAGAAGGCGGTTCCAACGATCACGACTGCGCCGTCGTTCTCTGTGAGTCCCGCGGCGAGGCAAACGATCGTGACAGCGGGGAAGAAGTTGGAGGTGGGAATTGGAAGCGGAAGCATCAGAAGCAGGGAACTCGCGGCGATCATGCCTCCGATCGTGGCACGGCCGGGCCAGGAGAGGGTGAGCATCTCCAACCGCGGACGCATGAATCGCTCGAGCCAGCGGAGCAGTCGCTCCGCAGCACGAAGGACGGAGCCGAGCATGCGCGGCGGAACCGGGCGCGTGCGAATCCGGCGGGGTAGCTTCGGCTCCAATCCGAGCGCGAGCCGGATGCCGAGATAGCCGATGATTGCTCCGAGAGGGGTCGATATGCCCAGCATCGGGATCGGCGTGCAGAACGGAATCGCGAGCAAGAGGATGAAGAGCGAGTAGGCGCGGTCGCGTAGTTCGACCATCAGGCCGTCCAGGGTCACGGCCCCTTCCCGCACTTTGAGGTTGATCGCGTGCAATTCCTCGGACGGTCGTCGCGCATGGACAGGAGGCGGCCGGTGGGCTGGAAGATGAAGCGGCATGGTTGCGAGACTTCCGAACTGTGCCGGAAGGAGCGCATCCAAACCCATAACCGAGGATTCGCCGGGGCGCGAATCGCTGCGGATCAATCCGTGCGGGGTGCAGGACCGACCGCGGGATCTTCGGATTTCCCTTTGGAATTTATTTGGTCATCGACGACCGTCGCAGTCACGAGATCCGCGCCGACATTCACCACAGTGCGGCACATGTCCAGTATCCGGTCCGCACCAAGGATGATGGCGATGCCGCCGGGATTGATCCCGAATTGCGCGAGCAATCCCGCGATCAACGGCAGCGATCCGCCTGGAATCGCCGCGACCGCAACGGCGCTCATGACCGCGAGCATCAGCAGTGTGAATTGTGCCGCGAAGCTGAGATCGATGCCGAAGATCTGCGCGATGAAGAGCACCACGCATCCCTCATAGAGCGCTGTGCCGCTCATGTTCATCGTGGCGCCTAGCGGGAGCACGAAGCCGGATGTGCTTGGCGAAATCTTCAGCACCTCGCGGCTTACCTGCAGGCTTGTCGGAAGCGTGGCGCTGGAGGAGCTCGTCGAGAATGCCGTGACGAGCACCGTGCGCACGTCGCGCCAGAACCGCCAGGGCCGGTGCCGCGAGAGCAACATGAGCCACAGCGACATCGTGCCGAAGAGATGCAGCGCCATCGTGGCCACGCAGATGAGGACGAACAAACCGAGCGAAGCTAGGATGTCGACTCCCGCCTTCACCACGATGCTGTAGATCATTGCCGGCACGGCGATCGGCGCGAGGAGGAGTGCATAATGCACGATCTTCGTCATCAGGTCGCAAACGATCTGAAGTCCGGAGCGAAGCTTCTCGCCGGAGGGTCCGTCCATTTGCGTGCCCGCCGCGCCGACAAGGAGCGCGAACACGATTAGCGGCAGGATCTGGAAATTCACGACCGCCAGCAGGAGGTTTCGTGGCATGAACATTTCCACGAGCACGGCAAATCCCAGCTTTGGCTGCGCCTCGCCGCGCTGGACGAGCTCGGTCGCCGAGCCGGCAAATTGCTCCATGAGCGTATCGCGCGTAGCGGCCGAAATCAGGCTGCCGGGTTCGAAGAGATTCATCGCGAGCAGGCCGAGCGCGACGCCGATCGACATGTTCAGGAAAAAGAAAAGTGCAGTCCGAACGGCGAGGGGCCCCAGCTTGCTCAACTGGCCGAGCTGGGCGATACCGAGCGCCAGCGAAGCAAACACAAGCGGCACCACGACGAAGAACAGGAGCCGAAGGAATATCTGGCCAATGGGATCGAGCACCGCAACCGACACCTTTTGGGCCGCGGGGATCACGCTGGGAAGGTAGTTCCCTATTATTAGTGTAGCGCAGCCGAGTGCGGCGCCTATTACCAGGCTCCAGAGGATTCTTGATGCCAGTCGGTCTGAGGGTGAGGCCATATGCTTCGGATGGTGTGGTGTTTACGATGCCGCGGAAGCTGGCCGGCCTCCGCGGGGCTGAAAGGGTTGTAGAGGTTTCGGGGTATTTTCACATCCAAATAGTTGAAAGGCAGCCACCTGGGCGCGACCAAGTAGAGACGAGAGAGCCTAATCGGTTGATTTGGAGTTCGGCAGGCCATATTGGTATCGCCCTTCAAATTGGTCCATGGATTTTCCCGCGAGCATCGCTGTCGTCCTTCTCCTGCTTGTCGCCTGCGGTGTGCTGGCCATGGGCGAGGTCGCGGTCATTTCGTCATCGAAAAGCCAGCTCGACAAGCTTGCCGCCGCCGGGAATTCGCGCGCGCGCCGCGTTTTGAAAATGGCAAGCATGCCGAACCGGTTCCTTTCAGCGATGCTGGTTGGGGTAACCGTGCTCACGCTGATCGCCGGGTATTTTGCAGGAGTCGACTTGGGCCCGCCGCTCGCGGAGCGGCTCGCCAATCTGCCGGGATTATCCGGCGTCGCCGAACCGGTCGCGTTCGGAGTTGTTTTTGTGGCGGTGACGCTCGTCTCGCTCGTCGTGAGCGATTTCCTGCCGCAGCGGCTCGCGTTGATCGCTCCTGAACGCACCGCGATGGCGATGGCGCGGGTCTTGGAAGTCGTGCATTTAGTTTTTCACCCTGTCTCAGGGACGATCACGCGCATCCTCGACAGGATGTTGGGCCTCGTCGGCCATGGGCTCGATGCCGAGCGTCAGGTTTCAGACGATGAGATCCGCATGCTGGTGGAGCGCGGCTTGAGCAGCGGCAGCATCAAGAAGGCGGAGAAGGAAATGGTCGAGGGAGTGCTCGACCTCGATGACCTCCCGATCACGGCAATCATGACCCCGTTGCCGAAGATCGTATGGCTGAATGCCGACGACCCGCAGGAGGCCAACTGGCGTCGTATCGTCGCGAGCGGGCACTCGTTCTTTCCGGTCTATCAAGGCAACCATGACCACGTCCTCGGCATGGTCTCCGTGAAGTCCCTTTGGGCAAACCAGGCGCTGGGGCTGAGCACACCGCTGAAGGATCTGATCACGCCGGCGCTCATCGTTTCGGAGACGCTCGCGGTCATACAGCTTCTCGAATCCTTCAAGAAGTCAGGCAAGCGCGCGGCGCTCGTGTCCGACGAGTTTGGCAGCGTGCAAGGCATCGTCTCACTGATCGATGTGCTCGAGGCGATCGTTGGCGACATGCCGCAATCGGGCCCCAGCAGCGCACCTGAGGCGCGCAAGCGCGAGGACGGCTCGTGGCTCGTCGATGCGACACTCCCGATCGTGGACGTGAAGGATCTGCTCAACATCGAGGAGCTCCCGGGTGCCGACGCGGATTACCAGACTTTGGGTGGACTCGTCGTCACCGAGCTTGGCCGCATCCCGCAGCCGGGCGATCACTTCGACTGGGCGGGCTTCCGATTCGCGGTGACTGAGATGGACCGCCGTCGCGTCGACAAGGTGCTCATCAGCCGGCAGCCGCAGGTCGAGAGCGACGCGGCTTCGGCCGCCTGAGCGGGCCAGCGGGGGGAAGTAGCGCGGGTGTCCGACCCGCGTCGGCAGGTCATGCACCGGCCCTACCCAAACGCACAAGTCGGATCAGTCGCCGAGTGTCTCGATTGCGGCTAGAACGTCGGTCGCCTGCTCCTTGGTGCTGGCCTTGAGATCGCGCCACACGATCTTGCCGCCTTTGACGAGGTAGGCCTGTCGCGAGGCCATCGAGCCCATCCTCGGAACTCCGAATGCGTCGACAACCTTCTTGTCCGTGTCGGCGATCAGCGTGAACGGCAGGTTGTATTTCTCCTGAAAGGCTTTCTGGTCGGCGGCGTTGTCGGTGCTCACGCCCACAACGGTGACGCCCTTGTCACTCAACACCTCGAACTCATCGCGCAGGCTGCATGCCTGGGCCGTGCAGCCTCCGGTGTCGGCCTTCGGGTAGAAATAGACGAGAACGAGTCCTTTCTTGTAGAGCTCGCCAAGGTCGACAGTGGCTCCATCTTGATTGGTGGCTGTGATTTTCGGCGCGTCTGCACCGATGTCGAGCGGCTCGGCCGAGGCCCAGAGTCCGAAGAAAGAGAATGACATGGCGAGGAGGAGTAGGCTGCGTTTCATGGGATGCTGAAGGCTAGCACGAGTAAGGGCGGATGCAACCAAGCGGTCGAATCCTCACACGCGTCAGCCTCTGTTCAGCCGCCGGACGAGATCGGGCAGGCCGCGGATGCTATCCAACGTGTGAAACCGCGACGCGCCGACCGCGGGACCTTGGGCGAGCTCGCCTTTCCATGTGAGAGGGTAGGGCACGTGAATTCCGTGGGCACCGAGCTCGAGGGCCGGCAGGATGTCGGATTTCATGGAGTTTCCGACCATTGCAAACTCCTCGGGCCGCACTTCGGACGTGGCGAGGATTCGCCGGTAAGTGATCGCGTCCTTCTCAGACACGATGTCCCGCCGCTCGAAAAAACGCGCGAGTCCTGACGCGGCGAGCTTCCGCTCCTGATGGCCGAGGTCGCCCTTGGTGATGACGAAAAATCGGAAGTCCGCGGCGAGTGCCTCAAGGGTCTCGTGGACGCCATCAATCAGCTCGACGGGATGGGCGAGCATTTCCTTGGCGAAGACGACGATCTCGCGAAGTTCGTCGGCCGAGATGCGCCCTTGCGTGAGCTCGATCGCGCACTCGATGGCGGAGAGGGCGAAGCCCTTCACCCCATAGCCGTAGAGCTCGAGGTTCCTCACTTCGGTGGCGTAGAGGGTCGTCGCGACGGTTTTCGCGTCGTGGTATTTTGAAAGGAGCGCGCAGAACCGGTCGTGGTTTGCCTCGAAAACGCTCTCGTTGTGCCAGAGCGTGTCGTCGGCATCGAAGCCGATCACTGATATCATGAACGAAGAATCGGCTACTGTCCTCAAGGCGTCGAGCCTCGGAAAATGGCTCGGCGAAGCGGTGATTTTGAGTGTCGCGTGAGAGGGAAAACTCGCGTTCTCGGCATGGGCGGATTCTGCGGCGCGGGGGATCAAGTTTTGGGCTACTTCCGCTAATAGAGTCAGGGAAACCCCTAGGTTGCGTTCGGGCCGTTCCTCACAGGGAATCAGTTGCACGTCGGGTATGGGGTCCGATAATCCGTTCGGAAACTTTGACCCACATGCGATTTCTCCCCCACCGCACGGGTATTTCCCTTGCTGCAGTCATATTCCTGAGCGCGTTCACGCTCGGAAACTCGGAAGAGGCATCCGCCCCTTCCTCCTACGGAGCCAAGGAGGCCCTCACACTTGAGGACTTCATTCAAAAAGTGCTGGAACGAAACAAAGCGATTCAGGCCCGCCTCATGGCGTTCCACACCTCGCGAAGTCTCCTGCGCGCTGAGAATGCCTTTTACGAGCCCGCACTTGTGAGTTCCAGCGAGTACGTCGACCGGCAGCGCGCCAACACAATCGAGATCGAGCGGAGCCTCCGAAGCGGCGGCGAGTTCATCGAGCGCAACCAGAATTACACCGCTGCGGTCGAGTTCCGCACGCCGCTGAACTCAAGGGTCAGGGTCGGAGCCGGGTCCCGGAAGCTGAAGAACAACATCCAGCGCACGGTTATCGTGGACTTGGATGCGGAGTTTGAGGCGAACGTCGGTGTGTCAATCGAGCAACCTCTCTTGAAAGGCGCCGGGCCGGCGGCCGCTTTCGCGCCGATGCGATTGGCCGCGCGCAACGCCGATGCGGCGTTTCAGGAGTACAGGCGCCAGATGATGCAGATAGTCGCCGAGGCCGAGATGGCTTACTGGCAGTTGCACTTCGCACAGGAGGAGTATCGCCTCAGCACCGAGTCCGTCACTGTCGCCCAGACGGTCACAGATGACAGCCGTTCCCGGTTCGACGCCGGCCGCGGCTCGAGGCTCGACGTGCTCGAGGCCGACGCGGGTCTCGCGACGCGGCTCTCGCGTCAAAGCGAGGCTCGCCAGAAATGGGTGGAAGCGCTGAACAGGCTGGCTTCCTACTTCGGCTCCTCTGCACAGGAGGGTGGCATCGAGTATGTGGCGAGCGACAATCCCGAATCGAGCGACGTGAACCTTTCCTTCCAAGGTGGTGAGCGCACAGCCCTCGCGATGAGCCCCGACCGTCTGCGCGCCAAGGCGTTGGTGGAGCAGGAGAAGATCCGCGTGGCATACGCGAAAAACCAGCGACTCCCGCAGGTTGACCTGAAGGCATCCGCCGGTGCCAGCGGCCTCGGATATGATTACTCCACTGCGTGGCGCGACGTCAGGGGCGGTCAGTTCCCCGCGTGGACGATTTCGCTCGAAATGCGTGTCCCTCTCTTGGGCGGCGTGCGCGAGCGCAATGAGCTTCGCGCGGCCCGCCAGCGCATGCGCCAGGCCGAACTCAACGCGGCGGACGTGGAGACACAGCTCTCCACCGGGCTCGACACTGCGCAGCAGCGCGTCGATAGCAGCCTCTCGGCTGCGCGAAACTACAAGTCGGTCGTCGAGTTTCGCGACAACCTTCTGGCGACCCAGATCGAGAGCGCTCAGATCGGCCGCACCGATGCGCGCACGGTCCTCGAGGCTGAGCAGGAGTTGTTTGCCGCGCGGCTTGGGCAGCTCCAGAGCGAGATCGAACACCAGAGGGCGCTCCTCGAACTGCAAATCATCACCGGAAATCTCCTGAGGGTCCGGAAGATCGAGCTGCCGATGAAGGACCTCGAAAAGCAAAGCTGGCGCTGGGCGAACAAGGGTGGCGAGAGCTTGGACCTGCTCGACTACACGCCGGCATCAGTCGACGAAATCGCGTCCGAGGAAGTCATCTCCTTCGAGGAAGAACAGCCGAAGCCGTATGTCCGCCCGTGGCACTTCTATCAGCGCCGCAAACGTTAATCAGCGCCCCGCCTTTCTTCGGATCCAAACTTCTCCCCCCATGCACCGACTCCCCCGCCTGCCACACGCCTCCCGTCGGGCGTTTTCCACAATCGTCGCCGCCACCTGCCTCGCGCTCGCAGGACAGCAAGCCGGCGCGGCTGAGTATTCCGTGCGCTGCCTGACCGAGCCAATCGGAGACGTCTATCTCTCGACGACGGTCGCGGGGACGATCTCGAAGCTCAACTGCGCGGAAGGATCGTTCATCGAGGCGGGATTCGTGATTGTCGAACTCGACCGCCGGTCCGAGGAGCTTGAGGTCGAGCGACGGCACTTCTTCGTCGAGAATCTCAAGGCCGAGCTTGAGCGCTCCGAACTCCTGTTGACGAAGACGGCTTCGATCGCCGCCGAGGAAGTGGACAAGAAGCGCGCCGAGTTCCGCATCGCTTCAGCCGAACTCGAGCTCGCGCGCGAGCAGCTCGCCAAGCGCCAGATCGTGGCGCCCATCGCTGGCGTCGTGACCGACCTGCCGCTGAAAGTCGGCGAGTATTGCGAGCCACCGAAGGTGCTCGTGCGCGTTGTCGACAGCCGGAAGTTCTATTGCGTGGCGAATGTCGAACCGAGCGAGGGCCGGAAGCTCGCAGTCGGCGACCCGCTGCGCCTCGAGATCGGCAACGAAGGACAGATTGAGTCCCTCCAGGGCAGCCTTATCTTTGCGTCGCCGGTGGTCGATCCCGCCAGCGGCCTTATGCGCATCCGCGCCGTGTTCGACAACCCGGATGGCAGCGTCCGCCCGGGAGTCGCCGGTCAACTCTACCTCAAACCCTGAGAACCCATCGCCACTATGCCTGATTACACTGACTCGGGCGGCAACTTGCCGGGATTGGAGAAACTGGGCCAATTGCGCCGCTTCGCCGGCCCGGCTGCAGTTTTTTGGCAGAACTACCTCGACGCGCTTGTGGCGCTCATCGACGCCAACTACGGCCTGCTTGTTCGCCGTCGCTCGGCGGATGAACCGGGCTGGCGCCGCATCGCGGCCTCGCCCGCGGGTCCCGCGCATCCGCCGGAGGCGCGCCGGTTCATGACTTATGTCGAGGCGCTCGCCGGGGCGGCTGTGCTCGAAGGCACTGCGCTGCGGGACACGCACACGGTCGACGACGAAGGCTTCGTTGACCAGGGCATCGCCGTGCGGATCGACACCGATCGCTCAGACGACTCCTGGGTGGCTGTGCTTTTCCTTCCGCGCTGCACGCGGCACACGGCCGATGATGCACTGAAACGGCTCCGCGTGGCCGCCTGCATTCCCGCATACTATCAGGATGCGCGTTCCGGCACGAAGCCCGACGCGGGTCCTGGTGCGAAGGATCCTTCGACAGTGCTCGACTTGCTCGTATTGCTCGATGCCCAGAAGAAGTTCGTTGCGATGGCGATGGCGTTTTGCAACGAGCTTGCGACCCGGCACCAGTGCGAACGCGTGTCGCT
>DATKCJ010000033.1:0-9997 GCA_035513275.1 Opitutaceae bacterium
GCGCCGCCGGTGTCCAACGCCGACCACGCGTATCGCGCCTGTCCCCATTGTCGATGACCTCCGTCGCCGCGATCGTTCCCATCCGGCCACTCTAGCCGAGATCCCGCTCGAACACCACGAGGTGCCCGGTCGGACGCTTACGAAGCTGCCAGGAAAGCCGGATTTCTCATTCCCCCGGCGAAAGATCGCAGTGTTTGTCGATGGGTGCTTTTGGCACGGGTGTTCGAAGCATGCGACGTGGCCGAAGACGCGGGCGGCGTTCTGGCTCGCTAAGATCACCGGCAACAAGGCGCGGGATCACCGCGTAAATCGCGCGCTGCGCGAACGCGGCTGGTCCGTAATTCGTGTCTGGGAGCACGAGCTGAAGAAGAGGGACGAGGCAAAGCTTGTGCGAAGACTGATGCGGATTTTGGGACGAAGCGCGTGAACTGCGCGTTGTTCTGCGCCTCCCGCATTGCTTGCGCCCGAAAGTAGTCAGTCTCGCGACCTGACCAGATCGCCTTGGCACTTGGAATCCTGACTGCACGTGCTATGTTCCCGCCATGGCAGACCGCATCACCATCGCTCCGGACATCTGCAACGGCCGGCCAGTCGTCCGTGACACTCGTATCACCGTGCAGACCGTGCTCGAATTCCTCGCCGCGGGTGATTCGGTGGAAGATGTGCTTGCCGAGTATCCTGCCCTGACCCGCGACGACGTGAAGGCATGCCTCGACTATGCTTCGCGGCTGATGGCCAACCACTACACGGTTCTGCCGGTGGGATGAAGGGATACATCTTCGATCAGAACGTTCCGGCCCGCCTGAGTTTTGTCCCGGCACTGCCCGTCAGTTTCGTCACTGCTCTAGGCAAGAACCCGACTGACAGCGAAGTCTGGGAACACGCCCGAAAAGAGGCGCTGGTCATTGTGTCGAAGGACACCGACTTTTCCGACCGCATCATCCTTAACACTCCGCCGCCTTGGGTGGTGCACCTGCGATTCGGCAACTTGCGCCGCCGGGAATACCATGCCCTCCTGGCCAAGGCATGGCCACAGGTCGAGACGCTGCTGAAGTCTCACAAGCTGGTGAATGTTTACATCGATCGAGTCGAAGGCATCAGCTAGGCACGAGCCGCGGCTCGTGCGGAGACTCATGAAGGCCTTGGCCACATAAGTCTCAACAGGGCGCTTAGGGACAAGCGCCCCTACCTCGGATTCCGTGTGTTCCGTGGGCAACAATGCTGCGCAGGATTCTCTGTGTCTCCGTGCCTTTGTGGTGAATCTTGTTTTCCGGGCACTGTCTTCTTGTCACAGAGGACACGGAGCCCAAAGGGAGTTCACGGAGGCTGTTGAATTGCTCCGTGCATTCGGCTTGGACCCCGTTCTTCCCGCGTCCTCTGTGTCGGATTCTCCTCCCCGGTTCCGAGTGCTACGTGGTGAAATCCTCCCAAAACTCCCACTTGCCCGACCCCGCTTCCCCGCTATGTTTCCGACATGAGCAACCGCGAACTTGCGATCGAGATCGTGCAGCAGCTCCCTCCCGACACTCCGCTCATGGATATCGCCCGGGAAATCGCACTGCGCGCCGGGATCGAAACTGCTCGCGCCCAAGCCAGCCGTGGTGAAGGCCAGCCTGTCGAGCAAGTCCGCAAGCTCGTGGACGCATGGTCTTCCCCGTCATCCTGACCCCACAGGCGATCGAGGACTGCTGATGTGCCGGGGCGGCGAGGCAACTTTCAGCCGCCAATGATCGCGACGAGTATCTGGCGCCATGCGTCCGTGCGGGAAAGGATCTCGGCGCCGACGAAGGCTGCCATCATCAGCGCGGAGCCGAGGGCCAGTGGGCGGTCGAGCTTTCGCGTGGCGGCGAGGCGCACCGCAACAAACAGCACCATGAGCGTGAAGACAGGACCGAAGAACGCCGTCCGCGAATCCGGACCGCCATACAGATTGAAGAGAAACGGAATGCGCGTCGTGGCCCCGATCAGCAGGCTCAAGCCCGCGAGGAGCATCATCGGCCGGTGCACCGAGGGCCGCTTGCGCGCGAACAGCCCCACCGAGAGGAACACGGCGAAGGCCGCGATCTCGACGAGCATCACGAGCAGGAAGTCGGTGTAGTTCATCCCGAAAAAGACGAAGCCCGTGTTGAGCGCCACGGAGCGTATCGCGACCGGGACTCCGCTGATGACAATGACCAGCCCGAGCACCACCCCGCTCCAGCCGAGCTTCATGTGAAGCTGACGGTTGCGCGACGCGATCAGCACCGACTGCACGAAGAAGAGCACATACCACAGCGTGACCGCCACCCCGTGCGTGATCACCACACCGCGGATCGCCGGGGTGATCTGCCCGCCGCCAAATCCCGTGCCCTTGGTGAAGAACGCGAAGAAACCGGCGAACGTGAGCAACAGCATGATCGCCGCGGCAGCGGAGTAGAAGTAGCGGTCGAATTTCATGGGGATGCAGGGAGTGCCCCCGAAGTTGCAGCCGCGCCGCGAATTGTCATGCGTTAATCGCCGGACACGATGGCTCCCTGAACTTCGTGCCCTTCGCGTCCTTCGTGTAAGTCAACTCCAGGTGCTGGCGGAGGAGATCCTTGCCGTGGTCGTTTCCGTTCGGAGTGCGGATGATCACGTGGATGTGATCGCGGGTGCCCTTCGTGTAGAAACCATCCTGATTCCCGTTCGTGCGTTCGTGCAATTCGTGTCGAACCCAGTCCGGTCTCAACCTTCGAATCCTCGGTCTCCTTCGTGTAGAAATCCTCCGGCTTCCTTGTGTTTCGTCTCTTCTGCTGCCGACGAATTCCCCGGATACGGGTTAGAACCCATGGAGCGAGCTGCCTCTTCTGCATAGACTCAGGTTTCCCCACGCCTCGTAACCTCAAATACCTCCATCCAATGAAATCCAGCACGAAGAACAGAGCCGCCGGCAACGCCAAGGTCGCATCCGGCAAGGTCAAGGAAACCACCGGCAAAGTGGTCGGCAACCGCCGCCTCGAAGCGGACGGCAGGTCGGACCAGGCCGAAGGCAAGGTTCAGAAAAAGTTCGGCCAGGTCGAACGGGTGTTCGACAAGTAGGCGATTCCTTCTTCGCGCCTCTTCGCGCCATTCGCGGTTGAGCTTCCGCTCACGCCGCGGCCTTGGTTGCAAGCCTCCCGGTCGGGTCGGAAAGTGACGTTGACTGTCATACGTAGAGGGCTAGGTTCTACGTATGAAGACCAAGCTCACGCTCTCGGTCAGCGCCAAGTCCGTCCAGAAGGCCAAGGCGGTCGCCAGGCGCCGGGGTGTGCCCCTGTCCCGCCTTGTGGAAGAGCATTTCGACCGGCTGGCCTCCTCTGATGTGCGGAAGGACAGCGATGCGTTCTTCGCCCGCTGGCAGGGAGCGTTCAAGATCAACCCCGCCGCACTCAAAGACGAGCGCGTCGCCGCGATCATGGCCAAGCATGTGCGGTGAAGGCTTTGTTCGACACCAACATCGTCCTCGACGTGACGTTGGATCGCCCCCAACTGGCGGCCTCGAGTCGCGCCGCTCTTACCTGGGGATTTGAGCATCCAGGTCAGGGCTGCCTTGCCTGGCATTCGGTTGCGACCCTCGCTTTCTTCCTTGGCAAGCACGGACGCAGTTCAGAGGTGCGACCGTTGGTCGGTGAACTTGTCGCCCGACTCGACATTGCCGGCGGTTCCGACCGCGAGCTACTGCGGGCCGTGGAGTTGCCCGTGGCAGACTTTGAGGACGCGATGGTCGTCGCCCTTGCCGAAAGCGCCGGCGCGACCCATATCGTCACCCGAAACACAGCCGACTTCCGCCATTCTCCAGTCAAGGCTCTGACTCCCGAAGCTTTTCTACGCCTGCTCGCCAGGGTGTAGCACGTTCGGATCCCCGCGATCTTCTCGTCACAGAGGTCATGCAAGCCTCACAGAGTTCGCTGAGGAAGGAAATCCCTCTGTGCACTCGGCTCGAAGCTGTGTGATCTCTGTGTCTCAAAATCCGTTCCTTTGGTGCTACATTTGCCGCGCCAGGCTCATTCAAGCAATTCGTGTCGAACCCTGGCGCTGGTTCTTCTCTCCGCTCTGACCACGAAAAAGCCCGCGGCTCATGCGAGTCGCGGGCTGGAGAATCAGACGAAATACGAAGCGATTAGTGCTTCATCATTCCGCCGGCTGTGCACTCTTCGAGGGTCAGCGCGTCGTCTTTGTTCGTGTCCGCTTTCGTGAACGTCGCGTTGGCGGCTGCGAGGTGCTCGTCCGCACTCAACTGGCCGTCGTTGTTGGTGTCGCCCTTCTTGATGATCTCCTCGGAGGACATCATGGGCTTCGGTGTGGCGGAGGCGACGACGACCGTGTCAGTCTTCGCGGACGCCCCGGCCTTTGCGGGAGTTGCTGCCGTGCCTGTCCTCGCGGAATCGACTTCAATCGCCGCGGTGTCGACTTTCATCTTCCCGTGCGCGGCGGTCATTTCGGCGGCGCTGACTTTGCCGTCTTTGTTGGTGTCCATGCTGGCGAACATCAGCTTGGCGCTGGCCGTGTGCTCCACGCGCGTGACTTTGCCGTCACCGTTGGAATCCATCTTCTTGAACATGGCTTCGTGCGATTTCTTGTCGGTGTTCCCGGCAATGGCGAGAGGCATCGCGACGAGCGCGAGGCCGAGGGTGAGGATCAGGGAGGACGTTTTCTTGTGAGCAGTCATGGGATTGAAACTTGGGTTGATAGGATAACGTGAGGGTTGAGAATACCCCTCCAGCGCCCCCTCCGCCATACCGTGCACACCCCATACGACAGTAGCGCGCGGAATACCCCGCCCTGCGTTTTCGCACCGCTTACCGATCCGAAACTCATGGCGTGACGGGCCTCCCGGCGCGGTTGGCGTTGCCTCGGTCGGGCAATCTCAGTTGCCTCCCGACGACCGCTACAACGCGATCAAGCCATGGCCCTACCCCGCCTTCCCTTGTTGCACGGAATCCTCGGCGCAATCGTCGCCGCCGCCGGAACGTTGCCGGCACAAGCCCGCGTTGCTCAAACGCCCGCCGAACTCACGGTCGAGGACTTCTTCCGGCCTCATCAGGCATACAGAGCCCAACTCAACCCGGCCGGCACCCATCTCGCCATGCTGGCGTATGAGGAGAAGACCGATTCGTTTGGCCTTCGAATTTTCGAGGTCGACACCAAGCGTGGCGACGGCCTGCGCGGCACCACGACCTACGACATCTATTCGTTCCGCTGGGTCGGCGACGATCGGATCGTCTACAGCCTCGGCGTTTTCAACCGCTACGCCTACGGCCTTTTCTCGATCCATCGCGACCGGCCCAACAAGCCTGTCACTCTCAATGTGCACGATGTTGTGGATGTTCTCGGTTCTCCACTCGCGCGGCCCAATAATGCTTTCGTGTGGATCCGAAACCGGTCGTCGACTCGTGGCCACTCCGGCACATTGATGGAACTGGATGTCCGCCGCGATCCACGCAACACGCTCAAGCCAGACCAACTGGTCGTAGCCGACCGGATCGCGCCCCCGCCGGGAGAAGGCGTCCTCGGATGGTTGCGCGACCGCACCGGGGAAATTCGATACTCAGTCGGATATGCGAAGGGCATCCCCTACCTCTACCGTCGCAATCCCGACGGCCAGTGGACGCTGGTGAACATCGACGTCGAAGAATACGTGCCCCTCGCAGTGGACGCCGAACCGCACACACTTTTCCTCGCAAGGCCCAACGCCGACGGCATGAAAGAACTGGTCCGGTTCAACACAGTCGACGGCTCGATGGGCCCGGTGATCCACGCCGACGACAAATATGACCTCGGCGAAGCGAGGCTTGTCCTTTCCGATGGCGAAGAGCACATCCTCGGCCTCGCCTATGACAAGCAGGGACCCACACAGATTTGGTTCCACGAAGAGGATGCCGCCTTGCAGCAGGCGATCGATCAAGCACTGCCGGCGAACCGGGTGAACCTGATCACCGATCGCAGCCGCGACGGTTCGCGCCTGCTGATTGAGAGCTTCTCCGACCGACACGCGGGCACGCTCTACCTTTTCGAGCCCAAGGCGGGCGCGCTTCGATCGATCGCAGAGTTCGCGCCACAGTTGCCCGAGCCTCTCCTGGGCGAGGTGAAGCTCATACGTTTCAAGACCCGCGACGGTCTTGTCCTCGACGGCTACCTCACCCTGCCGGCGGGTCACGACACCGGCAAACCCGCGCCCATGGTAGTGCTTCCCCACGGAGGGCCGTGGGTCCGGGACGTATGGGGCTTCAACCCGGAGGCGCAATTTCTCGCCAGTCGGGGTTATGTCGTCTTCCAGCCCAACTACCGGGGCTCCACCGGCTACGGGGCCGCGATCAGCAAGACCTCCCGCGCGGATTTTCTCCGGATGCATGAGGACGTCACCGACGGCACCCGCATGCTGATCAAGTCCGGCATTGCCGATCCAGAGCGCATCGCGATTTTCGGCGCGAGCTTCGGAGGCTACCTCGCGCTCTGCGGCGCGGCCTTCGAGCCGGATCTCTACCGGTGCGCGGTGACCTTCGCGGGCGTTTTCGACTGGGAGCACTTGATGCGTGAGATGCGCCGCGGCGGTGCAAAATCGTTCAGCTACGATTGGTTGGTCAGGCAACTCGGAGATCCGAAGCACGCGCAGGAGAAGTTCGACGCGATGTCTCCGATCAACTCGGCCGGCACGATCAAAGTCCCCGTGTTTATCGCCCACGGCGAGGCCGACCGCGTCGCCACCGCGAGCCAGTCACACCGCCTGGCCAGGGCTCTGGCCGAATCAGGCGTGCCTCACGAAACGCTCTTTGTGGACGACGAGGGGCACGGCTTTGCCTCGATGAAGAATCGAGTCGAGCTCTACAAGCGGATCGAGTCGTTCCTGAAGAAGAACCTCTGACCGGGCTTGGAACGCATCAGGCAGAGTGGCTCGGTGCCTCGGTGTTGAAAACAATCCAGACTTCGCGATTCGTCGCGGCCTACGCGGTTTTGAAGCTTGATTCGACCAGGGCGGCTGGGGACGGCCTCTCCTTCCTCCTTCGCAGATGTGCCTTCGCGTTTTCTGAGGTCTCGTTGCCGACCTCTCCGGACCCGCGCTCGGAGATCGCGGGCTACCTTTCAGAATCTCATTCGTCTCGCTTCAGTGAATTCGTGTCGTGATTCCACCATCAAAAAGCCCGCGACTCGATCGAGTCGCGGGCTGGAAAATCTGCAGAATCAGAAACGCTCAGCTCTTGGTCTTGCCGCTGGCTTCGCACTCTTCCTGGCTGAGCGTGCCGTCTTTGTTCGTGTCCAGCTTCGCGAACATCGCCTCGCTGGCCGCGTTATGCTCGGTCGCGCTCAACTTGCCGTCGTTGTTCGAGTCGTGTTTCTTGATCCAGTCCTCGGAGGCCTTTGCCGTCTTCTCGGCCTTCGCAAGCTGGTCCGTCGAGCCGGGCGTGGCGGCGGTGCCGGACCTCTCGGAATCCCCCGCCCTCATTTTCGCGTGGGCAGCGGTCATCTCAGCCAAGGTGACCGAACCGTCCTTATCGGTATCGATTTCGGCGAACTTCTTTTTTGCGGCGGCGGCGTGCTCCGCACGGGTCACCTTGCCGTCCTGGTCTGCGTCCATCGACTTGAACATTTCCTTGCTCGAGTGCTTGCCCGAGGCGTCTCCGGCGCTGACACCGGGGATGGCGACGAGCGCGAGGCCGAGGGCGAGAATGACGGAGGTCTTTGTCTTTGAAGCATTCATGGGATCGATTTGCTGGGTTGTTGGATGACGCAAAGGTCGAGGATACCCGCCTCGAATGTCCCTCCGCGCCATTGGGGTGCTCGCTCCAAGGGTCGACAGCCGTAGGCAGGGCGATCATGGGGCAACCACGAAGCGTTCTGACACACGCTTCCATTCGAGGGTTCCCTTTTCGCCGGAGTCTCTCCCCTGTAGGGTCGCCGCTGGCGGCGACCTCGACCGGTCAGGTCGGCGCAAGCGCCGACCGTACAAGGGCAAATGTGCAGTTGTTACGGAGTGCGGTCGCAGCCGCTGCAAATGCGCTTCAATGCTTTCTGAATCCGTTGCATGGGAAATTGCGTAGAAGTGGGTAACAACATTACCCTCTCACCATGAACTCCCGCGCCACTTTCGCACTGATCGCCGCCGCCCTTCTACTGCCTGCTGCCGCGCCCGCCGCGAAGGAGCCCGACGACCGCCCCAAGCTTGCTGTGGTCGTGGTCGAGAACCTGCGCCACTCGGGAAACGCCATCGACGATTTCGTCCGGCTCGACATGGCGCTCCAAAAGGTCTCCAAGGAGCGAAAGTGGCCGGTGGCCATCGAGGCCGAGCGCTTCGCGGCGAACACGCCGGACCACGAGACCGAGGTGCGCATCTTCCCGCGGCCGGTCCGCCAGGAGTTGCCCGACGAGTATGTGTTTCGCGGATGGCTGACCTTGAAGGTTGCCGGCGAGAATCACGACTTCGGCATCATCAAGTTCGAATACCGGCCCCGCCCCGGCGAGTGGGGCGACGATGTCCTCGACAAGATCTTCCTAGGCGCCGCCCGTGCCATGGCCGACAAGATCGAGCCCCTGCTCTTCCCCAGGGAGGAAAGGCCCGCCGGCTCTTGAGCCGCCGAAGTTATTAACCACGAAGTTTGAGTCACAGAGAGCACAGAGGTCCAATCCGAGTTCACAGAGAAATCATCTGCATTCCTGCTTCCGCAGACGCTCTGTGTTCTCCCTCCTGACTCAGTGTTCTCTGTGACAAAGACCCAATGCCGCAGACCGCCGACCAATCCCTAGAGGACGCCCGTCTCCTTGCCGCCGTCGCGGACGGCGACCGCGACGCGTTTCGCGATCTCTACACGCGCTTCAGCACGCCGCTGTTCTCGCTCGCGGTCCGGTTGCTCGGCGACAAAGGCACCGCCGAAGAGGCGCTGCAGGATGCGTTCGTGAAGATCTGGCGCCACGCCGCAGACTACGACGCGCGCAAGTCCCGCCCGTTCACCTGGGCCGTCACGATCATGCGCCGCACCTGCATCGACTATCTCAGGAAAAACCGCCGCGCGCCCGGATCGGTGCCGCTGCCGGAGGACGACGCCTCGTCGCCGGAATTTTCGACGCGCGAAAACATCCGCCAGACGACCGAGGTGCGCGAGACGACCGAGCTCGTGCGCTCCACCCTCGCCACGATCGCGCGGCCCCAGCGCACGGCGCTCGAGCTCGCGCTGTTTTCCACGCTCACCCACCCCGAAATCGCAACACGCCTCTCGCAGCCCGTCGGCACCATCAAGACATGGATCCGCCGCGGCCTGCTCGACCTGCGCGCCACCTTGAGGGAGACCGCATCATGAACAAGTCGCTTGAAGAACTCGCCTGCCTCTACGTGCTCGACCAGCTCGAACCCCGCGAACGCGCGGCATTCGAGGGCCGCCTCCTGCGCGATCCAGAACTCGCCGCATTCGTCCGCGAACTCGAGCCCACCCTCGCCCGCGGTGTGCGCGAGCTTCCGCAGCACGCGCCATCCGCCGGAGTCCTCAACCGGATCGAGGCGCGCATCGACGCGATGGGCGACACCGCTGCCGCACTGGAGCCGCGGCGCGCGCCCGTCGTGCCATTCAACTTTTTCTCGCTCGCGCGCTGGGGCATCGCGGCCGTGATCGCCGTGAGCCTGGCCACGATCGCCATCCAGAGCCTGCGTGGGCCCGAAGCCACGCAACCCGTCATCGTCTTCGTCGGCCTCGATGCAAACAAGAACACGTTTGCCGAGCTTCCGATGCGGGATGGCGCGAAGGATCCCGACGCGCGTTTCATTCAGCTCGCGACGCTCGCGGAAAGTTACTGGAGAGAGCCCGGCGAACTTCCCGTCCGCACACAGCCCGCTCCCGGCGACAATCGCGGCTACGCGCTCTTCGATCCCACGAGCCGGCAGGGCTTCATCGTCATCGAGCAACTCCCCGTGGCCACCGAGGGCCAGCGCTACCATCTCTGGGTCGTCGATCCCTCCAGCGGCAAGGCGAGCGATGCGGGCATCCTGCCGTTGGACGGCATGAACCGCGGCCTC
>DATKCJ010000034.1:0-8852 GCA_035513275.1 Opitutaceae bacterium
TCGAGGCAGGCAAGGAGGACGTCGACAAGGGCCGCGGGGTCATCCGCGACACGGCCGTGCGCGAACGCGTCCTCGCCGAGATCACCGCCTTCGCCGCCGAGTTGCCCGGGGCCCACGTCGAGGGCTCGATCCCCTCGCCTATCGCTGGCGCCGACGGCAACAGGGAATTCTTGCTCGGTCTGAAAAAGGCCCCCACAAACTAGGTTTTCGCGAAGCGAGAACCTCATGAAACCCATCCGCCGCCTCGCATTTGCGGTCAACCGCGGGAAGTCCGGGGCCGACGACGTTGCACGCGAGCTCATCGCAATCGCGCGCGCGGGCGGCGTGGACGTGAAGGAGATGGACCACTCAAACATCCCCGAGGGTTCGCTTGCAGGATTCGACGCCTGCTGCGTGATCGGAGGAGACGGCACGTTGCTAAGCGCAGCGCGGGAGGCCGCGCTTCAGGATGTGCCGGTCATCGGCGTCAATCGCGGGAGCCTCGGTTTCCTGACGACCTATTCGGTCGATGAAGCGCGCGGCTCGTTCAAGGCTCTGCTCGCAGGCGACTATCAGCTCTCCCACCGGGCGTTGCTCGAGTGCAGCACGGACGGTGACCAGCGCGATTTCGCGTTGAACGACATCGTCATCAAAGACGAGGTTCACTCCAAGCTCGTGCGGCTCGCGGTGCACGCCGACGGCGAGTTCGTGACGGACTACTATTGCGACGGTCTCATTTTCAGCACGCCGACCGGCTCGACCGCCTACAACCTATCCGCAGGCGGACCGATCATCCATCCGTCGGCCACGGTCGTTGCGATGACGCCGATCTGCCCGCACACGTTGAGCAATCGCAGCGTGATCTTCCGCGAGGATGTGAAGCTGCGCGTCGAGAGCCGGATCGAGGGCGCGAACATCCTCGTCGCGCTCGACGGCCAGCGAAATCTCTTCACGTGCACGGGCGTGCCGGTCGAAATTTCGCTCTCGAAGCGGCGGCTCGCACTCGTGCAGAAGCCGGGCTACGAGCATTTCGACGTCGTGCGCACGAAGCTATCGTGGAGCGGCGACTCGACCCGGCCGGCGAAGTAGGAAGTCGTGATGTAGCCCGCCGCGTGAGCGGCGGGATGATCCGGGCGCCGCCAACGAATACATCCCTGCCCCTCACGGGCAGGGCTACACGGAGCGTCCCGAGATTCACGCAACGCGAACTGTTGTAGCCCGCCGCGTGAGCGGCGGGACGAATTGTGCGCAAACAGCGCTCAGTCCCTGCCCTCACGGGCAGGGCTACAGTCGGAACGACCTCACGGCCGCACAACCACCTGCACGCGATGTTTGTCGACGAAACGCCGTCGCGCGAAATCGCGGAGGTCTGCGCGCGTGACGCCGTCGATCCGCGCGTCGTAGTTCCGCCAGTCGTTGACGGGGAGATTGTAGAGCGCATTGATCGCGGCCTGCATCGCGCGTGCGCCGTTCGACTGCATGCCCATCCGCTTCGCGGCCTTCAGGCGCGTCTGGCAGCGGACGAGCTCCGCTTTCGTGACTC
This sequence comes from Opitutaceae bacterium, assembly GCA_035513275.1. Classification (GTDB taxonomy): domain Bacteria; phylum Verrucomicrobiota; class Verrucomicrobiia; order Opitutales; family Opitutaceae; genus DATKCJ01. Next base: position 1,523 of record DATKCJ010000034.1, read on the forward strand.
CGCCGCTTTTCACGCGTTCGACCTCGGCTTCGAACTCCGCGAGGACCTCGGCCGCGTGGTCCGGGCTCGTGCCCGCGAGAAATGAGAACATGCCTGAATCGAGTCCGATCACGCGTGCGGAGCGGACGAAATACGCTAAGCCCTTCTTCTCGCGCACGCGCTCGAAGAGGTTCGACGCCATTCCGCTGAAAATTTCGTCGGCAACTTCCGAGACGTAAAAATCCTTGCCGCGGATCCCGGGACCGGTGAACCCGTGAAGCACGACCGCCTGCTGCCGCGGCTTCTTGTGCTCGAACACTCCCGAGACAGGCCCCGCGAAGGCCGGGCCGTCCAGCGCGCGACCGCCACGCGGCAGTCGCGCGAGCAGCTTCCTGAAACGCGGCGTCCACTTCGCGGGATCGAAGTCGCCTGAGACGGCGAGCACCGCGTTTCCGGAGACCACGAGCTGCTTGTGAAGTGCACGCAGCACAGCGGGCGTCACAGCCTTCACGCCGTCGGGCATGCCGCGCGTGTCGATTGCGAGCGGGTGCGCGCCGAAGAATGCACGACGGAGCGAATTGCGCGCGAACGTCACAACATCGTCGTCATCGTCTGCGAGTGCAGCGAGTGCGCCATCGCGCTCCGTCTCGAGCGTAGCTGCATTGAAGGCGGGCGTCGCCGCGGCGTCGCCGAGCAGTTCGAGCGCCAGCGCGAGGTCGCCCGGCAGCACCTCGATCGCGAGGCCGAACGTATTCGCGCCGGAGTAGTTCGAAAACGAGCCGCCAACCTGCTCGATCGCGCGTGCGACCGCAGCGGCGCTACGCTTGCGAGTATCCTTGCCGAGCATCGTCGAGAGCAGGCCGAGCGCTCCGCGCGCAGCCGCGGGCTCATGCGCGCAGCCGCCCATGAAAACGAGTCGCAGGTGCACGTTGGGAAGCCTGGTGTCGCGGTCGAGGAGCAGCGTCGCGCCGCCCGGCGCCTCGACCGTCTCGAAATCGCGCAGCTCGGGTTTCAGGGGCGCAGACAGACCGGCTGCGGGCTCCTTGCGCGGGTTGAGCGAGACGCTCGTGAGGCGTGACGGCCTGAGATAAGTGGCGGCGACACGGCGGATGTCGGCGACGGTCACAGACGTGAGACGCTCGAAGTAATGACGCGTGTAAGCGAGGTCGCCCACGACGACCTCGGCCACGCCGAGACGCGATGCCTGACCCGACATCGTCTTGCGGCCGTTGACCTCGTCGGCGACGGCTTGCCGGATCGCCTTGCGAAGCATCGCCGGCGGCACGCCGCGCTCGGCGACGCGGCGCAGCTCGCCGAACACTGCCGCGCGCGCGGCGTCCTGTTTCGACGGCTCGCACATGAAGGGCACGTAGAAGAGGCCGACCGTGCCGGGATTCCAGGCAAAGGCGTCGATCGAGTGGACGAGCCGGCGCTTCTCACGCACCGCGTTCCAGAGGATCGAGCTGTTGCCCTGACCGAGGATCGAGGCGAGCAGGTCGAGCGCGGGCGTGTCCGCGAGGGTGAGCCCGGGACTCTGCCAGCCGAGGCCGGCGCGTGTGCGCTGCACGTCCTCGAAGAGCGCGGCCTCGCGCGTGGCGAGCGGCAACGGCTCGTCGGTGAGCACGACCGGCGCGAGCCTGCCGCGCGGCACGGCGCCAAAAGTCGAGGCGATCGTGGCGCGGAGTTTGTCGATGTCGAAATTCCCGACGACGACGAGCACGACGTTGTTCGGCACATACCGCGCGCGGTAGTAGCCGTGCAGGTCGTCACGCGTGACACCCTCGAACACGGCGCGGTGCCCGATGATAGGATGGCGGTAGGGATGCGCGCGGAACGCGGTTTCAAAAAGCGCCTGACCGAGCCGCTGGTCTGGCTCGTCGAGCGTCATGTCGATTTCACGCAGGATTACCTGCTTCTCCTTCTCGACCTCGCCGGCGGGCAGAGTCGAGTTAAAGACCGCGTCGGCGAGCAGGTCGACCGCGACTTCCGTGTGCTCGCTCGGGATGTCGATGTAGTAAACCGTGCGGTCGAAGGTCGTGTAGGCGTTGATGTAGCCGCCGTGCGACTGCGTGATCTCGGAAATCTCGCGGCCTGCGCGGCGCGAGGTGCCCTTGAAGAGCATGTGCTCGAGGTAGTGCGAGAGTCCGCCGCCGAGAAGCGCGCCCTCGTGAATGCTGCCGGTCTTCACCCACGCTTGCACCGAGCAGAGCGCCGCCGATTGGTCGGGCTTCAGGATGAGCGTGAGGCCGTTTGGCAGGAGTTCGCGATGGACGGATTCGGACCAGAGCGTCTGGAGGAGGCGCAGGTCAGTGGGAGAAGATTTGGGCATGAAGGGACAGACGGATTAACCGCTAATAGACGCTAATGAGGGTCCGGGAGGTAGGAGCTTGCTTGCAAGCGATTGATTGGATGTCCGGCAGCTGCCCGCGCGTCGGATCGCCCGCGAGCGGGCTCCTACAATTGCGGGCTGGCTCACGAGCGCTTCGAGCCGCCGGACTTCGGCGGGCCGAGCCGGCGTGTGGCTGGCTCGAACGGCTTCAGGAACGCCTCGTCGAATGAGTAGAGGTCGCCAAAGTCCTCGCGGCGGTCGTTGTCGGTCTTGCTGAGGACGTTGTAGTCGATGAGCTGAAACACGATGTCGCCGAGATCGTTGCAGCGCGAGAGGCCCCAGTTTGTGAGCACGGTGTGTGCGAGCGGTCCGAACTGCTCTAGAGCGTAGGCGCGCATGCCGTTGAGGAGCTCGGGGCCCGAAACGTGCTGGGATTTACGCGCACGGTCCGGGTCGCGCTTCTTGAGTTCCTTGACGGTGAAGTCGAGGCCCGCGCGGACGAAATGGTAGGCGCGCTTGTCGAAGCGGCCGTCCTCCTTGCAGATCAGCTCAACGATCTCGGAAAATTCAAGGTCTTGCATGTGGCGTGCGAATGGGAACGGCTACCACACGCGACACGCCCCCGCAACTCCGGGGAGGAATGGGCTGCGATTCTTCCGTTTGTGGGTCGGACGCTTCTCAATCTGAAGGTAGGAGCCCGCTTGCGGGCGATTCCGGGTGGCTGCGGCTTCTCGATCGACCCCCAGCCGGTCGAGGGGAAGCCGCAGAATCACCGGCTGGAAGCCGGTGCTACTTCAAGCATCGCCCGCAAGCGGGCTCCTACCCTCGGAATCGTCGGGCTGATCTCCTAGCGGCCGCACAGCCGCCATCCACTCCGCCACCGGCACTCCGCCCTTCAGGTGCTCGGCGAGAATCCGCTCGAAACGCGCCGGCGTGACTGCGCCATACCAGACGCCTTCCGGGTAGACCACGAGCCACGGCCCGCCGCTGCAAACGCGGAAGCACTGTGCCTTCGTGCGCAACGCGGGTATCCCCTCCTCCGCGAGCCGGCGTTTCATCCAGTCCCATGTGGCAAGTCCGTCGGAGAGGTCGCAGCAGTCTGGACCCGGGCAGAGGAAGAGGTGACGCGCGGCACTGCTGAGGCCGATCTTCTCAAACGCAGCTTCGGGCGAGTCGGGATCGGTCATAAAGCTCAGGAGTCAGCAGTTGAGACACAGAGTGCACAGAGATCCAGACCGAGGACACGGAGCAATGCAAACGCCTCCGTGAACTCCCTGCTGCCTCTGTGATCTCTGTGAGAAAATCCGTTTCGGCCTTACGTCGGCAGATTCATCGTAACTCGCTCGCGGCAGGCCCAGCGGTCCCGCCCTACCTCAGGCCTTCTTCTCTTCCTCCTCTGGCTCCATCGCCTCGACGTAGAGCTCATTCACGACGTCCCAGTTCACGAGTTTCCAGAATGCGCCGATGTAATCCGCGCGACGATTCTGGTAATGCAAGTAGTAGGCATGCTCCCAGACGTCGAGGCCTAGGATCGGCGTCGCACCCGACATGAGCGGCGAGTCTTGATTGGCAGTCGAGTGAGCGACGAGGTCGCCGTTGACGAGGCTCAACCAGCCCCAGCCGCTGCCGAAATGCCGCGTGGCCGCTGATGTGAGTTCGGCATGCATCCCCTCGAATCCACCGAAGGTTTCTTCGATCGCCGCGGCCACCTTCCCCACCGGTCCGTTCGCACCGCTAGGTTTCAAAATTCGCCAGAAGAGCGAGTGGTTGACGTGCCCGCCGACATTGTTGCGCACGATCGTGCGGATCGAATCTGGCACGGTGTTGATGTTCTTGAGAATCTCCTCCGGCCCTTTCGCAAGAAGCTCCGGGTAGGACGCGAGCGCCTTGTTCGAATTGTCCACGTAGGCTTGGTGGTGCTTCGTGTGGTGGATTTCCATCGTGCGCGCATCGATGTGCGGCTCGAGCGCTTCGTAGGCGAAGCCAAGCGGCGGGAGTTTGAACTCTGTCGTGGCGGCTGGCGCTGTGGCCGCCATTTGCGCGCCCGCGCGATTTGCGGCGAAGGCCCCGAGACTGACAGCGGCAGCGCCTGCTCCAAGCCGGGCGATGGCTTCACGACGAGAAAGAGTGTGGGTGTCTTTCGGATTCATGGTTTCGCGACTCTAGCACACGATCGCGGAATTCACACCCGAAAGGATGCGTGCGATTTACCCAGATTCTGCTGCGGCCTTCCGCTTCGCGGCTATCGCCTGCAGTTCCTTCGCGACCAAAAGATCCTTCTCCCTTCCGACCGCTTCCTTCGCCTTGATCAGAGCCTCCAGCGAAATGACGCGACAGGTTCGCCCAAACAGAGGTATCTCAATCGAGTTTTGCACCAGTTCCTCGTATGCTCCGATTCCGAGAACATCGCCGAGAACATCGACAGCCCCGGCGTCTGTCTCCAAGTGGACATTCAGGAGCCGGCTATCGTCGCCCGGGTGATGGAGGAATGACAGCTTCTTCGGGGTCATTCGATGAACGGGATTTAGGTCAGACAGAGCCTGGCGAAGCTTCGCGAAATTCTCCGGACTCATCACCGCGCAGATATCCAGGTCGCGCGTTACATATGAGGAACCATGCAGGACCCCCGCGAAGCCGCCAATCACCACAAACTCCAGCCCGGCGTCAGCTAACCTCTGGAGAAGAAGGCGAAGACTCTTCATGGACCGCTCCCGCTCTCCTCAATGCCAAGGCTAATTCCAGCGCCGAATCGTGCTGCAAAACGCGCTCCTCGTAGGACAGCGCCAGGTTTGCATCCAGCATATCGAGATCGATCCCGGCCTTGCGGGCTTCCTCGAGGGCTTTGGCTGGATCGTCCATAGGACAAACGATGTGCAATCTGGGAACCGCCGCAAAGCCAGAAACCGCGACGGGACCGAAAACTAATCCTCCGCCAGTATCCGCCTCATGATCTCGTCGACGACACGCGGGTTCGCCTTGCCCTTGCTCTGCTTCATCACGAAGCCCTTGAGTGAGTTGATCGCGACTTCCTTGCCGGCCTTGAAGTCCGCGACGGCTGCGGGATTGCCGGCGATCGCCTGACGCGCCCAAGTCTCGAGTTCGACGGTGTCGGTGCTCTGGCGCAGACCCTTGCGCTCGACGATCGCGCCGGGCTCTTCGCCGGTCTTGAACATCTCCGAGAGCACCTCGCGCGCGAGGCCGACCGAAAGCGCTCCCTCGTCGACAAGCGAGACCAGCGCCGCGAGTTTCGCGGGACGAACCTTCGAGTCAGCGATCCCGACACCGACCGCCGAGAGTTCCTTGAGCAGATCGTTCGCGATCCAGTTCGCCGCGTCGAGGGGCTTCTTTACTCCTTTCGCTGCTTCCTCAAAAAATTCGCACAGCGCGCGGTCGGGCACGAACACCGACGTGACCGTGTAAGGTAGCGCGTATTGCTCCATGAACCGGCGCTGGCGGTCGTAGGGCAGTTCGGGGCATTCAGCCTGCAATCGTGAATTCCACGCCTCGTCGACCACGACCGGCATCAGGTCGGGATCGGGGAAGTATCGATAGTCGTGCGCCATCTCTTTCGACCGTTGCGAGACCGACATCCCGGTCTCGCCATCGTAGCCGCGAGTCTCCTGCACGATCGTGCCGCCTGACTCGACGACCGCGATCTGCCGCGCGATCTCGTGAGTGATGCCGGCGCGGACGAATGAGATTGAGTTGAGATTTTTCAACTCGACCTTCGTGCCGAGCGCGGTCGCGCCGACCGGCCGGATCGATACGTTGGCGTCGCAACGCATCTGGCCCTTCTCCATGTCGCAATCGGAGATGCCGCCGTTGACGAGCGCCATCCGCAGCGATGTCAGAAACGCGAACGCTTCGTCGGCCGTGTGCATGGCTGGCTCCGAGACGATTTCCATAAGCGGCGTGCCCGCGCGGTTGAGGTCGACGAGCGAGTCTACGGTCGCGTGGGTGAGCTTCCCGACGTCTTCCTCGAGGTGAATTCGCGTCAGCGGGATGCTCTTGTGCTCGCCCATCACATTGCGGGACGGACCGGGCATCTCGATTTCCACGCTTCCGCCCGTGCAGAACGGCTGGTCGAATTGCGAGATCTGGTAGTTCTTCGGCGAGTCGGGATAGAAATAGTTCTTCCGGTCGAACTTGCTCACAGGCGCGATCGCACAGCCAAGCATCAGGCCCGACTTGATGATCGCATCGATCGCCGCGAGGTTCGGCACAGGCAGCGCGCCGGGCAGCCCGAGAACGGTCGGATCGGTCAATGTGTTCTCCGCGTAGCCGTAGCCCGCGCCGACAGACGAAAACATCTTCGACCGCGTGCGAACCTGCACGTGGACCTCGAGTCCGATGACTGCTTCGTAATTCATGAGACGGAATGATCACCACGAAACACACGAAATACACGAAAGGCCCAGACCTTCCGGAAATTTAGTGTGTTTCGTGTGTTTCGTGGTTTCACAAATCCGGATGCCGCGTGTGCCACTCGTGGGCTCGTTCGTATTCGTGGGCGATGCGGAGGAGGCCCGCTTCGCCGAGGGGCTGACCGATCAGGTGCAGTCCGATTGGGAGCCCGGCCGATGAGAACCCGCACGGGATGCTCATCGCGGGCAAACCGGCCAGGTTCACGCCGATCGTGAAGATGTCGGAGAGATACATCTTCATCGGATCGTCGGTCTTCTCGCCTACCTTGAAGGCAGGAGTCGGCGCAACAGGCGTGAGGATGGCGTCGACCTCGCCAAACGCCTTGAGAAAATCGTTCCGGATCAGAGTCCGCACCTTCTGCGCGCGCAAGTAGTAGGCGTCGTAGTAACCGCTAGAGAGCACATGGGTGCCGAGGATCACGCGGCGCTTCACTTCCTGCCCAAATCCCTCGGCGCGCGAACGCGCGGTCATCGTGATCACATCGCCTGCGCCCTGCGCGCGGTGACCGTAGCGCACGCCATCATAGCGCGAGAGGTTCGAGGAACACTCTGCTGTCGCGACGATGTAGTAGGCCGACACGCAGTGCTCCGTGTGCGG
>DATKCJ010000035.1:0-10586 GCA_035513275.1 Opitutaceae bacterium
CCGCCCGGAAGCGCGACGAACGCGTCGGACATCTCCTCCATCGTCTGCTTGCGCTCGCGCATGGTGGAGACGGTGATCAACTCGTCGGCCTCGCGAAACTCGAGCTCGAGCGCCTTCATGAAATCCGGGATCACGCCAACCACGCGACCGCCGGCGGCCTTCACGCCGCGTGCGACCGCGCCCATGATGCCGTTCGTGCCGCCGCCATAGACAAGCACGTGTCCGCGCTGCGCGAGCGTCCGCCCAAACTCCGCGCCGACCTCATAGAAACCCGGCGAGAGCCTGTCGCTCGACGAGCAGTAAACGCAAATGTGCCGCATCCGACCTGAGTAACGCGCCGCAATCCGCGGTCAACGCGCAACCTCCTCATCCTCTCCGGGCGCGCCCCGGAGCGCGCAGCACGCAAGCGCGATCCACGCGAGACCGGTCGCGCCGAGCAGCACCCAAGTCGACAGCCACATCTCCGCAGCGGCAAATCCCGGGTCGGCAAAGAACGCCAGCGAGAGAAGTGCCGCGAGTTCGAGCGAGACAACTCCCGCGAGCAGTCGGTGCAGCAACCGCACGCGCGGCAGCGACGCAGCGGTCGCGACCATCGTCAGCACGACCATCGGTTCGAGACACGCGCGGCCAAGTCCGTCGCGATTGAAGCCCCAGATCAGCACCATGAAGAGGATGCCCGCCCCAAGAACCCATTTGCAGAACGAGCGCAGAAGCGGATCCATCGGACGGAAAAGCTGCCACACCACGATCGGAAACATCGCGAGACCGACACCAAACGGAATCGTCTTCGCGCAATTCATCGCCCAGTGGCCGGCCGTGGAGATGTTGTTGCCCGTCCACATCACCAACAGCTGGGAGTGCCAGAGCGTGCCCGGCACGAGCGAGTAGATGATGTTGTCCCAGCGGCAGGTGAACCATGAGACGAAACTCGCCGCATACTCGAAGCCGCGGCCGTCGCCGAAAGGATAGCGGAAGAAGACATCAGGCTTCCCATCGATCGCCTTGAAGACCAGCCACGGCGCCGCCCATGCGATCATGCACAGGCCCGTCGGGATCGATGCCTTCAAAAACCCTTCGACACGACCACGAAGTCCTACGCCACCCTGCCAGCCGAGCGCACCGAGCCAGAGGCACACCGGCGCCGCGACGAGCACGCCGACGGGATGCGAAAGATAGGCGAGCGACAGCCACGCGCCGGTCGCCCACGCGCGCCTGCGTCCGCCGATCTCCGCGACAGCGAGCATGCCGAAAAAAGTTGCGAGCAACTTCGGCCAGAGGAACGCACCGTTGATCATCACAGCCGGGCTGAGTGCAATCCAACCGATCCCGAACCAGATCGCGCGCCGTCTCCCGCCGGCAAATGCCGCGAGCGCCGCCGGCGCCGCGAGCACGACAAGGCAGTTCGTGAAGATGCCGGTGAGGCGCGCCACGAAATACCCCTCTCGGTCCGCAGGCCACGTCCATTGCGCGACGACCGGCGGATCGCCCTGCGTGTTTCCAAACGTCTTGTAGCCCGAGGCGATCATCCAACCCACGAGCGGCCCGCGCGACGTAGCCGACCACTCCTTTCCGAAGTATTGATCCTGGTCGAGGGTGCGGTCGCCTTTGAGAAAATACGCGGCCGTAAAAAAGGGTATCGTGCAATCAGGCGGCGACGCGACCATGCGGCCGCGCGCGTTCGTGCCCGGAAAAAACTCGAGCTCGACCGTGAGCGGCACAATCGACCACAGAATCAACATTGCAACCAGCAGCGCATACAGCCGGGAGGCGTGTCCCTCCTCGGAGCCAAACGCGGGTGCACGCCGCGCGAGCACGACTGCGGCGAGAACGGCATTCAACACAAAGAACGTCGCGCCGAAGCCGTGAACGGGCGCTCCGCCCAGCCATATCAGAGCGCCGCCGGCCGCCATCATCGCCATGCCGGGAACCGGAAGGACGCCGATGGAGATTCCGCCGAAACGCTTCCAGGTCCGCAGCGCGAGCCCGGGCAGGAAGAGGAATCCGGCGATCGCGACGACGTGAACAAAAAAGAATCCAGCATTCACGACGGGGCGAAGCAACGGATCGAGTTCGCCGCTGCCGGTCGCGGCCGGGCGCCCGACGCCGAGCCACGCACCGTGGCCGTCTGTCTTGTCCACGAGCACGATCTCGAGCCGGGCCGTGCCCGCGGGAACTTCGAAATCCCAATTCCCCACCGCGATGTCGAAGTCGTGGCCTGGATGCGTGATCTCACGAACGAGTTTCCCTTCGGTGTCGAGTGCGCGAACGCGAAGCTCGTTCGGCGCGGTGGTCCGGCCGGTGACGGGCAGCGTGAGTCGCGTGCCGCCGGGCGCCGGGCCTGAGATAGTCAGCTGCCCCGTGAACGAATCGACGCCACTGACCAACGTGCCCCACATCGCGTCGCGCACCGACGGATCGAGCGAGAACACGGCGCCGGCCGCAGACTCCGCGTCGGACCCGCCCCAGCCGGCGCGCGCGTTTCGAACCTCCTCCGGCGTCAGCCGCGAATACGGAGAGGGAAAAACAGTGTCGCGCAACGGACCCAGCAGCGCCGCGGCGACGAGAAACGCGGCCGCGAACACACGGCTCCAAGTCACGTTCGCGCCGAGGGCGTTTTCTGAGTCGGGGTTCGCGGTGACGGGCATTCGCGCGTTTGTGGCACATCGCGCGGCGTCGCACAAGCGCACCGGAGGAGAGTGGGCAACACTTGCTTGTCGTTGCGAGATGGCGCGAAGCGTCTGACGACGTGTCCTCCGCAGCCTTGGCGAAGAAGGACGCAATCCAGCCAGACGGATCGCCACGTCCCGCGTTCGCGGGACTCGCGATGACAGACAAAAGTGGGAGGCCGACCTCGGGCTTGCCTTTCTCGCGGCGCGCGGCTGCTTGGAAGCAATGCCCGAAACCTCACGCGCTTATCGCGGCCGGATCGCGCCCTCGCCCACCGGACTGATGCACCTCGGGCATGCGCGGACATTCTGGACGGCTGCTGAGCGGGTTCGCGTCAGCGGCGGCACGCTCGTGTTTCGCAACGAGGACATCGATCCCGCGCGCTGCAAACCTGAGTTCGCAACCGCGGCTCTCGAAGATCTCGCGTGGCTCGGCATTCGCTGGGACGAGGGACCCGACGTCGGCGGGCCCCACGCACCCTACAACCAGAGCGAGAGGCGTGCGAACTACGAGGATGCGTTCGAGAAGTTGCGCGCCGCGGGCGCGATCTATCCGTGCACGTGCTCGCGCAAGGACATCGCAGAGTCATCCGCCGCGCCTCACGAGACGGGCGACGAACCAGTCTACGCCGGCACGTGCCGGCCGGAGCGGTTGTCCGCGGAAGAGAATGCGCGCCGTTCGCAATCGCCGCGCGCGGGTGTGGCTTGGCGGTTTGCGTTGCCGGACGGAAGCAGGCTTGAGTTCACCGACGTCTCGGCCGGACCGCAGGCGATCGTTTGCGGCGAACAGTTCGGCGACTTTGTTGTGTGGCGAAAAGACGACTGGCCGAGCTACCAGCTCGCGGTCACTGTCGACGACGCGGCGATGGAGATCACCGAAGTCGTGCGCGGTCGCGACCTGCTCGTGTCGACCTTCCGCCAGCTCCTGCTCTACGAGGCGCTCGGGGAAGCAGCGCCGCACTTCTTTCACTGTCCGCTCGTGACCGATGCTGAGGGAATGCGACTCGCGAAGAGGCACGACGCGCTCAGCCTCCGCGCCCTTCGCGCGCAAGGCTGGAAACCGGAGGCCTTGCGTGCATGCTGGGACAAGCCATTGCCAGCGACACCGCTGTGAGTATCCCGAACAAACGACACATGCCAAACGACGTTTCAATCCTTTGTAGGAGCCCGCTTGCGGGCGATTCGGTGCGGACTCGACATGCGAACGTCTATTATCGCCCGCAAGCGGGCTCCTACATCAGAGCATGAAACCACGCATCGGTGTCATCAACGTCTCGGACCGCGCCAGTGCCGGCGTTTACGAGGATACTCCCGGCAAGTCCGTCGTCACGCTGCTCGGCGAGTGGCTCGCGACACCGTTCGAGGTGGACTATCGCGTCGTCCCCGACGAGCAGGCACAGATCGAGGCCGAATTGAAGCGCATGGCCGACGAGGCGAGCTGCTGCCTCGTCGTGACGACGGGTGGCACGGGTCCCGCGCCTCGCGATGTGACACCAGAGGCGACGGAGGCCGTGTGCACGCGGATGCTGCCGGGCTTCGGCGAGTTGATGCGCGCAGCGTCGTTGAAGTTCGTGCCGACGGCGATTCTGTCGCGACAGACCGCGGGCATACGCGGCGCGACGCTCATCGTGAATTTGCCAGGCCGGCCGAAAGCGATTCGCGAGAATCTCGAGGCGGTGTTTCCCGCGATCCCCTACTGCGTCGACCTCATCGGCGGGCCGCGACTCGAGACGACGGCTGCGATGCCGGTGTTTCGGCCGAAGGGCTCGTGAAGCAATCGCTTTGTAGGGTCGGCGATTGCGCCGACCTCGATCGCTAGGCATCGCGCAAGCGCGAGCCCTACACGGACCGACATTCACGTCGCGCACTCGCTTGACGCGACCTGCACGCACACGCACATTTCTCTCTCGAACGATGGCCACCTACGTCTACGAAACGATTCCGCAGAAACCCGGCGCCAAGTCCACGCGCTTCGAGGTGCAGCAGAGCATGAAGGACGCGCCGCTCAAGAAGCACCCGGAGACAGGCGAGCCGGTGCGACGCGTGATCGTGGGCGGGTTCGGCTTCATCGGTTCGGAAAAGTCGAATGCGCCGGCACCGTCAGGCGGCCACTCCTGCGGCTCCGGCTGCGGGTGCGGGCACAGCCACAACTAGCGTCTGGGGTTTAGGGTCTTGGGTCCCGGGGGGGGATTGCGGATTTTGAATTGCGGATTGCGGAATGGCTCACGTGATTTTCGAATTTGGATTTTCGATTTTCGATTCAACGGAGACTTGAGCCTCACGCTTCGTTCTATGACGGCGATTCATTCGGCAATCCGCAATCGGACTCGCACTCCCTTGGTCCCGGCCCTCACGGGCCGGGCTACATCGGAGGTTCCCTCAGAGCTCTGTGTATTTGTCGGCGCGGCCGCGCGCTTTCTCGACGGGATATTTGGCGGCGTTCTTGACGAGCTTGTCCTCGATCGCGGCGGCGACATCGATCCCGGTGATGTTCGCAAACTCGAACGCGTAGATGATGATGTCCGCGAGTTCCTCACCGATCTCCTCGCGGCGTGCCGGCTCGGAGGCGCGTGTGTGCGACTCGGCCGGCGCGGCCCAAAGAAAATGCTCCATCAACTCCGCAGCCTCCGCGGCGAGCGCCATCGAGAGGTTCTTCGGATTGTGGAACTGCTCCCACTCGCGCTCCCGCGCAAACGCCAGGATCTTTTCCTTCAACGAACCGACCGTGACCTGCCCGTCGCGACTTGTGCTCATGTGCGGAGCGTGAGTCTACGAACGCCTCAGGGCCACAGTGAATTGTGTGGCCCTGCGCGGAAGCGCAGGGAAATGAGACCCGCATTCCGTACTTGTCCCACTCCTTCCGGAGCGGGCTACGCTCAGAATCCGATGTGGCCCTGCGCGTGAGCGCAGGGATCGCGGGACTATCGCAGCCAAGTCTTCCTTGTCCCACCGGACAGGGCTATAGGCAGCCCGGCGCCCGCCAAAATCTTCTTGGCAACCCACTCTGTTTGCGCAATCTCCGCGCTCGAAATGCCAGTTAAGGCACAGGTCCTTGGTTTGAACGCCGCGGTATCGTTTACGATGCCGGCGTCTGCGCTTCGTCGCACGATCAAGGACCAGCGTCGATCCGCCACGTGCGCGAATCGACAGGTCCGCCACCGGGGCTGAAGCGCCCCAAGCTTAACAAGCGCGCTTCAGTTCCAAGCCGGCGGACCCCGTCCCGGGAGTCCTCCGCATTTTCCCATGCATACCATAATCCTGCCCATCCAGCTCACGAAGGCCCTGCCCGCGGAACGCACCAGCGCGTTCCGAACGCCCCACTGTGACATGGCAGGACAGAACGGCTGCCTCGAGGCGACCGTCTACCTGCCCGGCGTGGAGGCGCGCGGCGTCGAGCTGCTGATCGCCAAACAGGAAGTCGTCGTGACTGCGCGCAAGCTGCACCCGGTGCGGACGAACTGGATCGCGCTCAGCCTCGAAAACTGCACGCGCGACTACCGCTTGCGCATCAAGACGCAGCGCCGGCTCAGCGCCGCTCATGTGAACGCTGAGTTCGACGACGGCGTGCTGCGCATCCGCATCGCGCGCAGACCGGCGGAAGAGGGTTCGCAGGCCTGCGCGGCGTGAGGAGAAGTAGCGCAGGTCTCTGACCTGCGAGCCTTACCTCCTCGGAAACGGATCGCAGGTCAGAGACCTGCGCTACACGCTCCTCAATTCGCCGCACGCCACTCGGTGGCGAAGCGCTCGGCGAGCGTCGTCGCTGATGCGACGATGCGATCGGGGCTCGACGTGTAGCCCTGTGTTTCCTTTTCCCAGGTGATCGCGCCAAGTTCGACGAGGTTCTTCGTCTCGCGCTTCAGCTCGACGAGCTCGCGCAACGCGAGCCGCAACGTGTAGATGTGCCCTTGCCCGCTTAGGCGGTTCACTATCGCAGTGATCTCGACGTTCGGCAGTTCCGAGACGTCCCCGTCCGCATCGGCCGGCGCGACCTTCACGCCGGCGGCAGTGAGTGCTTCAGTCACGACGCGGGTGAGATCTTCCGCCTTCACGCCGAAGCCCTTACCATCGGGCGTGATCGCTCGCACCGACACCGCGACGGACGGCAGATCCTGAAGCGTGCTCATCGACGCCATCTGCGCCTCCGCGGCATGCGGGGCGATCAACGTAAGAATCATCGCGAGCTTTTTCATGATGCGAACTCCTTGGGAATTTTCACTCGGGCACAAGCCATTCGATTCCTGCGCGCGCCCCAGGTTCCCTCGCGAGTGTCTCGTGCAGGTAGCCGAGCGCGGGCTCGATCTCCTTTTCGATCTGCCAGGGCGGATTGAGAATCAACATGCCGCAGCCGTTGAGCCGGCCCGGCAACTCCTCGACATGCACGGGAAACGTGATGTTCAGCGTCGGCGCGAAGCGCACCGCTCGCACTGAAGCCACGAATCCTCCCGCTGGCGACCTCACCGTCAGCGGATACCAGACCGCTACGACTGCCTGCGCGAGGCGCGAGACCGTGTCGCGAATTCCTTCCTCGATGCGCTCGAACTCGTCCATCGCCTCGAACGGAGGATCGATCAGCACGAGGGCACGCCGCTCGGGCGGCGGAAGAAAAGCGCGGAGCGCGACGTAGCCGTCCTGCATCTGCACAATGGTGCGCTGCCTCCAGCCAATCTCGCTTCGCAGTGCAGTGCATTCCTCGCCAAGTGCCTCGGTGGCGACAATCCGGTCGTCGACGCGAAGCCACTCTGTGGCAAAGACAGGCGAGCCGGGATAGAAACGCAGCGCGCCGTCCCCGGCGCCATTGCGGAGATTGAAGGCACGGACGACGTCGACGTATTTCGCAACAGGTGCTGGCTGGTCCGTTCTCTCCCAGAGCCGGCCGATTCCGTCGGGCCACTCGGGCGCGCGTGCGAGCGAGTCGCCGCGCGCCGCCGTCGAGAGATCGTAGCGCCCACGGCCCGCGTGCGTATCGAGGTAGAGGAAGGGTTTCTCCTTGCGCTGCATCGCGCCGACGAGCGTGCCGAGCAGGACGTGTTTGAAGACGTCGGCGAAGTTGCCCGCGTGAAACGCGTGGCGGTAATTCATGCGCCGGCCTGCCCCTGCGGCGGCACGGGCACCTTCACCACGACCTTGCGCACGAGCACGGGCTCGCGGCCGGGATGCAGGCACGGCATGTGTCCGTCGGGCGGGAAAAGTATCGCGAGGTCGCCCGGGCCGACGCGCAGCCATGAACCGAACTCGAAGGGCGCGTAGCGGATAAGGTCCTTGTCGGGATCGTAGGGCTCGACGACAGAGAGGCGCACGACGTCCGCGACGTCGATGCCCTCCTCGCCCTCGATCACCGCCTGCACATCGATGTAGGTGCGGTGCGACTCATAATTCGCCTCGCCCCGGAAACGCGTGCGGTAGACCTGCTCGATTCCGAAGACGCCGTCGGCGATCTCGTGGCGGACCGACTCGCCTTCGTTCATCGCGGCGAGGCGCGCGTTTTCAGGAGAGCCCTTCACGTAAAAGGGTTTCAGGTAGGAAAGCGCAGTGAGGAAGGCGGGAAATCTCGCGAGCTGCGCTGCCACGACTGTGTGGGAGCCGAAGAGAGCCATGAAAAGTGGACCTCAAGTTGACGCCTGCAAAGTCGGCTTCTCAAGCCTATTTCCAGCGAGACTCTTGCAAGGCGGGGGACGCGCGGTCATATCCCGAAGTGCCCCGTGCCACGGAGAGTCAGCACAACCTTCACCATGAAAACGTCACGCGCCTTGTTCCTGGTCATCCTGTCTGTCGCCGCCCGAGCAGTCGCGGCTCCGTTTGAAGGCAAAATCGAGCTCCTCACGACCGAGGGGAAGAAGAGTTTCACCACAACCTTCCACTACAAGGACGACAAGATGCGGATCGAGAGCTCCGAGTCCAAGGACACAGGTGCGATGGTCATGGATATGACCGCAAAGGAGATGATGATCATGATGCCGTCTGAGAAGATGTATATGGTGATGAAATTCGGCGCGCAGGTCGAAGCGGCGACCGAGACCACCACGGCGCCCGTGAAAACTGGCCGCACGGAGACGATCCTCGGCTACGAGTGCCACGAATACACCGTCACCGAGAAGAAGACCGTGACGGAGTATTGGGCCGCGAAAGGCCTCGGCGTATTCCGCTCGATGGCACGCGGCGGGCCCGGCGGGCCGCCGGCGGGACTCACGCCTTGGGAGGCTGAGGCGATGCGCGAGGGACTGTTTCCGCTGCGCACGATCGAGCGCACCGTGAAGGGCAAGGTAGTCTCACACACCGAGGTGAAAGCCATCGAGCCCGGCAGCCTGTCGGCGTCGCTCTTCGTGCCGCCCAAGGATTTCACGAAGTTTGAGATGCCGGCGTTCGGAAAGATGTTTGGGCAGTAGGCGGCGCGCAAAGGCCGGTCTGAAATTGAGGAGCGATTTCCTTGTCCTCCGTAGCCTTGCCGAAGGAAGAGCGCCCCGGCCACCGAGCGTGTGAGCGCTCCGACAAGGAACCCGTGCTCGGAAAGCCCGGGCTACCTTCAAGCGATCTCCGAAAGGTAGCCCGCGATCTCCGAGCGCGGGTGAATTTGAGATGCACGGCACACATCCCCAAGACCCTGGACCCAAGACCCCAGACCCGAATCTCCCCTCACCTGCCGGTCGGCATCTCGAACAGCGAATCCGGCAGCGCCGCAAGCGGCGTGATCCGCTCGATGCGTGTGTCGGTGACCAATCGCTCGCCCTCGAACGTCATCACTCGAAACGGCATCATCACGCCACCCACCGGACGGTAGTCGGAAAAAAACGTCTCGAGCTTCGCCGCGTCGGGAACCTCGGGACGCGCTGAAACGCGCTTGAGCACCATGTAGGTTTCCGCGTCGACGTAGAGCTCGATCACCTCGAGGTCGCGCGCCGCAAGCATCAGGTGCAGGCATTGCCGGCCCTCGACCTCGGCCTCGCCCGCATACGTGACCGCGTAGCCCTTCGAAGCAGGATCGACCAGCGGGCCGTCGAAATCCGCGCCCGCGATGAACTCTCGCGCTTCGCCTTTCGACATGAGTGCCGGCTCGCCACCAGCCGGCATGCCCCACGCAGCGGTCACGCCATCGTAGGCCTGCACCATCCTCTGATCACCGAGCCGACTCTCGAGGCGCACCTTCGCGGGACGCGCGGCCCAGAGCGTGAACTCGACCTCGCCCGCTTCTAGTTTCGTCACACCCTCCGCGCGAAACGCGCGCAACGCCTGGATCGCCGCCGTGCGGCCAAGCGTCTCGCGGTGGATACGCAGGATGTCGGTCTCGGTTTGTCCTGGCGCCGCAACTGCCGCCGGCCAGCCGGCGACAAGCGCGAGGGAAAACATGACAACGCAACGCACGCCCCGTTTGTAACCTCCAACATCCAACCTCCAAGCTTCAACAATGAATCGAGCCCCCGCACCGCCATCCTGTCTCGCCGCAGGCCGTGGAGTGCGGCAGTCCCCTGCCGCTTTCCCAAACGCAACGTCGATCTTCCCTCAAGTGATAATCACAACCCAAAGCGGCAGAGGACTGCCGCACTCCAAGACGCTTCGCGTTCTCTCCAAACCTCTTTCCCACGCTTGCCCCACCCTCGCCCGCGTCTACCTTCGCGCCGGATGAATCTCGACATCGGTTACTGGTCCCGAGACGCGGATGGACGCCGCCTGCAGGTGAACTTCGGGGTCTTTGGCGGCAAGATCACGTGGACCTGCAAGCGCGGTCACCACCAGCCGTGGGAGCCCTACGGCCCGCCGAGCGAAGAGGATTGGGAGATCGTCACCCGCGAAGCCGAGAAGCGCGTCCCCCGCCGCGTGATCCACGACAAGATGATGGAGCTGATCCGCAAGCGCGGCGCGAAAGGGTGAGCTGAAGAAACGCACGCAAGTGGATGAACCTGCGCGACTCCGGTTACACTCTGTTCC
>DATKCJ010000036.1:0-17736 GCA_035513275.1 Opitutaceae bacterium
TCCCTCGGGCACCGACATCGTGGTCCAGGTCACCAAGGGACCGATCGGCACCAAGGGCCCGCGCACCACGACAAACCTTTCGCTCCCCGGCCGGTTCCTCGTGCTCATGCCCTACTCCGACCAGTGCGGCATCTCGCGCAAGATCGAGGACCCGAAGGAGCGCCAGCGTCTCAAGAAGATGCTCCAGGAGCTCACGATTCCCGAGGGCATGGGCGTCATCGTCCGCACCGCCGGCGAGGGAAAGAAAACCCGCTACTTCGTGCGCGACCTGCACCTTCTGCTTAAAAAGTGGGAAAACATCTCGCACCGCATGGAGACCGAGCGCGCGCCGTGCTGCCTCTATCAGGAGCCCGACATCGTCGAGCGCACCGTGCGCGACTTCCTCACAGAAGACGTCGACCGGGTGCTCATCGACAACGAGCAAGACTACCAGCGAATCCTCGACCTCGTGAGCATCATCTCGCGCCGCTCGCGTTCGAAGGTGCACCTCTACAACGACACCATCCCGATCTTCGAGCGCTTCAACATCGAGCGCCAGATCGAGCAAACGTTCCAGCGCAACGTCCTGCTGCCCTCCGGCGGCCAGATCGTGATCGACGAAACCGAGGCGCTCGTCGCCATCGACGTCAACACCGGCTCGCACAAGGCCAAGTCCGGCGAGGAGAAGAACACAATCTTCCAGGTCAACCTCGAGGCCGCCACCGAGATCGCACGCCAGATCCGCCTGCGCAACATGGGCGGCCTGATCATCCTCGACTTCATCGACATGAAGGAGCGCCGCCATCGCAACCAAGTCTTCGACCGCATGGTCGACGCCATGGCTGAGGACAAGGCGAAGAACCACATCCTGCCCATCTCAACGCTCGGCATCATGCAGATGACGCGGCAACGCCAGCAGGAGTCGCTCTCGCAGAATCTCTACACAGACTGCCCGTATTGCCGCGGCCGCGGCATCGTGAAGTCGTCCACCACGATGAGCGTCGAGCTCCAGCGCAAGCTCGGCAGCGTCGTCCGCCGCCTGCAGACAAAGAGCCCCGGCAAGGAGTTCTCCCTTCGCATCCTCGTGCACCCCACGGTGCTCGAGCGCATCAAGGCCGAGGACGCCGAGCTACTCGTGCGCATGGAGAAACTCTACGGCGTGAAGCTCTCATTCCGCGCCGACCCTGTGTTTCACGTCGAGAATTTCAAGATTCTCAACGCGGTCTCCGGCGAAGAATACCGCTGAAGCGCAAGCAACGATCCGCTTTCACACGGTCGCACCCGCAAGGGTGCGGCCGTTTTCGTTTTCCAATCCAATAGCGCGGGCGATCGGATTTCTGTTCAGGACGAGTGATTATCGAATAACGATAAATTTGCTGTTGACGATCAATGAACCGTGTTTATCGTTTTTCGATAAACCTCCTTTTCGCCCCATGAAACTGTTCACCAACCTCCCCGGAAGCCTCCGCTTCCTTTTTGGTCTCTTCCGCACGCTTTCTGCACTCCTCGCTGTCCTCTGGCTTATGGCCCTTGTTCTCGGCCCTTGGATCCAAGAATGGTTCATGGATGAGCCCAAACTCATGGTCACAGTAGGCGAGGTCCTGTTGAAAGTGGATCCCGCGACTGTTGCGATTGAGTCTGACAGCTCCAAACCCGGTTCACTCGCGCTAAGTTCGATGCGCGGGACCCTGCAGATGGACCTGATCAGCAAGGACCCCGACTTAGTATCGGCGATGCGCTGGACGATGTTTCCGGCGATGGCCATATTCATCGGCTTCACTTGGGTCTTCTTTGGTTCCCTCAGTTGCCTCTGCGCGAACATCCAGGGTGGAGAGGTATTCAGTGAGAAGAACATGCGCCTTGTGAACCGAGTCGGGGTTGCACTGATCGCATACAGCATCGCCGGCATGCTGGCGGGGCTCTGGGGCTCCTACGTGATGCAGGAATATTTCACCCGCCACATTACACTCACGGACTTCCAAGCCGGACCCGGCTCCTTGGGATTCCTTGTTCCCTCTGGCTTCGGGGCTCTCGTCACCGGCTGTCTCGTCCTCGTCGTGAGCGAGGCATTTCGTCAGGGACTTGCCCTCAAGACCGACAACGAACTCACCATCTGATCATGCCCATCCGACTCAATCTCGACCGGGTGATGGCGGAGCGCGAAATCAGTCTCACCGAACTTGCCGAGCGAATCGACATCACGCTCGCCAATCTTTCCATACTCAAGACGAACAAGGCAAAGGCTGTGCGCTTCAGCACGCTCGAGGCTTTGTGTCGTGAACTGAAATGCCAGCCAGGCGATCTCCTCGAGTTCGTGAAGGACGAATAGCCCTGCACTCAAAACGGTCGCCGCCGTTTCGGATTCTAGAATCCGAGCACAACCACCATCGCGCCGGCGATGCTGCCACGCTGAGGCGACTCGCTGCCGGCGACCAGCCAGGTGGCCCCGGCTCGCTTCACGACGCCTCCGATGAACGTCGCGCGCAGCGCGACTCCATACTCCGACGCGCCGGCACTGGCCACGCCCGCCACCGACCCGCCCAACGTCCGCCTGCCGGTCAGCACACCCACCACGCTTTCGCCGTCGAGCACGACTCCCCCGACCGCAGCCGAATCCCAGACCGCATTGAGGGCGAGCCATTCGCGCTCGGTGCCAAACGGAGACGCAGCGACAACCGTCCGCATCGGTGTCGATCGCGGCTCCTCGAGCACAGCGGCCCACGGCGCGTGAAACCATACACCATTCAAAGGCGCCGCGTCCGAAGGCTCCACCGCGGACAGAGATAGCCACCGATCCACCTTGCGCGAGATCGACAGCACAGCGACGTCCCGCTCCTCGTCGACGCTGATGATCGTCGCCGGTTGAAGCGCGCCCGCATACCGCACTTTGACGTCCGAGACTCCGGCGATCGGCGAATACGGCGTCACGATCATTCCCTCGGGTGAAATCAAGAAACCGTTCACCGAGGATTTCGGCGGCTTCACGCGCTGAAGAAGCACTGTCGCGACATCGGCGCCCGCCTCGCGAAGCTCGCGTGTGCGTGCAATCTCCTGCCTCAATGCCTCCGCCTTGAACCTCCCCTCCGCGACGATCGTGTCAGGCAATCGCTCCAGGACATCGTCACCCTCGAGCTTCACGTCCTGCTCTCTGGCAAGGATTCCCCACGCCGCAGCGTTCACCTGGTCGTCGCGCGAGGGGCTTGAGGCCAGGAGCATCGCGAGCCCGAGCTGGGCGGAGCCGAATCCGAGTTCCGCAGACTGTTTGTATGCGGCCAACGCCGCCGACCTGTCGCGCGGGAGGATGATTCCGCGCTCGCGCAACACAGCCAGAGTGAACAACGCGGATGGATCGAGCTTCTCCGCCGCGGCGGAGAGCCACCGGACCGCCTCGGCATCCGCATCGGGCCCGAGCTGCCTCTGGATGAGCAACCGCGCGAGATTCGACATCGCTCCCTCGTGCCCGTTTGCCGCGGCGGCGCGATACCAGCGGAACGCGAGAATATCGTTTGCGGGCACGACGACTCCTTCCTCGTAAACGCGCCCGAGCGTGAACATCGCAGCCACGACGCCCTGCGCCGACGCCTGTCCGAGCAATCGCATCGCTCGCGGCGCATCTTCCTTTGCCTTCGCCCCCGCCAGGATCGCGGCCGCCGCGTTGAACTGAGCGTTTGGTTCCCCTCCCTCCGCGGCGCGCTCATACCATCGCACCGCCTCGGCCGGATCTTGCGCGACGCCCCACCCTCGCGCGTGCATCACGCCCAGGTTGAAAGCCGCCGTGGCACTCCCGAGTAGCGCAGCCTCGCGAAACAATGCCGCTGCCTCGTCCAAATTGCGCTCCGTGCCGGAACCGGTCAGCAGCATCTCGCCCAACTCCACACTCGCGCCCGGGACTCGTTCATCGACCGCGTAGCGCAACAGGCGCAACGCCCGCGTCGGATCAGCGAGCATGACCCGGCCTTCCTTGTGCAGCCGCGCGAGGTTGAATGCCGCCGCCGCATCGCCGCCAGCCGCCGCCCTCTCGAACCAAGCGACTGCGCTCGCCTCGTCCTTCGGCAGTCCGACGCCATGCAAATAGCGCAGCGCGAGGTAGTATTGCGCCGTCGTGCGGCCCGCCTCGGCTTGCTTCAACAATTCCCCAAACTCCTGCGCCACCTCGCCCTCCGCCGCGGCTGCGAGATTCGCAAGCGTGAGCACGGCCACAGCGATTCCGACACACACGCGAGAAATCGATCTTGTTCGCAGCATCGCCCTTCTCCTACGGACACACCCGGCGGCATGCAATGACTTGCGAGCCCCGCTGCATTCCGCACTCTGGCGCATTCCGGATCCATGAAGCTCGTAAACTTTATCCTGGTTGCGTCGTTCTTCGCGGTAGTCTTGGTGCTTGTGCTCGTCTACAAGCCGGCGTCGGATCCGAATCGCGTCAGTGCGCTCGATCAGGCGCTGCAGATTTCTCCCACTGAGGCAGCACCCGCACAACCCGCCTCCGGCGCAGCAGTCGAAACGCCGCAATCGAGCCCCGCGACGACGAACCCGACCGACGCCACTCCCGCGGAATCCGGCGAGCCCGCACCCGACGCGGCAGCCATGTTGAAAGCGGAGCACGACCGCGAGTCCGCCACGCAGTTTGACCGCGCGCTCCTCTTCCTCGCCACGGCGGCACCAGCACCGATGATCGAGCAACCGATCGCCACGCCCGCAGCCGCACCGGCGCTGGCCCCGTCGACAGACGTCACGACCGTCCCCGACGAAGCGCGGACGTGGCGCGGCGCCGTCCTCGTCCCGAAAGACATGCTGCTCGCGACCGCCCACACTTCGAAGGTGCGGATTCCCCGCATCGAAGCGCATCCGCTTGAAGACGGGAACGTGCGCATCTGGGCTCGCATTCAGAACCCCTCGAGCCGATCGATCGAGGTGGGCGTCGCATGCACGTTTCGTTTCGCAGGCCAGATCGCCGGCGTCTCCCGCGGCTTCCTCGAAGTCGTCATTCCGCCCTCGGGATACTACGACGCCGATTTCCTCTCCCCGCGCGCTGGAGTGGAAACCTACACCATCCTCGTGAGATCGCTGGAGTGAGGGCGGTGCACGGCAGCGCAACCAGGGACAAGCTTCTCTATCTTGTCGCTTTTCCCATGTAGGTTGCGCGCTTGCGCGCAACGTGGCGCGACAAGCGCGCCACCTACAGCCTACACTGCCAACCTGCGCTCCCCCGCTCAACCACTGCGCCACGCGGCGATCATCGCTTCGCACACGGCGGTCAATCGTGCGCGGATCGGTTCGCCTCGCGCCGCGAAGGCGCGCTGTTGGCGTTCGTATTCCACGCGGCCCTCCGGTGTCTCGATCGCGATCGGCGCGTAGCCGAGCGCGCGCAGGTCGTAGGGACTCGCCCGCATGTCGGTCTCGCGGATGTCGCGCGCGAGCTCGAAGGCATCGGCCACCAACTCCGACGGCGCAAACGGCAGCAGCTTCGCGGCCCACTTGAAGAGGTCCATGTTTGCATGCAGGCAGCCGCGTTGCTCGAGCGCGTGGATCGACGAACGCTCCGGCTGCACGCGGTTCAGCGGACGCGCTTCCTCAGTAAAGAATCGAAACGCATCGAAGTGCGTGCACCGCACCGTCGAGGCTTCGACAATTCGATCGATCTCCTCCGGCGCGAATCGCAGCGGAAAGTCCGGATGCCGCAAATCCTCCTGAGCCTGTTTGTAGACCATCGCCCACTCGTGCAGCCCGTGACACCCGAAGGCCGCGGGCCGCGCGGCGGTTGCTCGCAGCAGCCCTAGCATCCACGTCACGCCCGCGCGCCGCACCTCGGAAAAGCTCGCAGGGTCGGCCATCACGCCGCCGTCGACTCTCGAATAGCACTGCGATCCGAGAAACTCGCGCGCGGCATCGCCGGTGAGCACCACTCCGATGCCTGGATGCCAGCGCTTCAACACCGCCGGCTTGAACGAGTAGTAGGTGAAAAGGAAATCGTGGACGGGATGCTTCTCTCCGCGCTCCGCACGTGCGTCGTGTTCGCGCGTGAGTGCAGACATCCGCGCGCGGTGCGCCGCCTGCCGCGTGCGCCAGTCGCGCTCAGCGAGGACCACGGGCTGCGACTCGACTGTCTGCATTTCCACGGCCAAGGGAATGACCGGCGGCGCTGCGCGAATCAATACGTCTGTGGCGCGGATCGTGCCTGGCTGATGCCGGGGCTCCGAGGTAGGAGCTCGCTTGCGAGCGATGATTGGAGCTGCACCTACTTCCAACGCGCAATCCTGCAGCCGGGCGCAGCCACAAGGCAATCGCCCGCAAGCGGGCTCCTACAACCGGCGCTCAATACCCGCTCACGACGTAAAGTTCGACGAGCGCGATGCCAGTCGTGTTGTTCACGCCCGACACGACGACCGAGTAGAGGCCGGGACCGACTGTCACGAGAAGCGCCGAGTCGGCGCTGCCATCGGCCAGCGGAAACGCTCCGACCTTCGGCGTGACATCCTTGATGAACGCTGCGTTCGCCGCAGTGCCCCATCTTGTATTCCAGCCGAGCCCGACGGTGTCTTTCACAAGCATGATCGACGGTTGCGGAAGTGCGCCCGCAACCGGTGGCTCAAGCGTGCCAAGCGTCGGACCCACGGCACGAATCAGCAGCGTGAGCGGCCCGGGACCCTTCACATAAAACCCCGGGATGAGCACATTGTCTCCGGAGCCAACGACGGCGCGGCTCGACAGGTTGGACAGCCGGCCGGAGTTTTCCTGCGCATCGTAGATCTCGACGATTGCGACGCCGGTCGTGGCGTTCTTGCCCTTGACCTGAAACGTGAACGACTTGTTTGCCGAGAGATTCGCGAGCATCGCGGCAGACGTGCTTCCGGGGTCGAGTGCGAATGCGCCCATTTGCGTGAACATCGGATCGAGCGCGGGATCCCAGTTGTCGTTCTCGAAGACTTTAATGCCGTCGGAATCGTAGACTTCCAACACCGGGTCCGCCAGCACGCCGACGACATCGTAGTTCGCGAGTTCCGGGCCGACGCCGCGCGCGAGCACGGTCTTGCCCGAACCGCCGCCGACGTAGGTGCCCGCGATCAGGATGTCGAAGCCGACGCCGACTTGCGCGCGCGTCGAGAGGTTCGTCAACTGCGCGAGCGTGCCGTCGTTGGGCATGCGCGCCTTGTGAGTGACATCGCGCCGCCACTTCGGCCAGGATGTGTCCGCGAGCGCCGAGGTGCCGTTGAGCGCGTGCAGCCGCCTCGCGTAGTCGGTGAAATAGATCCTGTTCTCGGGTCCGATCGCGGGCGAGCTGTCGATTACGTCGAATGCGTCGTAGAACCACTTTTGCGAGCCATCAGAGTTGAGGCAAACCAGCCGGCCCGGAGCCGATGCGCCCGCGACCGTGGCAACGCCCACGACGATCGAACCGTCGGCGCGGACTGCAGGCGTCGAGGCAACGCTCGCGCCGACTTTCGTGCGCCAGGCAAGCATGCCGTTCAATCTCACGGCGTAGAGATAGCCGTCGTTGGAACCGAGATACACGGTGCCGTCGGCCGCGAGTGCCGGCGAGCCCTCGATGTCAGCGCCCGTGGCGTAGTCCCAACGCTTGGAGCCGTCGGGGTTGAGCGCGTAGAGGTAATTGTCCGAGGAGGCGATGTAGATCGTGCCGTCAGCGGCGATCGCCGGCGAGCCCAGCACCGCGGCACCAGTAGTGAACCGCCACTTCTCGTTGCCGAACGGATCGATGGCGTAGACGTTGCCGTCCCACGAACCGACGATCACGTTTCCATTCGCCGCGACGGCGGGCGACGAGTCGATCCAGTCGAGAACAGGATATTTCCACTTGAGCGTGCCGTTGGGCAGAATTGCATGCAGGTTGCTGTCGCCGGCACCGATGTAGATCGTGCCATCGGGACCGATCGCAGCGGAGGAGTAGATGAACGAGCCCGTCGAATACTCCCAGAGCTTGGTGAGTGCGGTGCCGGTGTCTCTTAGCGCGTAGAATTTTCCGTCCCACGAACCAACGTAGATCGTGCCGTCGGGGCCGAGAGTGGGCGTCGCATCGATCCAGTCCCCCGCCGCGAAGAACCGCGAGGATCCACTTGGGGAAATCGCCCATAGGCGCCCCGACACCACGAGCCCTCCGCGAGTACCCACGTAGACTGTGCCATCCGGCGCGACGACCGGTGAGGCGACGTTGATGCTCAAGACACCCGACTCGAGGACGAAGGGGTTGGTCCAGGCGGCCGTCCCGTCGGCCTGGGCGCGGGCCAGATGAGGCCCACACACGCCGATCAGGATTGAAGCTACGCAGGCAAACCGGTTCATGTTCGAAATCGTCAGCATGGTGAGTCTGAAATTGTAGTCTAGTGTGTCCGAGCAGCAAGCGCCGGGCAGCGGGAGACCGGCTTTCACGGCTGTTTTACCTCTTCGGATACTGGGATGCGGAGCACAAACACCGTTCCAGCGGGGCCTGTCTCCTCAAGCTCCAGGGTTGCCTGGATGTGCTGCGCGAGGTTGCGGCTCACGGCGAGGCCGATGCCGCTGCCGTGTGGCTTCGTCGACGCAGCGGGCAGGAAGAGGCGCTCGCGCTTCGGCGACGGAATTCCGCAGCCTCGATCCGACACGGCGATCTCGATCATGCCCCGCTTCCGAAGGATCTCCACATGCACGCCCGCGCCCGGCTTCGAGGCTTCGCATGCGTTCGTCACCAGATTGGAAACGATCAGGCCGACGAGCGCCGCAAGCCGGTTGTCGAACTCCAATCCCTTCACGCTGGTCCACGTCATTTCCACGCCGGTGGAATTTCGGATGTCGCCCGTGCGCTTCGTCACGACCTGCATCATTTCCTCGCAGGTCACACGAAACTGAATTCCCGACGCCTCGTCGGTAAGAAGCGCCGTAACATCGTCGACCATCGCCTGCAACCGGCCGGTCATCGCAGCCGCGTCGGCCCATGCGGCCTTCCCATCGCCGTTTCCGCTGGCACGCTTTTGCTCCACGGCGAGCCCTCTCAATCCCTGCAACGGGTTCTTCAATCCATGGATCAGGTGCGCCGCCACGACACCGACCGCGCTCACTTTTGCGGCGAGCGCCAGCTCCTGGTTTGCGCGAGAGAGATCGTCGCCGCGGCGGCGCAGCTCGGCATTCGCGCGACGCAGCTTGCGTGAGGCGATTGACTGGATGCCGAGCGCCACGCACGTGCCCGCGATCCAGACGATCGCCGCCAGCGCGATCAGCGCGCGATCCTGCCGCGCAAGCTCGGCCGCAATCCCAGTGCCGGCGATCCAGAACTGCGCGGCCCTTTGCGCATCGCCGCGCGCGGGCAAGGGCACGATCACCTCTATCAGTTCGGCCGTGCCGCGCTGGTCGACCGTCAGAATCAATTCCGCGAGCGGATAGTCCGCGTGCATCCGCACCACCGGAGTCAACGAACCAAGCGCATCCCAATCCGCAGCCGTCAGCGCACCCTCATTCAACTCCGGTGGGAACACATCCTGCGTGGAGTCGCGCCGATTGAACAACCTCACGCCGATCACACCCGGCAACCGCGCAGTCTTGAGCATCGTGGTGAAGTCGTCCACATCGGCGGCGACGAGTCCGAGTGATTCCATCTCCGCTGTCTCCACCGCGTATTGCATCGCCACCACCGCCTGCAGCACCTGTCCCTCGCGCAAGAGCACCTGCTCGCGCAGCCCGGTGCGAAGCCGCAGCGCGGGCAGCGCGACCGCGAGGGCCAGCACGCATGCGATCGCGACCGCGGCCGCGATCTCTGTCTTCACTCTGCGATTGGTTTCGGTGGGTTGTAGCACGTCAGAACTCATAGGCTAGGCCCGCGGTCCCGGTGTTCAACCGATAGCTTCCACCAAATTCATTGGTCCGGCTGCGTTCGACCTCCACCTCCGCGAACAGGGACAGCTTCTCGGTGAGACTGCGCTCGACAGCGAGCGCACCGCGCGTCTGCCGGATCTCGCGGGGCGGCGGCGTGAACCCCGTGCCCGCGATCTGGATGAGGAACTCGTGGGCCCCATGCGAGGCCGTGAGGCGCAGCTTCCACGGATCGAGCCGCCACGCCAAATCGATATCGGCGCGCCAGTGGTCGTAGTCGAAGTAGCCCGATGCCGAGTCGCGGAGCGTGTCTCCGGCGACCTTCAACGTCGTCGACCACGACGCACTCCATTTCGAAACGAACCTGAGTTCAGCCTGGTTCCAATGCGTCGAAAGTGTCGTGTCCGGAAGCGGGCGCCCGCCGACCGTGTAGGCGTTTCGATCGTGATAGCCCTTGCGTCGCCACAACCACGCTGCGCTCAGGTCGTGGCGCTTGCCCAGTTTGCGACCGACGCGAGCGACGACTCCCGGCTCGTCGTAGTCCTCCTCGGCACCCTTGTATTTCTCGAGTTTCCACGCTGCGGCTGCCTCGAGCCACCACGGACCTCGGAACTCCCAGCGCAAGTTCGGCCCGGCGGTCACTCCATAGACCTTGAGCCGCGCGCGAAACGTGCCGATCTCGCTCGTCGAGAGATCGAGCACCTGGTCCATGTGATAGCCCTGGATCATGAGGCCGGTCTTGAAAAATGTGCCGATCGCGTAGCGCAGCTCGCCCTGGGTCATCCACACTCGCTCGTGATTCGCGTCGTCCGGGGCGTCGAGGAAGTGCGTCTCTGCTCCGGTGATCGCCCAATAAAAGTCCGTGAGCGCCTCTGGCGGCCGCCAGACGAATGCATCGACTTCCGCGGACACAAACGGACTCTCGATCTTGCCCGTCTCCGTGAGGAGGACGTTGTCCTTGAAGCCTACGCCGACGCGCAACCCGACGCTCACAGTCGTCCCGAACAAGTCGTCCATCAGCTCCGCCGGGATCGCGATGGCGCTATTCTCATCGGCGGGCGCTGCCGCAACGCTCGCGGCGATTGCGAAAAGGCAGGTCTTGGCGAGGAGTGATGGCTTCATGCGGTGCGCAGCGGACCGGGATGCGCCACGGCGGCGGCAGGTTCCCTATGTTCTTCCGAGGTCTGGCAATCTGTCGATACTTGGTGAGTCGCATCTGGGAACCGAATGGATCACCGTGTTGGCTGGGCCGGGCTGCGACAGACTCGCGGGGTAGAATCGTGTTCTGCACGAATGGTTCGGCGGTCCACTTCTCACGGCGCGCAGCGCCGGCTTAGGAGTTTTTCGGCAGGAGTCTACCCCCCGGGAGGAATTACTGTCATGCGAAAGTTGAACGATCCTGGCCATTTGTGACAAACTCCTTGCCAAATACAAACAGGCGGACGCTTTCGCGTCCGCCTTCGCAAGATTCGCCGCAGCGCAGTAAAGCACCCCGCGCTCAGCCTCCAGAGTCATTCCGGCGCTCGTCGCGGAGCCTGCGAAGTTCCTCGCGGATGTTCTTCGCCAACTCGCGCTGCGCCATGAGCGCCTCGCGGGTTTGGGCGCGAAGTTCCTGGATCCTGGCTCTGCGCTCTTCTTCTGTCAGACTCTTCAACTCTTCAAACAGCATCTTGCGTTCCTGAAGGAATGCCGCGCGCTGTTCGCGGAACTGGTTGATCATCGTCTGGAGCTCTGCAGGTAGGGTCGACACGTCGACGCGCTTGTTGAAGAGGCCCATGCCGAGGCCGTTGGGAATTGGACGGTCAACCGGGGGTTCCGATTGGGCGAACAGCCCGACCGAGGTCAAAGTGAGTATCAGTAATGCGATTGTCTTTCTCATGATGTTCAGTGTTCGCGGATAACCTGCATTCTGTGTGCCAAGTCTGATGTAACGACTTAAACGGCTATCTCACAAGCAGTAGTAAGCAGCGAGCAAGATCCTCTTCACAATCAAAGTTAGGTGGGCATGCCCAAACCACACCGAGACTGTGGGTATCCACACCGAATTTGCAATGTCCTGCCAATCTCTGCATGCGAGCTCTTCCACGCACGAGTGTCATTTCGATCGGCGTGACTTGAAAGGCTCTGCCAACGCATTGAGCCACGCCATCGCGGCAACGCTGCCTGCGCGACGCTGCGCCAAACCCGTAAGACAATTCGCGACTTCACGGTCGGGTTGCGTCGTTGCGCATGGATATGACATTGCGAAAAAGCAGGGCAGGCGCTTACGCCTGCCCTGCTCATAACACGTTGCCGTCACAACTTTTCGTAGTTGCCCACCAGAACGGTTGCGACGGACTCCTTGGCTCAAGCTCCCGGATTGCGGCGAAGATCGCGAAGGGTGCGAAGTTGCTCGCGGATGCTTTTTGCGAGTTCGCGCACCGCTTCCGCGGCTTCTTGACTCTGGATCCTGAGCTCTTCGATTCGCGCGGCCCGCTCTTCCTCGCTCAGATCCTTGAGCCCTTCGATCAGCGCCCTGCGCTCTTGAAGAAACGCCTGCCGCTGCTCGCGGATCTGCACGACCAATGTCTGAACCTCGGCAGGAGCCCTGCTGAGATCGACGTTTTCATTCATCACCCCGAGCCCCAAGCCATTGGGAAGCGAAGGGATTGGGGCGTCCGGAACCTGTGCCGCGAGGCCGGCGGCGCTGATTGCGAGTGCGAGAACTGCGATTAGTTTTTTCATGATATCGATGGTTGCTCTTTGGTTGTTGGTTTCTGGATGGCTGTTGCGTGCTATACCGCAATGCGCGTGCCAACAGATCCATAATTCCTAAACTCCTATCCTTAAGCGGATTCAGTCCGTCGCGAGCACTTCGAGAAGCGGAAGAATTGAGCGCGGCGCCTCAATTCCACGATCTGGCGGTGGGCGGACGCACCCACTCTCACTCTTCGTCCTTTTGCTTCAGTCGATAGCGCACGAAATCGCGCGTCACGCTGAGCAGCCGGGCGGCGGCCGAGACGTTGCCGCCCGTTTGCTGTATGGCTTTGCGGACCAACTCGTCGATTAACTCGTCGAGCACAAAACCTTCCGGCGGGATTGGACTACGCAGATCAAAAGCTCCCAATCTGGATTCGCCCTCGTGCGCGAGGTTCGCGAACTCCAGCGCGTCTGGTTCACCAAACACGACCGCGCGCTCGAGCTCGTGCTCGAGTTCCCGAACATTTCCGGGCCAGGTGTGACGAGACAGCCGGTCGCGGCCTCCCTTCGGGATCGTGCGCATCGGCAAGCCGTATCGCCGGCACGTGCGGGCGAGCAGCTCCTTCGCGAGCGACGCGATGTCCGCACCGCGCGCGCGCAGTGGCGGCATCGCAACACGAAACAAATCGAGCCTGTGCAGCAGATCTTCGCGGAACTTTTTTTCCTTCACCTGCTCGCGCAGATCGACGCTGGTCGCCGCGATCACACACACGTCCACGCGCGTCGTCCGGCTAGATCCCACGCGACGGATCAGCCCGTCCTCGAGCACCGTGAGTATCTTGGCCTGAAGCGACGCGGGCAGGCTCGGCAGCTCGTCTAGGAAAAGAGTGCCGCCGTCGGCCGCCTCAAACAAACCGATCCTCTCCTCGCGGGCATCGGTGAACGCACCGCGCTCGTGACCAAAAAGCTCCGACTCTGCGAGGGACTCGGGCAACGCCGAGCAGTTGACCTCGATCATCGGCCCGTCCGCGCGCGGTCCGTTCTCGTGCAGCCAGCGCGCGAGGCTTGTCTTGCCACTGCCCGTTTCACCCTCGATGAGCACCGGGGGCGGCGTGCCGTGCATGCGCTTCTCCGCGGCGACAATCTTGTCGAGTTGCTCACGCACTTTCGCCAGCGAAGGTCCGAAGAAGAAAGGCACGGATGCCGCGGCATTCTGCCGCGCGCGAAACTCGTCCGCACGCGACCGGCGCCGCTCGCGCCGGAGACGTTCGATCCTAACTGGCAGCTCCTCGGGATCGAAGGGTTTCACGAGGTAGTCGGCCGCGCCGAGCCTCATCGCCTCGACCGCGCCACCCACTCCGCCCTCGGCCGTCATCACGAGCACGACCGTGTTGCTCGAGAACGACGAGTCGCGCAGCAGATCCGTGCCGGAGCCGTCCGGCAGGTGCACGTCGAGCAGCGCGGCGTCGAATCCGGAAGAGCCGAGCGCATTTCGCGCCTCAGCCACCGTGGCCGCAGCGGTGACTTCAGCACCGTGCTTTTCGAGGTAGGCGGCGATCCGCTTGCGCAGCATCGCCTCGTCCTCGACAACCAGAATTGCGAGCCCCTTCAGGTTGGATTGGTTCATGGTGAACTATTTCACGGACACGGCCGCCGCGATGAGGATCCCCGCCGCCGCTGAGACATTCAACGACTGCATCTTCTCGCCCCCGGCCACACGCACAAGCCGGTTGCAAACCGCGGCGACTTCCGGCGAAAGACCGTCCTCTTCGTTTCCGAGGACGAGCGCCGTGGGCCGGCCCGAAAGGAGCTTCCCGTTGAGTCCCGCCCGTGTGAGCGACTCGAGCGGCTCGCCCGTGAGCGACGCGCCGACAAGTGCAAATGTCCGCCGGATGAACTGGCAGAACGGCACAAATTCACGCACGCACCATACCGTGACATACTCGAGGCCACCCTCCGCGACCCGATAGGCCGCCTCTCCCGGCATCGCCTGGAGCGGGTGCTCTGGAATCACGACATGCCGCACTCCAAAAAACGCGGCGGTGCGCACGATTGCGCCGAGGTTGTGTGCGTTTCCGATCCGGTCGAGCAGCACAACTGGCCGGCCGTCGAGCGACCACTTCGATACCTCTTCCTCCGTCGGCGCAAGCCGCGCCGGCGTGTCGGCGATTGCGACGATGCCGCCGTGATGCACCGTGCCGGAAACCTTCTCGAGCTCCGCGGCCTCCACTTGCCGATAGATCTTTTTCCTCTTCGCGAGGTAACGGCTCATCGAGCCGCACATCTTCGCCTTCGCCTCGTCGAAGAACAGCCTCCGAATCGTCTCGGGCCTCTTCGCATAGAGGGCGGAGACGGCGGCCAATCCGCAAACGGCCTGCTCATTTCGACGCAGCGACATGGATGTAGGGACAATCAAGTTGCGACGACGCGTCGCAAAATGGCAACCCTTCCGATTCCCCTTCAGATTTCCCCGACGAGCGTGAACTCCTCACGATCGTGAAAAAGATGTCGAACAGCGAGCCGTGTGCACAACCTCGCCGGGCTTCGCGACGAGCGACGCACGGTTTCCAGAAGCGCGATTGCGTCCGTGCGGCCGAACTTCAGGTTCACGACAAACCGGCGGCACCATTTCTCCGCGACCCATCGGTGCACGAGATCGAGCACATGATGCGGCTCCTCGACGAGATCGCAGAACAACCAGTCGAAGCGCTCGCCCGGCTCAGGGTGGAACTTGAACGCATCCTCGCGCAAGTGCCGGATGCCTGCATGCCCGAGGGCGCCGCCTTTCATCGGACCGTTGTCGACCGCAGTGACAATTGCTCCGCGCCGCGCCGCGCTGTAGCTCCAGCCGCCGGGCGCCGCGCCGAGATCGGCGACTGTCTCGCCTGACGACGGTTCCACTCCGGCGATTCCGTAAGCCTCCTCGACCTTCAAGTAGCTGCGTGACGGCGCGAGCGGATCGTCGCCCATCCGTCGCTGTCCGCCGAGCCACGTTTCGCGCGAGGCAAAGAGCCTTCCGAAATCCGCGGCCCACACGAAGAGCCCGCGCACGGGCCCGCTGCCACGGGGAGTATCGTCACGAGCCAGCCGCGCGACACGCGCGACTCGTTTCTTCAATGCATCCTTGAACGCTGACTCCACGGAGCCGAGGCGCCGTCCGAGCCCAGGCACCTCGATCGGCGCTGCGAACACCATCGGCCACTCGCAATCGACTTTCTCCCCGCGAAGCGAAGTCGTGAACCATTCCAAAAGCGCGCCCGCGATCTGGTTGACGCCGTCTCCACGCAACTCAGCCGGATCAAGCATCGCACGGTGCGCGAAGCACAAATCGAGCGTCGCCGCCTCCGGCTGGCCGGCCGGTGTCTCAACGCGGATCCAACCCGCGCCCGACTCGACCGGGCGCCAGCCGCACGCAGCCGCCTCGGCGCGCGCGACATCTTCAAAACCTGACTGACAGACAAGGATCATTGATCAGCACTTCCCGTGTAGGTGGCGTGCTCGTCGCGCCACTCGCTCGAATTTGTTGCGCGCAAGCGCGCAACCTACAACCGGAATCTCTACTCCCCTGTAGGTGGCGCGCTCGCCGCGCCACTCCGCTGGCTTTGTTGGACGCAAGAGCCTACAAATACGGCGTGAAAAGTCGTGCGACGCCGTCGCGCACTTTCGCAGGAAGCGAGCGGCCATTGACGCTGTCGAGCGTCAGTTCGCGGGCCCCGACGAGGCGCTGGTCGAGGATCGCAGTGAGCCGCCCCGCAAGCGCGGAATCGAACACCTCGAGATTGAACTCGAAATTCAACCGCAAGCTGCGCGCGTCCCAGTTGGCCGAGCCGACAAACGACCAAGCATCGTCCACGATCATCACCTTGCCGTGGTCGAACGCACCGTGGGTCAGCCACACGCGGCAGCCGTGCACGAGAATCTGCCACATTTGCGCCATCGCAGCCCAATGCATGAACGGCAGATTGTTTCCCTCGGGGAGAATCAGTTGCACCGAGACGCCGCGCATCGCCGCCACGTTGATCGCATTGAGCAGCGCGGGATCGGGCAGGAAATACGGCGTCTGGATGCGCACGCTCCGACGCGCGGCTGCGAGCCCACCGAGCAGTGCCCACCGGAGCTTGTCGAAGTCCTCGTCGGGTCCGTCCGAGATTCCGCGCGCAAACGCAGTCCCGCTGGGCGTGGGTGTGAGAGTTGGAAACCACGCGTCGCCCCCGAGCACCTCGCCTGTCGTAAACACCCAGTCCTCCGCGAACGCCTCCTGCAGATGTCCGACCACAGGGCCTTCGACCTTGAAGTGGAGGTCGCGCACGGGGTTGCGGGGATTCGACGCGATCATACAGGACTCGCGGATGTTGATGCCCCCGGTGAACCCAATCCTGCCGTCCGCAACCAGGATCTTCCTGTGAGTGCGCAGGTTCACGGAACCGATATGGCCGTGGCGGAGCGGCGCCATGAATTTCGCGAACGGCACGCCCTCCTTCTTCAGCGCGCGGAAGATCGTCGGAAACGAGTAGCGCGATCCGAGGTAGTCGACGAGCACGCGCACCTCGACGCCGCGCCGGACAGCGGCTCCGAGGGTTGCGGCGAATTGTTTCCCGGCGCTGTCGTTGTCGAATATGTAGCTGCAGAAACTCACCGAATGCCTCGCCTCGTCGATCGCGCGCAGCATCTCGGGAAACGCCTGATCGCCGTCGACCAGCGCCGTGATTGCGTTTCCCGGCAGCACGGACCGCGTGCCCTCCTGGTCCATGTAGCCGACATGGTCGGCGAGGTGCTTTGCCCCATCCGGCAGCAAAGCCGCCACCTCCGATTTGTTCGCACCGGGCTCGGCGCCCCCGCGGACTCGCTCGCGGTCCCTGAAGACAATCGCCGCACGCCGGCGGATTCGATTGATTCCCATCAGCAGGTAGAGCAACGGGCCGACAAGCGGTGAGAACCAGATCAGGGCCACCCACAGCACGGTCGCTTGCGCGTTGCGCTTGTAGATGATCGCATGACTCGACGCTGTGACCGCGGCGGCGATCGACACAACGCTGAGCAGTAGGGGCCAGAACTCGCGGAGTAGTTCCACGGAATAGATTCAAGGGGCTAAACCCCGCGCCTACAACCGTTCTGAGGCCTCCCCGTAAATCGCAGGTTTCCACTCGCAAAACCGCGGGCGCGCGCCAACTTTCCCCCACCATGCCGATCGATTACCTGCAATCCACCATGCCCCAGAACCTCCCCGTGCGAGCCCACAATGAGGACGAGGACAATGACGACGAAAATGCCGGGAAGGCG
>DATKCJ010000037.1:0-3754 GCA_035513275.1 Opitutaceae bacterium
AGCGCGTAGCCGAGGCACCACGCCTCGATGTAGACGTAATACATGTAGATCATCACCGGCACGACGAAGCCGATGACACCGAGGTATTTTCCCCACTTGCTGCGGATCAATACGTGAAAGATGCCGCTCGTGGAATGGAAACCGTAGCGACCGCCGAGCCGGCCGAGCGTCCACTCCGTCCAGCAAATAGGAATGCCGATGATCAGCAGCGAAACAAAGTAGGCGACCATGAACGCGCCGCCGCCGTATTGGGCGGCGAGGCCGGGGAACCGAAGGAAGTTGCCGAGGCCGACTGCGCTGCCTGCAACCGCGAGTATGCATCCAAGCCTGGAACTCCAGACTTCTGTGGAACGGGCCATGGGCCGGAATTCCGAAGACGAACCGCGTCCACGGCAACCGGGAAATTACGAGGGGAGGAATCCAGACCGCAGCAAGTCTCACAGGAGATCGCGGAGGAAACGGAGGGAGATGCGGTGCTGAACCAAAACAGAGCCGGGTGGCGCCTCTTGGAGAAGTTCACGTAGCCCTGCCCGTGAGGGCAGGGATGAATTCTTCTACGATTTGCATGTCCCGCTGCTCACGCAGCGGGCTACACCGGAATGGAACGAGCGCTTCGCTTCGCCACCCTCTCCCAAACTCCTTGCGGAACACGGCGGCCTGCGCGACTGTCCCGGCGTCGTCATGTCCGTCCTCGACCGTCATGTGCTGAGCGAGTGGCTCAAGATCTTCGCCCTTGTGCTCATGGCGATGCTCGGGCTGCTCGTGCTCGAGGACATGTCGCACAACTTCAGCGATTTCATCGACTACAAGTCGTCGCTGATCGAGGTGGTCTACTACTATCTCGTCATCATCCCCGGAAAGCTGCCGATCGTCCTGCCGCTCTCGATCCTCATCTCGCTGCTCTACGCGCTCGGACAGTTGCACCGGAGTAACGAGTTCACGGCGATGCGCGCCGCCGGCGTCGGCACCTTCCGCATCACGCGCACGATCTGGTGCGTGGGAGTGTTGCTCACCGCCGGTTCATGGTTTCTCGGCGCCAACATCATCCCGTGGTCGGTCGAGCACGCGCGTCGCATCAAGGACAACCTCGCCTACCAGGCGGAGGCGCGCCACGTGTCGATCGATCGCGTAGGCGTGCAGCCTGTGCTTGCGTTCGACAACCAGCGCCAGGGCCGTCTTTGGATGATGAACCGTTTCAGCGCCTACTCGAACCGGGGCTACGGCGTGACGCTTTCCGAGCTCGACAGCAAGCGTCGCGAGGTCACCCGTATCGTCGCGCGGGAAGCCTACTTCGACGATGTCCGCGGCGTGTGGACTTTTCTCTGGGGCCGCGAGCTGTGGTTCGATCCCGAGAAGGGTGAGCAGTTGCACGCGACTCCGTTCGACGAAAAGAGCTACCCGCACATCGTCGATGATCCAGGCCTGATGCTCCTGCTCGGCAAGAAGGCTGACGATCTCTCGATCTCCGAGCTGCGCACGATCATCGACTACTACACGATCGACGAGAACCCGAAGGTC
Source organism: Opitutaceae bacterium (assembly GCA_035513275.1). Taxonomy (GTDB): domain Bacteria; phylum Verrucomicrobiota; class Verrucomicrobiia; order Opitutales; family Opitutaceae; genus DATKCJ01. The sequence goes on from DATKCJ010000037.1 coordinate 1,519, forward strand.
GTCCGCTTCGCCGTGCAATACGAGCGCCTGCTCGCTGCGCCGCTTGGCATGCTGATCGTGATCGGGCTGGCGATCCCGTTTGCGATGTCGGGCGTGCGCGTGAATCCGGCCGTCGGCGTTTCGAAATCGATCGGCCTGTTTTTCCTGTATTACGTGCTAGCCAACGTCGGCTCGCTCCTGGGCGAGCGGCAGACGATCGACCCGATTGTCGCTGCATGGCTGCCCAATGCCGCAATGATCGCGCTGTCGCTGGCTTTCTTTTGGCGGATGAGGTGAGTGCTGTGGAGCGTTTGCCGCGCAACTCCCGGCTTTCGTGGCGCGATTCTGCCGGCCAGAAGAATGCCACCGAATGTTTTCTCCGGCTCGCGTGACGGTGGTGCAGAACTTCTCCGCGACTGGGCGATGCGCGACTTTGGCGGCGGGCAGACCGTGAAAGACCGAATAGCGCAAGCGACGGACATGGAGTAGATTGCAGAAGTGAATTTCGCAGATTTTCGCTGGACAAGCCCGGCATTCTGGATACCTCTCAACATTGTTCCCGGAACCCCAAGCGCCCAGCGCTGTCCGGTCTCCGGCTGACAGTCACTTTGCCCGCGGCGGGTGTGATCTTCTGGAAATGTAAGATGCATAGGGGATGTAATTATCTTTCCTGATCAGCTCTCGCCGCGGGCATTCTTTTTCCCAAATTGCTCGGAGTTGTCGCGTGCTGGTGAGTGTTTGCCGATGTGCCCTGAAAAAGAAAAACCCCGCTCCCGGCGTGCCGGGAACGGGGTTTGAATGTTTCACTGGCCTGATGGCCGGGCCGACTCAGTAGTCTTCCATGCCGCCGCCGCCAGGACCTGCCGGAGCGGACTTTTCCTTCTCCGGCTCATCCGTGATGAGGCACTCGGTGGTGAGGAGCATGCCCGCGACCGACGAGGCGTTCTGCAGCGCGGAGCGCACGACCTTTGTCGGGTCGAGCACGCCGGCAGCGACGAGGTCTTCATAGACGCCGGTTGACACGTTGTAGCCGAAGTTGCCCTTCTTGCGGAGGACTTCCTGGACGACGGTCGAACCCTCGACTCCTGCGTTGGCGCAGAGAATTCGGAGAGGCTCTTCAATCGCACGGCGCACGATTGCAGCGCCGATCTTCTCGTCGCCCTTGAGGCCCTCGATCGCCTTCTCAAGCGCACCGATCGTGCGGAGCAGCGCAACGCCGCCACCGGGGACAATGCCTTCTTCAACGGCTGCGCGCGTGGCGTGCAACGCGTCGTCGACGCGGTCCTTCTTCTCCTTCATCTCGGACTCGGTGGCTGCACCGACGTTGATGACGGCGACGCCGCCTGCGAGCTTCGCGAGGCGCTCCTGGAGCTTCTCGCGGTCGTAGTCGGAGGTCGTCTCGTCGATCTGGCGGCGGATCTGCTTCACACGGCCCTGGATGTCGGAGGCCTTGCCGGCGCCTTCGATGATCGTGGTGTTCTCCTTGTCCACGGTCACGCGCTTGGCGCGGCCGAGGTCGGCGATCTTCACGCTCTCGAGCTTGATGCCGAGGTCTTCGGTGATGAACTTGCCGCCGGTCAGGATGGCAAGGTCTTCCATCATGGCTTTGCGGCGGTCACCGAAGCCGGGCGACTTGACGGCGCAGACGTTCAGCGTGCCGCGAATCTTGTTCACCACGAGTGTGGCGAGGGCTTCGCCCTCGACGTCCTCGGCGATGATCACGAGCGGCTTGCCGGTCTTGGCGACTTCCTGGAGCACAGGAAGCATGTCGTTGAGGCTCGAAACCTTCTTCTCGACGAGGAGCAGGTAGGCGTCCTCGAGGACGGCCTCCATCGCCTCGGCGTTGGTGGAGAAGTAGGGCGAGACGTAGCCCTTGTCGAACTGCATGCCCTCGACGACGTCGAGTGTGGTCTCGATGGACTTGGCTTCCTCGACGGTGATGGTGCCGTCCTTGCCGACCTTGTCCATCGCGTCGGCGATGATGTCGCCGATGCTCTCGTCCCAGTTGGCGGAGACGTTGGCGACCTGGCGGATCTCCTCGCGACCTCCGACTTTCTTGGAGATGCGGGTGAGGTCGGCGACGATGGCCTCGACGGCCTTGTCGATGCCGCGCTTGAGGTAGATCGGGTTGGCGCCGGCGGTGACGGACTTGAGGCCCTCGCGATAGATTGCCTCGGCGAGGACGGTCGCGGTGGTCGTGCCGTCGCCCGCGATGTCCGCGGTCTTCGACGCGACTTCACGGACCATCTGTGCGCCC
>DATKCJ010000038.1:0-9037 GCA_035513275.1 Opitutaceae bacterium
AAACGTGGCGTCGTAGGCAGCGAGTGTTTCCTCGGAGTCCCAATAATCGCCGCCGGTCGATGCCTCGCCGATGAACCGGTCACGCAGCCGCGTGAGCCGCTCCTGAAGTTCGCGCGGGAAGCTCATGCGGGGGATTTGAAAATTCCGAGATGCTCTGCGAACCGCTGGCGGGTTATCCCGAAGTGCGCGAGGATCGCCGTGGCCTCGGCGCGAGCGACCGCGGATCGGTCGGGATTCGGCGGCTCGATCTTCACTCCGGTGATCATCGTGTTCTTCGCGGTGTGCTCGGTGGAGATGAATTCAAAGACCTGCGTCCGGTAGCCCGATGCCTCGAGCAGACGCGCGCGCACTGCGTCGGTCACGAGCTCGGCCATGCGCTCGCGTTGGATGCCGTCGCGCAAGAGCGGTTCGAGATCCGCGGGAGCCTTCAACTGCGGCCGCACCTCCTTCTGGCAGCACGGCGCAGACACGATCACGCGCGCGCCGGTTGTCACGGCATGGAAGAGCGCGTCGTCCGTCGCGGTGTCGCACGCGTGGAGCGCGATGACGATTTCCGAAGGCGGAACAGCGACCGCGCCGATTTCGCCCGCGATGAAGGTCAGTCCGGCGCAACCGTGAACAGTCGCGGCGTTGTTGCAGAGTTCGACGAGTTCCGCGCGTGCTTCGATGCCAACCACAGTGGCCTCGATGCCGAGGTTGAGTTTCAAGTGGTGCCAGACGCCGAACGTCAGGTAGCCCTTGCCCGAGCCCATATCGACGATGTGCAGCGGACCGTGCTCGCGCAGTCCGGCCTCGGCGACAAGCCGGTCGACGATCTCAACAAACTTTTCGAGCTGCCGGTATTTCCCCTGCATCGACTCGAGGATCGCGCCGTCTGAGGTCGCTAGTCCCAGCGCGTGCATCCACGGAGCGTTTGCCGGTGTGATGCGACGAAGCTTCGGGCGATCGTGGGGTTTCACCTTCACCTCGGCGGCTACGGCGGCAGGCCCGCGCGTGAGGCGGCCTTCGCCCTTCTTGTTGAACTCGAACTGCGGCGTGCCTTGCGGAGTGAAGAGGTGCGCGGAGAAAAGCGATGTGCCGAGCGCGGCCTCGACCTCGGCAAGAACGTGCGCGAGGTCGCCATGCTTGGTGATGTCGCGCGTCGCGTGCGTGTAGAGCAGTTGAAACCTGCCTGTGCCCGGTTCGATGGTGAGCTTCTTCAGGCTGGAAGCCCCTCGAGGCTTGCCGAGCACGAGCCGGCGGAAAGTGCCCTGGGAAAGGGCGGCCCTTACAAGGGCAAGGAATTCGGCACGCGGCTCGGAGACAGTCATCCGGCGATTGTGGGCCGATGAGTGCCACGAGCAAGGGAGGGATTGGGCGGAGTCGCACTCCGATGTAGCCCGCCGCGTGAGCGGCGGGACAGGGGGTGGCCAGAATTTCTGTTGTGGGTCGGGCTTTACGCCCGACGATGATCCCTGTCTTTCCAGACAGGGCTACATACAGAAACCGCGTGCCCCGCCGGGCTTGACGGCTATGCGCCGAACTCCACGATTGGCGCGTTCTTCCCAAGGCACGCGGGCATAGTTCATCGGTAGAATGCGAGCTTCCCAAGCTTGAGAGGAGGGTTCGATTCCCTCTGCCCGCACCAGCCTTCGCTTTCCGATTCGGAAAGCTACGGCTCGGCGAGCCATGCTTCGCTTCACGTCAATGAAGGCGAAGCATGCCCTCCGGAGCCTCGGCGAAGGAGGGCAACGAACAATGCTCCGGAAGCTTCGGATGGCACGCCAGCTTAAGGAACGAGCACTATCTTCGCGGCCCAGTCGTTGATAATCGACGGGTCGCCTGCTGGAAATTCAGGCGCGGCCAGCGAGCCGTCGGCGTCGGCGACCAGTTCGATTGGTTCGGCCCAGCCGCCGTCGCGCGGGTTGAACCAGATCCAGTGATAACGTCCGTTCGCCACAAGGCCCACGATCTGTGGGCGCAAGGCCTTGTTTTCGAAGTAGAGCAGCGCGAATGAGCGATCCGCGGTGCGCATCATGAACGACCAGCCGTCGAGCCCGTCGTCGATCGCGCCGGGGATCGCGCGCGGGTTTAGGTCGGTCGAAGCGGTCGCGAGTTGCTGGTAGCGGGAGCCCTCGGACAGCACGAAGTCGCGCAGGTGCTGCATCTGCGCGCCGGACTTGTAGCGCAACGCGGTCGAGATATGCGGGCGCCAGCCCGCCGGTTCGCCGGTGCTTGTGACGTCATAGGCGGCGGTGCCGTGCACGTGCCCGGCGAGTCCGCCGGAGAGCACGGAGCCATACATCATCGCGCGCGAGAAATAGTTGTCGCGGTCCGAGTCGGGCTCGGGTGTCTCGCCGCCGGGCCGGTTGATGGAGTGGTTCCAGCCGGTGTAGTAAGGCTCGAGGTTGGCGGCGGGGTAGGCGGGCGTGAGTGCGAAGATTTCCTCGAGCGACGCATAGATCGCATGATTGCGCGGCTTGTTGCCGACGGTGTGCATCGTGAGCCACGGGGAACTCTCGCCATGGCCGAAGACCTTGAAGGTCGAGCTGTCGATCAGCGCGGTGAACGGCTGCCCGAACGGCATCGGGCCGTCCGTGCGCCAGTGCTGCGTGAGCGCCGCGTTGAACTCGTCGCCGGTGAGCGAGTAGTCCTTCGGGATCCAGTCGAGGTGGATGCCGCTGAAGATGATGTTGAACGCACCATAGCGCGCCACGAGGTATCGGACGAAGCGCGCGTAGGACGTGTTGAAATCGAAGTAGGCTTTCCACGACGGGCCGTGATCGCGTCGCACCGTCTCGAGAAACGGCACGAAGCCCTCGTCGGCGAGGTGAAGCATTTTTCGATCGAGGCTTCGGAAATACGCGGGGTTGATCCGGTCGAAGTTGGCGAGGCCGTCGTCGCGGCCCGGCATCATCTCGAACGGACGGTTGCCGTGCTCGTCGTGCATGTCCTTCGCGGTGGTGGTGGCGCCGTCGTCGGTCGTGATCTTCGCGCCGGGCGCCCACGTGCCGAACTTCTCCCACGCATTGCGCAGGAAGATGCCGTCCTTGTTTGCGAATGTCGCACCGCGTGCGTCGGCATCCCAGTTCGGAAACGCTGCGATGAAGCTGACCGAGTTGTAGCCCTGCCGCTTCCGCCACGCGACCGCCTCCTCGAAACTGATCCCCGGACCGGGCACATAATCGCCAGACGCGGGCGTGCCGCGCGATGGCAGCCGCCATGTCGACGCAGCGAGCCACGTGTCGCCGATCATGAAGAACGGCGTGCCGTCGGCGTAGACGAGCGCGCGGCCGTTCGGCGACGTGCGCACGAAGCCGCGGCGGTTTGGATTTTCCGCGATGGCTCCGGCGCTCCACGCCACGGCACGCAGCACACCGGTGCCACCGTTCAGGCCGGAATCATCGGGCTGGTTCGAGCCGGCGCGCCAGCGCCACTCGCCGGGAGCGGTCGCCACGAACCGGATGCGGAAAATCCTGCCGCCGTCCCAGAATCCGTAAACGCGCCGCGCAAAGTCCGGGCCTTCCAAATCGATCCAGCAGTCAACCTCGACGTAGGGATTCGCATACTCTCGCGACGACTCGAGGATGATCTCCTGCGTTTCCCACACATGGGCTTCGCCGGAAACGAGCGCGGCGGATGCAGCACACGGAATGGCAGTGGCGAACAGGAATGCGAAGATACGGGGAAGGGGCGACAGCATCGCGCGATTCTCGACCCGGCAACACGCCGCTGCAAGTGCGCACGAGCGCCGGCTTGAACTCGCGCGCTCGCTCCGCAACCTCGTGCCAATGCAGAACGCACCGCCGCGCCGCCGGGTTCGCCTCGGGATCGTGCTCGGCATCCTGTTTCTCTTCGCGCAAGGCGCTGCGTTTGTGTGGGCGAAGTTTGTTCCCACGCGCTATTTCTGCTGGGCGCCCTACGACCAGCACACGTTCTACACGATCACGGTCTCGCACCGCGGCCGCGAGTTGAGCGAACTCGATATCTTCACGCGATACGGCATCCCGGCCCGCGGGCACAATTCCCGCAGTCACGCCGAGGTGCTCAACCTGGTCCACCAATACGAGACCACCTACGGCGCGGGTGAAGTATTCACGCCGACCGTGCGCTACGTCGTGAACGGACATCCCGAGCGCACCTGGACCTTCGCACGAACGCCATGAATCCACCGCGGATCCCGCTGCTACAGGTGACGGGTGCCGACATGTATCCGTCGACCCTGCTCGCGGCGAAGCTTCTCTGGCTCGTCCTCTTTTTCCACGGCGCTTTGTTCGCGATGGAGGTGCCGTTCCTGCCGCTGTTCAGGCCGCTCGATGCGCTGCAGCCTCACGTTGTCGCCGTCTCGTTTGCGCTGCAGGCCGTGTTTTTTGCAGGAGGTGTGGCTCTGCTCTTCAACGTTCGTCCGCGCATCGCGTGCGCCGCGATCGGAATTGCGATCCTTTTGCTCTTGCTCGGTAACCGGACGACCTACCGGAACCACATCTTCATCTGCGCGTGCGCCTTTCTCCTCGGCGCGGCACATGATCGCGACGAGCGTCCCTGGCTGCTCGTGTGGCAGGTGGCGATGCTCTACGTGTTCTCGGGACTCAACAAACTCTGGGAGGCCGACTGGCGCGACGGGCAGTTCTTCGACGCGTGGCTTGGCAGTTGGGTAGGATGGTATCAATGGGGAGCGGCCCGGTTCACGCCTGGTGTGTTCGGCGCGATCCTTGCGTGGGGCACGATCGCGTTCGAGGTCTGCCTCGGCATCACGTTTCTGTTCCAGCGTGCCCGACCGGTTGCGATCTGGCTGGCCGCGGGATTTCACATCGGGCTCTTCGTGTTGCTCAGTGGCGCGACATTCGGATTCTTCCTGCACAGTGCGATGGTGCTGCTCGTGGCATTCGTGCCGTGGGACCCTGCAGGTGTGGAACTGCGCGTGCCGGCGCGGTGGATGCGCCTTGTGCGGGCGGCCCTGCCCTGGGCGGATCACGATCGGCACATCGACGTGGGAGAATCGTGCGACGGACGCGTGACGTTGCGCGTGAACGGCGTCGGCGAGATGACGGGCCTTCCGGCGCTGCGAGGCGTCGTGAACAGGCTGCCCGTCGTGTGGATCGGATTTGTCGGCGCGGTGCTTGTGGTGCCGTGGTATTTGCCCGTGAGCATCGTCAACGCCGTGCTCGCGGTCGCGTTGGTCATTTGTTGGATCGCATACTTTCCTCACAGAACTCCCGCGCCACTGTGCGAAATGGGCGCGACCGTCGCGACGTGAGCTGTGCCGCCTCAATCCGGCGATGCCGCTCGCACTGAGTTCCACTCGGCTCGGACCTTCTCGAACTCCGCGGCGAACTCCGGATTCGCGTGGAGCCTCGCGACGAACTGTTGGGCGAACACGCGGCCGGACTCGGAATCGCTAGGATAGTGGACGCCGATGATCTCGCGCGAGTGTGCGATGTCCCGGGCGTCCTTGAGGAAGATGTCGGAAAACTCCGGCGCCAGTTCGGAGTAAAGGAGCGCGAGGATGTGCGAGAACGAAGCGTGGCCGCTCGGGAACGCCGCCCAGTTGGTCTCCTGCAAGTTCTTGATCCGGGAATCGAGCACGACGGGCCGCACACGCGAGTATTTGAACTTGAGCGCCCAGACGTGGTAGCTCGCATCTCGCCACACGCGATGTAATAGCGCCGAGGTGAGCGGCAGGCTGTCGGCGTTGAGCCATGTGCCGACGGAGCGGCCGACATAGTAGAGATTGGCCCGATAGGCGTCGTAGAGCTCGTCGCCTGGCTTCGTGCTCGTGCTGTAGCCCCAAGGCGCGAAGTAGAGTGCGCGCCCGGCTTCCGCATCGGTGCGCTGTGCCTGAAGCCGCAGCAGAAAATCGAGTTCGGCGCGCGTTTGTGCGGAACTGCTTGCTGGCATCGCAGGCAGGAGGAATTCATCGAGCGGCACGCGGATGAACTCCTCACGCGGCGCGGTGCGAAGTCGCTCTATGGACGCGGGGTTGTTCTCGAAGCGAAACGCATCGACCTCGAGGTTGTCGGACGCCGGTTCGGGACCAAGCGCTTGGAGTTTCGCGTAGTGACCGCGGGCCGGGGTGAGCTCGCCGAGCGGTTCGGCATCGGCGGCAGGAGTCACTGCGAGAAACGCGATCGCGAGGATCGCGGATAACCACAGTCGGGAGTGGGGCAGGGCGAATGGGATGAGGTGCATTTCACCCGTGCGGACGGATGAACTTCCCAAAAGACGCAGAAACGCGCGAAGTGAACGATCAGTCGGTCTGCTCGATCAACCAGGTTCAACAGTCTCGACCGGCGCAGATCGGATCCGGCGATAACGCTCGCGCACGCGTTCTGCGATCGCATCGGGCGAGAGTCCGTAGGCTGCACGGAGGATGTCGATGCTGCTCCCGTGCTCGACGAACGAGTCGGGCCACCCGATGCGCTCCACGGGCACTTGCATGTCGGCGTCCTGAAGCGCCTCGATGACTGCACTGCCGAATCCGCCGCTCAGGACGTGGTCTTCCATCGTGACGATGAGCGGCACCGCGGCCGCGTGGCCGAGAAGCATGTCGCGGTCGATGGGTTTGGCCCAGCGCGCGTTTACGACGCCGACGGAAAGTCCGTCCTCGGTGGCGAGTCGATCGGCGAGCACAACCGCGTCGGCGACCCACGGGCCGAGCGCCCAAATCATCATGTCGTGGCCATCACGCACGAGTTCGGCCTTGCCGATTGGCATCGTCGCCGGCTCCTCCTTTATCGCGACACCGGTGCCCTGGCCGCGCGGGTATCGGATGAACGCGGGGCCGTTGTGCACGATCGAGGTGTGGAGCATGTCGACGAGTTCGTCCTCGTCCTTCGGCTGCATCACGACGGCGTTTGGCACGCAGCGCAGGTATGCGATATCGAAAAGGCCGTGGTGCGTCGGCCCGTCGTTGGGAGAAAGTCCTGCGCGGTCCATGCAGAAAACCACCGGAAGATTCTGCAGGCACACGTCGTGGATGATCGGGTCGACCGCGCGCTGGAGAAACGTCGAGTAGATCGCGACGACTGGTTTGATGCCGCGTGTTGCCAGCCCCGCTGCGAAGAGCACCGCGTGCTCCTCGGCGATACCGACGTCGAAAAACTGGCGTGGAAGCGCTGATGCGAGATGATTGAGACCCGTCCCGCTCGGCATCGCGCCGGTGATCCCGACGACCGACGCGTCGGCCGTGGCGAACCGCACAAGCGCATCGCCAAACACATCCTGGTAATTCGGCGGAGTGGGAGCGGAGGCCTTGCCTATGCCGGTTGCGACTTCGAACGGACTCGTGCCGTGAAACTTCTCGGGGTGACCGAGCGCGGCGTCGTAACCGCGGCCCTTTTTCGTGAGCACGTGGATGATCACCGGCGTGTCCGAGTGCCGCGCGAAATCGAGGTTCTTCAGGAGCAGCGGGATGTCGTGCCCGTCGATCGGCCCGAGGTAGCGCAGGCCGAATTTCTCAAAGAGGCTCGAGCTGACGAAGAAGTCCTTCGTCTCCTGCTTCCAGCGAACCCACATGCGGTTCATCGCCTCGCCGTGCGGGAGTCCTTTGAAGAAGCCCTCGAGGTCGTGGTAGATGCGGTTGTAGGTCGGGTTCGTGCTGAGCTCGTTCAGGTAGCGCGAAATCGCGCCGACGTTGCGCGCGATCGACCACTCGTTGTCGTTCAGGATGACGATGAGCCGGCGCGTCGACGACGCGATGTTGTTGAGCGCCTCCATCGTGATTCCGCATGTGAACGCCGCGTCGCCGCAGAGCGCGACGACGTGCTCGTCGCCGCCGTTGAGGTCGCGCGCGACCGCCATGCCGAGCGCCGCGGAGAGCGCGGTGCCCGCGTGGCCGGCGCCGTAGCAATCGTGCTCACTCTCCGGCCGGTAGAGGAAGCCGCTCAGGCCGCCGGTCTTCCGGATGTTCTTGAACTCGGGACCGTTCCGGCCGGTGAGCAGCTTGTGGACGTAGCCTTGGTGCGCCACGTCGAACACGAAGCGATCCGTCGGCGTGTCGAAGACACGGTGCAACGCGATCGTGAGCTCCACCACGCCGAGATTCGGTCCGAGGTGGCCGCCGTTGGCGGAAGTGACCTCGATCAACTCCTGGCGGATTTCCAGTGCGAGTTGGGCAAGCTGCGACTCGGGGAGGGCCTTCACGTCGGCCGGCCCGTGGATCGAATCCAGCAGACGGGCCGCGCTGCCCCCGACAGAGGCGTTTGGCGGTTCGCTCATGGGGTGTCGTCAGTCCCCCTTTGTGGTTTCGAACGGGACGGTCTCGGCGCCGTCACGCGTGCGCTTCAACTGCTCGATCTTGAGCTCGGCGTCTTTCAATCGCGCCTCGCATACCTTGAGCAACTTGTTCCCTTCCTCGTATTTGGCGATCATCTCGGCCAGGGGCGTGCGCCCATCTTCCATGGCATCGACGATGACTTCGAGTTTTCCAAGTGCTTCTTCAAATGTGGGAGGCTTTGCCTTTTCGGCGGACACAGGGCGAATGTGGTGCCCGCGTTTCGCGTTTTCAACTCATTCTTGGGCGGGTGCCGGCGTGGGTGTTGCCGGAGGTGGCGCGCTAGTCGCGCCATTCTGCTGGCCAGCAGAACGCGGCAAGCGCGCAACCTACAAAATCGCCTGCAAGCAGGCTCCTACATTCAAACCAGGCCGAACTACACTTCGGCATGTTGGAGCCACGACGGATGGAACACTCGCGAGTCAGGATTGTGCAGGCGGGCCCAGCGGATTCGACAAGCTCACCGCAAGCGGTCCCGCCCTACCCTCGGAACTGATCAAGCCTTGCAGTCGCGACTGCTCCCGGCGCGGAATTCGCTCGGCGTCATCCCCGCGTGGCGGCGAAACGCGGTGTTGAAGGTGGACTTCGAGTTGAAGCCCACGGCCAGCGCGATTTCGAGCACGGTCTGGCCAGCCTCATCCGCAAGCAGTTGCTTCGCCTGCGCGATGCGGTGGCGGTTCACGAGTTCGTAGAAGTTCGAATTCAGGTCCCGGTTGATCACCTGGGAAACGTAGTGCGCCTTTTCGCCAATCGCCCGGCTGAGCGAGCGCAGGTTCAGCAGGCTGT
>DATKCJ010000039.1:0-22360 GCA_035513275.1 Opitutaceae bacterium
TGAACGGCCCGCGCGGATTGTCCGCCGTGGCGTGGGCGAGGAAGTGCGTGTCGCCGGTCGAGTAGGAGAGGTAGTAGGTGCCTTCGTGCTTGTGCATCCACGGCCCCTCGAAGAATCGGCGGTCGTGATCGCTCGCGAGCAGCGGCTCGCCGTGCTCGTCGAGAATGCTCAGCTCGGTGGAGTTGCCCTTAAGCGATTTCATGTCGGACGAGAGTTCTGCGATGCGCGGGCCGAGCGCGGGCTCGTCGTGTCCGGGTTCGCGTCCGTCGGGGTTGAACTCGCCGTTGCGCCACTTCTGAAGCTGGCCGCCCCAGATGCCGCCCCATAGGAGCCACGCGCGGCCGTCGTCGTCGACGAGGCAGCACGGGTCGATGCTGAAGGTGCCGCGGATCGGCTCGGGCTCGGCCTTGTAAGGGCCCTCGGGCTTGTCGGACTCGGCCACGCCGATCCGAAAGATGCCATCCTTGTCGCGCGCGGGGAAGTAGAGGTAGTAGCGGCCGTCGCGGCAGGCGGCGTCGGGCGCCCAGAGTTGTTTGCTGGCCCAAGGCACGTCCTTGAGATCGAGCGCCACGCCGTGGTCGATGACCGGCGCACCTACGCGATCCATGGAGAAGACATGGTAGTCGACCATGTCGTATTGGCTGCCGTTGCTGTCAGAGGGCACGCCGCTGTCGCGGTCGTGCGAGGGGTAAACGTAGATCCGGCCGTTGAAAACATGCGCCGACGGATCGGCAGTGAAGATATGCGAGATCAGGGGTAGGTCAGGCATGCGGGAGAGATGAAATAGAGATCGCGGCGCACGCCAGCAGCTTGTTGCTCTCTCGTTGGACTAAATCCGGCCGCAGCACTGAAAAATCGCCCTTTTGGACGCCTGCGCGAGATACTTGCGACTTGGCGCCCACCCTCCGGGTTCTACGCTTCGGCCGGCGAAATGTGCGGCACGAATCCCCGTGTCTCGCGGCGCCTGGGACACAACAACCATGTTGAACGACCTCCGATTCGCCTTCCGGATGATCGCCGGCCACCGCTGGTTCTCCGCCGCAGTCATCGTCACGCTCGCACTCGGCATCGGCATCAACACGACTGTGTTCACGCTGGTGAACGCCGTCCTCTTCAAGCCGGTGCCGATCCCGGGCGGAGAGCGGCTCGTCACCGTGATGAACCAGGATCCCACCGACCCGCGCCGCTTCCGCGGTATCTCCTGGCCCGACTATCTCGAGCTCAAGCAAGAGAACCGCACGTTTGCGGGACTTGAGGCGGTCGCGTTTCACGAGAGTGTGTTCAGCGAGCCGGGCATTCCGCCGGAGCGGATCCGTGGCGCGCAGGTCACATCGGGCTTGTTCAACCTGATTCAAACGCCCCCTGCGATGGGCCGGGGTTTCGCGGAGGCGGACGGCCGCGCTGGAGCCGAGATCGTCGTGCTCCTCGGGAACAAGGTCTGGAAGAACCGTTACAGCGGTGATCCGGGCGTCGTTGGTCGCGCCGTGCGACTCAACGGCAAGCCTGCCCTCATCGTCGGCGTGATGCCAGAGGGATTCCACTTTCCGAACAACGAGGACTACTGGATGCCACTCGTGCCCGACGCCGATCTCGAGTTGCGCACGAATCGCCGGCTCACCCTCTTCGGCATCCTGCACCCCGGCGTGACGGTGGAAGAGGCCGGCGCCGACCTGCACGTCATTTCCGGACGGCTCACAGAGGAGTTCCCCGACACGAACAAGAACGCTCTGGCGCTCGTGCGCACCTTTCACGACACCTACAACGATGGCCCGATCCGCGCCGTGTTTCTCATGATGCTCGGCGCGGTCGTGTTCGTGCTGCTGATCGCGTGCGCGAATGTCGCGAACATGATGCTCAGCCGCGCCGTGGCGCGCTCCCGCGAGATCGCAGTGCGGACGGCGATGGGCGCCTCGCGCTGGCAGATCGTGCGGCAGTTGCTCGTCGAGAGCGTGCTGCTCAGCTCGCTCGGCGGCGCGCTCGGGCTCGGCTTCTCCGCGCTCGGCGTGCACGCGTTTGACCTCGCGACACAAGACGTGGGCAAACCCTACTGGATCCACTTCGACATGGATTGGCGCGCCTTCTCGTATTTCGCCGTGCTCTCCGTGCTGAGCGGCATCGTGTTTGGCCTGGTTCCGGCGCTGCGTGCGTCGCGCGTCGACCTCAACCACGCGATGAAGGAAGGCACGCCCGGCGGCGGGAGTTCGCGCGGCGGTTTGGCCGGCGCACTCGTGGTCCTGCAGTTTGCGCTCACCGTCGTGCTCCTCGCCGGCGCAGGCATGATGATGCGGAGCTTCTTCGCAGTGCAGGAGGTGAACTCGTTTGTGCGCGCTGAGAACATCCTGACTGCGCGCATCCAGTTGCCAGACGGGAAGGGCGAAGCCTACGATACGCCGCTCGCGCGCCAGCAGTTCTATGAGAAACTGCTGCCGAATCTCCGCGCGATCCCAGGAGTGGCCGAGGTGGCGGCGGTCAATCACCTACCCGGACTCGGCGCGGGAGATCGCAAGCTCGAGTTCGACGGCCGCGAGAATCCCGATCCCAAGAATCCCCCGCTGGGTTCGATGATCATTGAGACGCCGAACTATCTCGACGCCGTCGGCCTGCCGCTCCTGCAGGGGCGCGGTTTCAACGAGACCGACGGCGAGGAGGGCAGGGAGGTCGCGATCGTGTCGCGCTCGTTCGCGGCGAAATACTGGCCCGAAGGCGACGCGGTCGGGCACACTTTCCGCAACCTCGACAACGAAACTCCCGGCCCGTGGATGACGGTCATCGGTGTCTGCGCCGACATCGTGCAGGACATGCAAAATCCGGACAATTCGCCCGTCTACCATGTGCCCTACCGGCAGCAGTCGTGGGCATGGATGGGATTGATGATCCGCACGACGTCGGATCCAGCGACACTCGCCGGCGCGGTTCGCGCGGCGGTCCAGGAACTCGATCAAGATCTGCCGCTCTACGAAGTGCGCACGCTCACTGCGGCGCTTGAGCGCCAGCGGTGGTTTCTCGTCGTGTTCGGGTCACTGTTCCTGTGCTTCGCGCTCGCTGGGCTGCTGATGGCATCGGTCGGCATCTACGCAGTCGTCGCGCAGGCGACCTCGCGGCGCACGCGCGAGATCGGCATCCGGATGGCGCTCGGAGCCACGGCGGCACGCATCGCGCGTCTCGTGCTCTCGCGCGGTCTCGTCCAACTCGGCATCGGCCTCGTCATCGGCCTCACCGGCGCCTTCGGCGCCACGCACCTCATGGCAAATTCCGGCCTCTCATTGCAGGTGTCACCCAACGATCCCGTCCTCTTCATCTCAATCACAGCCGTGCTCGTCGCAATCGGGCTCTTCGCCTGCTGGCTGCCAGCGCGTCGCGCGGCGAGAATCGCACCAACAGAAGCGCTGAGGACGGAATGAGGACGGAATGAGGATGGGAGGAGGGAGTTAGGGAGTAAGGGAATGAGGGATCGGAGTTCACCGCGAGTGACGTGGACGGCCGCGGATTGGGCAGCCGACGGGTAGCCCGCGATCTCCGAGCGCGGGTTTCCGAGGTAGCGCGACTCTCGCCGAGAGGCGCGTCGTGGTCCTCCAACTGGTCGCGCCATAGCTCGAGGAGTTGCGGCGGAAGCCTCCGGCGAAGGACGGACTCTCAACGCGCTCATTCCACCGCATAGCCGGCGCTGCTTTCCGACGGTCACTACTGAACAGGCGCGTGACATCGCCGCCGAAGGAAACGCAACAAACTACAAAGCCTGACCCTCTACGGCCCTACGGCCCGGAGGACGATGGATCGGCCCGCTTCTCATGCACAAACGACAGCGTCCGCGTTCGGCAACGTGAAGTAGAGGGTGGCCCCGACCCCGAGCTCACCTTCGATCCAGACCCGCCCCCCATGCCGTTGAATCACCCGCTGCACGCTGGCGAGTCCGATGCCGGACCCGGCGTATTCCTGATCCGTGTGCAGGCGTTGAAAGACGCGGAACAGCCTGTGGACGTACTTCATATCAAAGCCGCAGCCGTTGTCGCGAACGAAGAACGTGTCCCCGGCGGCGGTGGCGCTGACGCCGAACTCGATCCGGGCGTTCGGCTGCTTGCTCGTGTATTTCCACGCGTTGGACAGGAGATTATCCAGGGCGATGCGCAGGAGCGAAGCGTCGCCGGTGACGACGCACCCGGGTTGAATCGAGAATTCGACCGCGCGCTGCGGTTCCTCCTGCTGGAGGGCGTGGCTGATCTCGGTGGCAATCACACTGAGATCCACCGGCATCATGCGCATCTCCGAGCGACTGATCCTGGCGAGGCGCAGCATGTCGTCAATCAGTGCTCCCATCCGGCGCACGGCGGCCCGGATCGTCTGGAGATACTCCTGACCCTCCCCGCCTAGCTTGTCGGCGCAATCTTCCAGCAATATCTGGCTGAAGCCGTCAATGCTCCGCAATGGCGCGCGCAGATCGTGCGACACGGAATAGCTGAAGGCCTCGAGCTCCTTGTTCGCGGTTTCGAGCGCAGCGCTCTTCCTGTTCAAATCGTCCACGGTGTTTACGAGCGCTGCCTGGCTATGGCGCAGTTCCGCCGTCCGCGTGGCCACCTCCCGCTCCAGCCTCACGTTGCGCGTATGGATACTCCGGATGCGCCAGCCATAGGCGGACCAGGCCACGGCCGCGAGCATTCCGGCCGCCGCGAAACGGAACCACCACGTCTGCCACCACGGCGGAATGATCGCGATCGCGATGGAGGCGCCTGCTTCACTCCACACCCCGTCTTCGTTCGAACCCTGCACCCGGAACACATAGTGGCCCGGATGCAGCCCGGTATAGACCGCCAGCCGCTCCTTGCTACCAACTGTGCGCCAGCCGGGATCAAAGCCCTCCAGTCTGTAGCGATACTGGTTCTTCGCGGGGGCTACGTAGCTCAAGGCCGCGAACTCAAAGGACAGGCTGTTCTGGTCGTGCGGCAAGGTCAGCCGGTCCGTATGGTCAATCGTCTTACGCAGCACCGAGTCGCTCCCGACAGGCACCGATTTGCCAAACAGCCGGAAATCGGTGAACGCGACCGGCGGTTCGAAGGGATCATTCACCACACGGCTGGGATCGAAGACGTTAAAGCCGTTGACGCCGCCAAAATACATCTCACCCGTGCGCGGGCTCTTGTAGAAGGCGGTGAAGACATGAAACTCCTTGTCTTGCAGGCCGTCCGATGTGTCGAAGTTGCGGAAGATTCCTGTCCTCGGGTCGAAGCGGGAGAGTCCATCGTTGGTGCTGATCCACAGGTTTCCCGACTCATCTTCAAGTATGCCCGCGATCGTGTCGTTGGGCAGCCCATCCGCTTTTGTGAACACCACCGGGCAGGTTCCGCTTGCCCGATCAAACAAGCACAGCCCTCCAGCCGTGCCGACCCAGAACTGGCCGGCCCGGTCCTCGCAGAGAACGCGCACATCGTCGTTGGCGAGGCTGGTCAGGTCTTGCGGGTCATTCTTGAACCGCGCGAATTCTCCTGTCGCGGGATCAAACCGATTCAAGCCGCCACCTTCGGTGGCCACCCACAGGGTCTTCGCCCGGTCTTCGTAGATGTCGGTGACCGAGCCTCCGCTCAAGCTGTTCGGATTTCCCGGATCATGCGGGTAGCGTTCAAAGGTTTCGGTCCTGCGATCAAAACGGCTTAAACCGTTATACCAACAGCCCACCCACAGGTTGCCGTTGGAGTCGCGGTGAAGCGATCGAACAATGTCGTCGCTCAGGCTGCGGGGGTCATTGGCATCGAACCGGTAGGCTTTGAAGTCACCGGTCTTGGGATCAAACCGGTTCAGCCCGCCCCTGAAGGTGCCGAACCAGAGCGTGCCGTCCGGATCCTCCTGAGTGGCCGTCACCGAGCCAGTCGTGATACTGGCCGGGTCGGCGGGGTCGTTGCGGTAGAACCGCCAGGTGTCGGATTCGCGATCCCAGCGGTTGAGGGTGCGAGACGTGCCAATCCACACGATGCCGGCGTGGTCTTCGAAGATGGAGAAGATGAAATTGTCGGCTACGCTGTTGGGATTGTCGGGATCGTGTTTGTAATGTGCAAACTTGGGCGGCCGGGTGGAAAACATGTTTGCCCCGCCGCCAAGAGTCCCCACCCACAGTGTTCCTGAAGGGTCCTCGTGGAGAGAGCCGGTGAAGTTGTTGCGCAAGCTGTGGGGATCGGTCCGGACGTTTCTGTAATGCACGACCTGCCGCCGCAGCCGGTCGAACTTGAATATCCCGGCGCCACGAGCGCCCAACCACAGCGTGCCCGCCGCATCTTCGTGAAATTGCACGATCGCATTCAACGCGGGTGAATCTGGGTGGCTGGGCGCGATGTGGTACTGGGTAAACCGTCCGCTCTGCCGGTCCAGCACGCCAAAGCGCTCACGGGTCGCCACCCAGAGTGTCCCGGCGCGATCTTCGTAAATCCCCTGCACAAGCGGATCCGGCAAGGCGTGCGGATCGGCCGGA
The DNA here is from genome assembly GCA_035513275.1 of Opitutaceae bacterium. Lineage (GTDB taxonomy): Bacteria > Verrucomicrobiota > Verrucomicrobiia > Opitutales > Opitutaceae > DATKCJ01. Next base: position 6,455 of record DATKCJ010000039.1, read on the forward strand.
TTCGGCAGATATCGGGTAACCTGCCCTGACGCAGGATCGAGCCGGTTCAGTCCCGCATCCGCGGTGCCGATCCACATCATTCCGCCCGAGTCCTGGTAGAGGTACGCAATCTGATCGCTGCTCAGGCTGTTGGCATCCTGGGGATCGTGGCGATAGTGGGTAAACGTTCCCGTCGTCGGATCGAGGCGGTTCAGGCCGCCATCCATCGTGCCAATCCATAACCCGCCCGTCCGGTCCTCGACGAGGCAGTGTTGGCGGATTCCAGACACACTCAAGCTGTTCGTGTTTTCTGGCTCGTGGCGATAGCGGGTGAAGGTCTCGGTGACCGGGTCGAACCGATCCAACCCGCCACTGGTGGTGGCCAGCCACAATACGTCGCCACGCGCCCTTTCGATGGCGTGGACGGTGTTGCCGCTCAGACTATTGGGATTGCCGCGTTCGAATCGAAACGTGCGGAACGCATTGCCATCGTATCGACTCAGGCCATCGCCGGTGGCGAACCACAAGAAGCCTCGCGAGTCCTGAGCGATGCCAAACACGTTTGCTGATGGCAGTCCCTCTTCACCGGTGAGGGTGGTGAACCGGATATCTTTCCCGACGGTCAGCGACAGGATCACTCTGTCAGGAGCATCCTGATCTTGCGCCGACACTGGCGCCAATCCATCCGCCAGCACAATCATGGCTGAAACAAGGACTGTCTGCACAAAAGCAGGAAGCTTCATCTCACAGGTCGCTGGCGTTTGGCGAAGCCTCTCTGCCTGGCAGCTTGAAATGGTGACAGGTTTCGCGATCCTCTTCACCTTCGATCCAAACCTTGCGACCCTGACGTCGGACGATCCGCTGCACGCTGGCGAGCTCCAAGCCGGTGCCCGAAATCCCGACTCCCATCGTGCATGCCCTGGAAGGCGCCGGGGACTTTCTGCACAGCCCCCGCCCGGGCTTGGCTGCCCCGTGTTGCTGCTCCATCTCTCCGGCGATCCAGCCCCGGGTTGACTTTCGTCCAAACCATCTCGCTGCGATTGCGTCGGGAAAGCCGCAGCAAAGTCGTCGATTACACGGCTCATGCGCTAACAAGCCGACAGGCGCTTCTGGGCGGGGTATTGTCCATGCAACATGCCTTCGTTTGGTTTCTGAACCGACGCAGTGCAACGAACCTCCAGCAGGGTTGCCATCAACGACATCTCAAGCAAGTCGAATGGCTGTTTCCGAAAGAGGGCGACTGGGTCGGGCTTTGCAGATTGTCGTTCACCGCGTTGCGGCGCAATCAGGAGAAGGGCACGATTTCGTACTCAAGACATCGGTAACAGGTAGGTTACAGGTTCAATGTTGGGAGGAGATTAGGCAGTTCGGATGGCGGCAGCTTCCTGCGGGTGGCTGGCGGCCCGCAGGAAGTGTAGTGGCGTCCGCCCCGGCCTCGGCGACCTGCTCGCCCGGCAGCGCCAGTTTCGCGTCGCGCTGCGCCTGATCGAACTCCGCCGCTCGGGTGCAGCCAATGCCGGACTCGATACGCTGGGCTCCCAGCCGGACGATCTCATGCATCCGTTCACCCGGGAAAAGTTGCGCCTTTCGAAACGCGGCGCGCTCGACGTGCTCGCATTCACCTCGGGCACGAGCGGCGCGTTTACCGACGAAGACGGCAATCCGGTGAACGAATTGCTCTGGCGCGTGCCCGCGGGCACGCGGTGATCTTGCGGTTCGCCACGACAAGCGGGGCCGAGGCGCAACAGGTCACCGCCCAAAGGCGGAACCCTGGCTCTCAGGCCTCGGCGACTTCCTCGTCTCTGCGGTGCAACCGGCCTGCTGTCTCTTGTCACCCGCTTCCTGTCGTCCGCTTCCACTCTGTGGTACTATCTGTGAGCACCCGGCCGGGTTGTGTGCATCCTTTCCGAGTCTCATTGATTCCAGAGCCTTTGTCACAGAGTTCGCGGAGTTCAGAAGAAGTTCACAGAGTCCGATGCATTGCTCCGTGTCCTCGGCTTGGACCCGTTTCGACAGGCTCAAGGCCCTGAGCGTGCCGAAGGGCTCTGTGCGCTCTGTGACTCGCATACGTTCACTTTGGTTGCGGCTACGCCGCGCCAGGTCTTTGTGGTTCCATCTCGCCGACTCCTCAATCCGCGCCCATCCGTACCGTCCGTGGTCAAACTCCAACTCAGAAACGAGCTTCGACACGAATTCCTCGAATTGGCCCGAGTTCACGGAGCGTCGTTCGGAGGCGCCTGCTTCGTGTTCATTCGTGATATTCGTGTCTCCCACCGACACGCCCAGACAAACCGCGGCTTGCCAGCCATACGAAAACGGCTAAAACGTATGGCATGAAGATGACGCTGGATATTGACGAAAAGAAGGTCGAGGAGGCGATGGCGCAGTATGGCGTATCGACCAAGACCGAGGTCATCGACATGGCGCTGCAGGAGCTGCTCCGCAAGAAGGCGGTCGACAGGCTGATGTCATCGATGGGGAAGTTCCCCAACATGATCACCAACGATGAACTCGAAGCAGCGGAAAAGCGTCGTTTGAACCGTGCACGCCGTCGTTGATTCTTCTCTTTGGATCGACACCTGGCGGGGCGAGGTGAGCGCAGACGAACGGGAGATCGTCGCCAAGTTATGGAGGGAGGGAGGCGCGGTGCTGCCTCAGATAATCTGGCTCGAGCTTGTTGCAGGACTACGGAGTCCCGAGGAAAGAAGTTACGTCGCGGACATAAGGACCGTCTGCCATTGGGAACCTCTCTCCGAGAGCGACGGCATCGAATCGGAAAGGCTGGCCAGACTGCTCCACAAGAAGGGTCTCGTGCTTCCGGCGAGCGACCTCTTGATCCTGACAGTCGCGAAGAGGCTCGACTTCCAGTTGCTGCACCACGACGAAGATTTCACCCGGGTGCTGAAGTTGCCCGAGTTCGCCGGGCAGAGAGCGAAGTAGGCGGGCGCCGGGACGAAACTACCTTGTCTGCGCATTGCTCCGTGACCTCAACTCCGACTCGGTGCCCTCTCCGAAGGCCCTGAGCATGTCGAAGGGGTGACCCACATCGGATTCGTGTTCATTCGTGGAATTCGTGTCTCGGCCTTGGCCCTCGTGAATCCATGAAAGACAAGGGCGGCTGGGGACTGCCGCCCCTACCTCGCAGGCGAGTGCGATTCCAATTCACGGTCGGCCCAGCGGTCCGTCCCTACCTCTTCTGCGCGACGCTCCGTGAACTGGATTCCGGCTCCGTGTCTTTGTGCCTCCATGGTTCAACCTTCCGGTCCGTGAATCCGCGCCCATCTGCGTTATCCGCGGTAGCTCCTCCGAGTCCTTTCGTGTGTTTCGTGTATTTCGTGGTTGTCCCACTTCCGTGTCGCTCCGGCAATTACTCAGCCGTCGCGGGGGTGATGATCGTCCCCACCTTGCTCACTGCGTTGGCGGGAAAGCCGCCTTGCTTGGCGTGCTCGCGGACGAGTTCCTCGCTCGTGGCGAGGTAGACGCAATAAATTTTGTCGCCAGTGACGTAGCTGTGGAGCCACTTGATATCCGAGCCGAGCTTCTCGAGCACGGAGCACGAGGTTTGCGAAATGCCCTTCAGGTCGGCGGAGGTGAGTTTGCCGGCGTCGGGGATCTCGCGCTCGATGACATACATGTTCATGCCGGCGGGGAGCGACTCGGGCTTCGGCTGTTCCCCGGCGGAAGCGAGGCCGGCGGTCGTGAGGAGGAGGGCGGTCAGCAGGATCTTGAGGGTTTTCATGGTCTGGTGATTTGGGTGTTTTGGCGTGCTGGGCAAATGGAGCGCGGCTCAGGAGCCGCCTGTTGTGGGATCGATGATCGTCTTGACCTCCGAGATGCGGTTGGCGGGGAAGCCGCCGAGCCGGGCGTGCTCGCGCACGAGTTCCTCGTTGGTGGCGATGTAGACACAGTAGAGCTTGTCCTGAGTGACGTAGCTCTGGATCCATTGGACCCGTGGGCTGAGCTTCTGAAGGACATTGCAGGACTTGCGGGATGCTTCGCCGAGTTGTTCGGGCGTGAAGTCTCCGAGCGCGGGAATCTCCCGCTCGATGATGTATTTTGGCATGGCTAAACGGGTGTGTGGCGATCCTAGCCGAAATGTGCGGTCGTTTGCATCGGGGCGGTGCCCCTATTCGCAAGTGAGGGCGGCTCCTACGGGGAATGCTGCTTGTTCGCGGCGGCGGGGATCGTTATCTCCAAACCCGTCCCCTATGCCGAACCAGCTCCACTCACCACTGGCGCCGCGGATCACCGTGGCTGTCGCCGACGAATGCCCGGCGATGCGCGAGGGACTCACGCGCTTGATCTCCGACGAATGCGACCTAGCCGTCACGGGCAGTGCCGCAACCGGGCGCGAACTGCGCGAGTTGGTTTCGCGGGAGCCGCCGAAGGTGCTCGTGATGGACGTCGTGCTCAGCGACGACGACGGGCTCGTCCTGATCAAGGAGATCGCCTCCGCCGGGCCGGTGCCGAGCATCGTGGTGTTCACGCTGCAACCCGAGGGCGTCTACGCGGAGAGGTGCTTCCGACTCGGTGCGCGGGCATTCGTCACGAAGCGCGAAGCCGTGACGACCTTGTTCCGCGCGATCCGCGAGACTGCGGCCGGCGGGCTCTTCGTCCCCGCGGCTGTTTCCGTCAGCATGTTCAGCAACTCGAGCTCAACTGGAGGGAAGGACATCGGGCTCGCAGCGCAGCTCACCGACCGCGAGCTCGAGATTTTCCGCCTGGTGGGGCTCGCATTCTCCACCCGGGACGTTGCGGCCCGGCTCGGCGTGAGCATCAAGACGATCGAAAGCCACCGGGAGAACATCAAGAACAAGCTCGCGATCGAATCGCATTCCGAACTCGTCGCGCGCGCCTCGCAATGGCTGCGCGAGACCGGAGGAACGTAGCAGAGCCTTCTACACGAATTGCACGAATTCTCTCGAATGGCAGGGATGCTCGTTTCCGATCCAATCGAATTCGCGTCTCCAACTTCGGACCTGTCTCGAACTGGACTCAGAACCTCACCGCTGCCGTGACGGGAAAATGATCGCTCGGGAATTGCGGCAGGCCCTCGTAGTCGACGACCGCTGCTGCCTCCACAGACGCCGCGCCGCGGGTGAGAATCCAGTCGATCCGTTCGCCGTCGTGCTTCGGCGTCTCGAAGCCGTTGTAGGAATTGAGGCGCTCATTCCGGCGCTGCGCTGCTGCGGCGAACGTGTCGCTGAATCCCGCCTCCTGCGTGAGAATTTCGAACGCGCGGCTCGCGCCGCCGGCGCAGTTGAAGTCGCCCACCAACACGACCGGCATCGACGCGTCGGCCTGCGCAATGCGGTCGCGGATCAGCGCGGCGGATTTCTGGCGCGCAGCCTCGACCTCGTGATCGAAGTGAGTGTTCCACACCTCGAACTCGCGTCCGCTCTCGCGGTCGCGCAGCCGCACCCATGTGGCCATTCGCCGGAAGCGCGGGCCCCACGTGATTGAGCCGACCACGTCGGGAGTGTCGGAGAGCCAGAAGTGATCGAACGCCACCGGCTCGAACCGGTCGCGCCGAAAGAAGATCGCGCAGAACTCGTCCTTGCTGCCGCCTGCGCGACCGAGCCCGATCCAGTCGTAGGTTGGGAGGTCCGATGCGAGCTCGCGCAACTGCCCAAACACGCCCTCCTGCGTGCCGATGATGTCGGGCGACTCGCGCGTGATGAGCTCCGCCATCAGCGGACGACGATCGGGCCACGCGTGCGGCTGTTGCGTGCTCGCATAGCGGAGGTTGTAGGTCATCAAGCGCAGCTCGAGCGCGGGAGCCGCATCTTCAGCGCCGGAGACGCCGGCGAGGAGAGCGAAGAGAATCAGCGCGATGGACGGAGGAAGGCGCATGTTGAAATGCGGGAATCGCGAGCGACACTCGCTTCAGCCTGCCTTGACCGCGATTAGATCCGATGCACCGCCGCTAACAGCGTATTTCATCACGTCCGGTGAGGAAAGGTGGTCGAGTTCACGGACGCGCTCCCGCTTCACGATGAAGAGCTGGCCCGCTACGTTGTAGGCTTGCGGCACGTAGACCGACACAAACTCCTTGCCGAGCTGCAGACTTGCGGGACCGTTGCCTGTCAGAAAGCCGACGAGCCACACGTCCTCCGCGAACACATTGACTAGGACCGCCTGCGTGAACCGTCGCTTTTCGCCGACGAAGGCGTCGAAGAAGTCGCGAATCGAGGAATAGACAAAATTCACCCCGGGCGTTCGCTCCATCCACTCGTCGATGAAGTCGAACAATTGCCGCATGAACAAGAATGTTGCGATCCACCCGACAAGGAAAATACCGGCGAGCACGACGGCGAAGCCCAGTCCGGTGGTCTGGACATAGGGATGCAGCAGTCTGTCGATGCTCGTGAAGGCCCATCGCAAGAGCGCAAACGTGAGGGCGAGGGGCGCGACGATGATAACGCCGTTCCAGAAATACCGCAGCACGCGGCGCAACGCGGATCTGCCAAGGGAGGCGACGGGAGAACTTCGGGATTTCATTTTGGGATGTGGGTGTGGGCGGTTGCCCAGCGGGACGGGATCGCTTGTGGCTCCCCATAGAGCACATTGAGGTGCCGGGAAGCAACGGACGATGCGCTCCTTCAAGGGCTTCCGGCCTCGATTTCGAAATCGCGTTGCGAATCAGGGAACAAGCGACACGTTCAGAGGCTGTTCAAGAGCGAGGCAGGCGCAGGTGAGGCCCGCGATTCGGGCATCTCCGCGCGACCTTGCCGGGTCGGAAACACCAAACCCCAGTCACCGATGAAACCCATTCGTACTCCCCGGGCCACCGCGCTCGCTTTTGCGGTGCTCTTTTCGATTCAGGCCAGTTCTGATGACCGCCTTGGAAACGAGCTGGGCACGGTCCGGTTCGAAGTCAGCGGCTCTCCCGAGGCGCAGGCGCATGTCGTCCGCGGCGTGAAGCTCATGCACCACATGATGTATCCCCAGGCGGATCGCGAGTTCGCTGCGGCGGTCGACGCCGATCCGAAGTGCGCACTCGCATACTGGGGCCGGGCGATGTCGCTGATCCATCCGCTCTGGCCGGATGCAGTTTATCCTGGCGAGCGGGTGTTGGGCGCGGAGCAGATCAGGCTCGGGCTCGCATGCCCGCCGGCTACCCAGCGCGAGCGCGACTACCTCGAAACGCTCTCGATCTATTTCGGCGACGGATCGCCGGGCGATCACGTGGAAGGGCTGAAGGCGATGGACAAGGCGTGGGCTGCGCTCGCGGCGCGTTATCCCGACGACCTCGATGCCACTGCCTTCAGCGCACTCTATCATCTGGCGCCCGCGCGCTTCCTTGCGAAGGACCGGTCGCACCGCGCGCAGATCGAGGCGGCGGCGCAGTTGCAGCGCGTGGCAGACGTGATCCCGGATCATCCCGGCGCGCAGCATTACAAGATTCACGCCTTTGACTTTCCGCTTCTCGCCGACCGGGCCCTGGAAGTTTGCGACACCTACGGCGGCATCGCGCCGGATGTGCCGCACGCGTTGCACATGCCGACGCACATCTACACGCGGCGCGGGCTTTGGCAGAAGTCGATCGAATTCAACATCCGCTCTGCCGCGGCGGCGCGAAAACTCGCCGAGGATGCAGGCGCGCTCAACGGCCACCTCCCGCATGCGCTCGACTACATGGCGTATGCCTACCTGCAACGCGGTCAGTATCGCGAGGCGGCGGCCGTGCGCGACACGCTCGCGACGATGGAGGGGCCGTATTCACCCGTGCAGCCGACCGCGATGGCCTTCGCATTTGCGGCGGTGCCCGCCCGCTGCGCGCTGGAGAGTCAGGATTGGGAGAAAGCGGCGGCGCTTCCGGTCCACGTGCCCGCGGCCTTTCCATGGGGAAACCAGTATTTGAATTGCGACTCGATCGTCCGTTTCGCGCGCGCGATCGGCGCGGCGCGCAGCGGCAAGCTCGACGCGGCCCGCGCCGAGATCGCGGAACTGGAGAGGATTCTCGCGGCACTCGCCGCGGCGAAGCGCGAGGCGTATTGGATTTCGCAGGCTGAGACGCAGCTTCTCGCGGCGCGCGCATGGGTGGCGTTTGCCGGGAAGGATAGGGAAGCCGCGATCGCTTTGATGCGGCGCGCAGCGGACCTCGAAGCGGCGTCAGACAAGGAGGCAGTCACGCCGGGCGAGGTCCTGCCGGCAGGCGATCTGCTCGGCGACATGCTTCTCGAGGCAGGGCGCCCCGCGGAGGCACTGGCTGCGTATGAGGCAGTGCTGGAGAAGAGCCCGAATCGCTTGAACACGCTTTACGGCGCTGCCGTCGCTGCTGAGGGCGCGGACGACACCGCGAAAGCAAAGTTGCATTACAAGGAACTCGCGGCGGTCGCGACCGACGCCGACACAGGAATCAAGCGCGTCGAACAGGCGCGCGCACGGATCGCCAGCGACAGATAACGTCGGGAGTTGCGCGGGCCTCATGGAGCCCGCGGCGAAGCGAAATCAGGCTGGCGCCGACCGCCGAATCTTAACCGCGAAGAACGCTAATTGACGCGAAGAAAGAGCTCAAAGGATTCGACACGAATTGCACGAATGGGCCCGAATTGAAGGGATAGGATTCAGACGTTCAGAAAGCCGAGCAGTCGGTCTGTCACGTGTGGGCCGGGCTTTACGCCCGACTCCGACTCGTGCGCCATGGTGTCGGGGATAAACCCCGAGCCACAAATCAGTCAGATGCGAACCGATTCAAATCCGCCGACTGCTGGGCTTCGTGCAAATTCGTGCAATTCGTGTCTACTGCTTGATTCCTAGAACTTCAACGCGCGGAGGTAGGCAACCGAGAGCGGGATATTGTCCAGCGGCGCGGATGATTCGTCCTCGATGATGAAATACTTCGCGCCGACCTTTTCCGCGGTGCTCAGCACGGCGGGCCAGTCGATCGCGCCGGTGCCGACGGCGACGTTGTCACTTTCGGGTGCGCTGCCCGTGGTGAGCCCCGTCGGCGCGCCCTTGCGAATGTCCTTTATGTGAAGGCCCATCCAGCGGCCCGCGTATTTGTTGAGCAGTGCGACTGGATCTCCGCCGCCGTGCACGACCCAGAACACATCCATCTCGAAGCAGACATCGTCGGGGTTGCACGCGCGGATCAGATCATCGAGGAGCGTCTCGCCGGGCGTGGCGGTGGGATGAAATTCATAGCCGTGCGGGTGGTAGCCGAACTTGATGCCGGCGGCACGAAACGCGGCGCCCGCACGGTTGAAGTCGACGACTGCCTTTTCCATGTTAGCGCGCGTGAACTCGCCATCGTGCGGGATCCACGGGCAGATCACGAAGTCGAGCCCGAGTTCCTTCGCAGTGGCGACTGAGGCGTCGAGGTCGTCGACAAGAGCCTCATAGCCGATGTGCGCGCTCGGCATCTTCAGGCCGCGCTCGGCCAGAGCGGCGAGCACCGCAGCGGAGTCGAGCCCGGGCGTCACGAGTCCGCCTTCGATCTCGGGAATGCTCCAGCCTTTCACATGGTCGAGCGAGGAGTGGAAGCCGTGAGCCTTCGTATTTTCGCGCAGGCTCCACATCTGGAGACCGAGGTGGTCGTCGACGCCGGCGGATGCGGCGGCGGAAATGAGAATCGCGAGCAGAGCGGGCAGGAGGCGGAGTAGTTTCATTTTGGGGTTGGGGAGCATGAGTCTGCCACCGTGGCCGAACCGCGCCAACTCCTATTCGTGTGCGGCCGAAGGGAGAGTGGGTCCTGCTGCGCACCGAAGCTCCAACCGCCAAGCTACAGTGAATCAGCAGACTCCAATCGCCCAACTCGATGATTCGCAGTTGAAGCTTCTCTGAAGTTTGGAGCTTGGACGTTGGACTTTTCCACGCTGCGTGGCAGCCGCAGCCCCGATGCGAGCGGCTCTGCTGGCCAGCAGAGTGCGCTACTCGACTCGCCCGCCTCGCTCAGCCCTTGCGCATCACCATCGCGCCGCCGACCACGATCAGCAGGGCGCCGCCGGCATAATACCAGACGTGATCCGCGACGCGGGCCTTGCCGTCGATCTCGTTCTTCAAGTCGGCGAGGCCTTCCTCGGTTTTGCCTGCAATGGATTCGGAACGGTTGTAGCCAGTGTAGACCAGCCAGCCGCCGCCGACGATGAGAACGATGCCGAGGAGTTTTTTCATGAGACGGAGCCTACGGGGTCCGCGGCGAATTGCAGCTACTCTTCTCGAATCGCTGCGCTTCACCCGCGCATACGTCGTCGCGCGTAAACCGTGAGGGCCACGATTCCGAGCCCGACGCCGATCGTCCATTTCCAGGTGAATGGCGGTGCCACGAAGTAGAGGAACGGCGAGAGGAAGACGAGGGTGACGAGTGTCGCGAGCGCGACATCGCGAAGGAAGGACAACGCGGTCTGTCTGCGTTCGCGCGGCGGCGAATCCAAAACGGCGGCCGTAAGCTGGAGCGCGTTCTGCGAAGGCAGGCCGGGTGCGAGCGGAGGTGGCCGGAATCGTGGCACGCGACGGCGATGCCTGCGACCGGGCGGGCTGAGTTTCAAGGGAGGCGTGAGAATAGCGGTGAACATGGGTGTGTTTCTTTGAAAGTGTCGTTTGGTTCGGAGAGCTTCAGTGCGAGCCAGCGGGCGCGTGCGCCGCTGCGGACTCGTCGTCGTGGAATTGGTTGCAGATGGACTCGATGTGCCGGTGGTCTGTGCCGCAGCAGCCGCCGAGAATGTGCAGATTGGGCAGGAGCTGGCGCAGGCTGCGGTATTGCGCGCCGAGTTCGTGCGGGTTTCCGGCGTCGAGCTCGGTGCTCTCGTCGAGCTCGGAGTGGCTGCGGTGGGAGGCGTTGGCGCGCAGGCCCCGGATCCGCGAGAGCCACGGAGCGCCGAGCGGAAGCGCGTCGCGAAAGTGCGTCGGGTGTGCGCAATTGATCATGTAGTAGGCGGGCGCGACCGCGGCGACGGTGTCGACGGAGTCGATCGCCTCGGCGAGCGTGTGCCCGGTGGGGAGTCGGCCGTCGGTCTCTGTCGTGAACGATATCACGGATGGGATGCCGAGCGCGGCTGCCGCGTCGGCCACGCCGATGGCCTCCTCGATGTAGTTCATCGTGATGGCCGAGATGATGTCGGCGCCGGAGTCGAAGTAGGTGCGGACCTGGGGGCCGTGGTAGGCGGCGGCTTCGCGGGCGGACATGAGCTGGCCGGGTTTGTAGCCGTCGCCGCGCGGACCGACGCCTCCACTGATCACGACCGGTGTTTCAGGACTCTCGAACTCCTCGCGCAGGCTGTGCATGAGGCCGAGTGCGTCGCGGTTTGCGTTCGTGAGTTCCGCGGGCGTGTAGCCGAGTTTCGTCGACCAGTCGGGGCTGGCGCGCCATGTGGGACTTTCGAGTATGAAGCCGGTGCGGTTGCGGAGCGCGAGTTCCAGGTAGCGGCGGTAGTAGCGCTCGAGGACCGCGCGCCCGGCAGCGTCCTTGAGAAGCGTGAATGCCGCAAAGGCGGGAAGTTCGATCCCCTCGTGGAAGATGAGCGTGGTTTCCAGACCGCCGTCAGTGAGGAAGACGCGGTCGGTCTGGTGGGGCAGGACTGTGGTGGTGTTCATGAGGATGTTGTTTGTTCATCCCCATGGGCGTGAGGCGCGGCCTCACAATGTGAGGTCGTGTCGCCTCACAACTGCCACGCGGTCGGCTGCTCGGGCTGGTAGCAACAAAAGGTGCCGGTTTGGATCGAGTTCGCGAGATGCCGCGAGAGAGGCGGGTGCACCTCGCCGATCTTTTTCACGGCGTTGCGAATCCGCCAGGTGACAGCCGTACGCGCGCGCTCGTCGCTGGCTCCTGTCTTGCGAAGGCGCCCGCCGAGACCGGAGGACTTGCGCAGCTCGGCGATCAGCGCGTCTCGCTCCTCCTCGAGCTTCTTTGCGCGAGCAATTTGGTCGGCTTCCGCGGCGGCGGTGATTTCCTCTTCGAGTTCCGCCAGTCGTTTGCGGTAGGTCCGCCGGGCCTTTTCGTCGAGGACCTCGATGCCGGCGGACTTGACCGCGAGCCCGGCGAGCTCGGCGCTGTGAATCTCCTGCCCGGGAGCGGCAAGGAGCTTCGCGATGTCGTGGAAGCCGCGCAGCTCGGGCATCTGCGCGACATGGTGATCGTAGGCGAGCATCCAGAGCGCGCCCTCGCGGCGGAATGCGTTCGCGACCGGCCAGTCCACAAGCGCGGACGTGCGCTCATAGTCGCCCTCGAGACCGGCGAGCCGCAGGCCCTCCGCGAGGTGGGCGGTGTCCTCCTCGCGACGGAACGGGTTCACATGAAGCGTCCATGTAAGCAATTCCCCGCGCGAGGGCTGGCGCTCTTTCACGATGCGCTTTGCGAAGTCTTCGCGGAACTCGGCGAGATGGCGCGCGGCCTCCTTCGTGTTTCCGAGGAGCGCACTGGCTGCCGCCTCGTAGGCGGGAGTGTCGACGATCGCACCCGGCGGCGCTTTGTTTGCGCGCTCGAGCGCCTCCTCGTAGCGACGGAGCGCGAAGAGGATGACTGTGCCGTAGTAGTGGACCGACGCCGTCGGGAACGGGTTGAGCTCGAGTGCGCGCTCGAAGAACTGCATGCCGCGCGCAGCGTCGCCGTCGAACGTGTGGCAGAGCGAAAGCTGCTTGAGGATGTCTGCGTTGTTCGGCGCAAGCGCGTGTGCGTGCTCCAGCCGGGCCGCTGCGCGATCGAACTCGCGGCGGTATTGCTCGATGCGGGCGAGGATGACCTGGCAAACGGCGTCGTCCGGATCGAGTGCCTCCGCGCGCATCGCGTGATCGTAGCATGCCTTCTCGCTGGACTCCCAACCCTCCCACGCCTGGCAGCTCCATTCGTTGAAGTGTGAGAGCGAAATCCCCGCGTGCGCCCGGGCGTAGTGCGGATCCAGTTTGAGCGCCTGCTCGAAATACCGGCGTCCCTCCTCGTCGGATTCCGCGGTGCCGCGCTGCAGGCACTCCATCCCGCGCAACCAGCACTCGTAGGTTTCCAGGCTCGCGGGCGGTCGCCTGCGCGCGCTCGCGAGCAGCGACGCATCCACTTGAAGCGCCAGCGCGTTTGTGACCTTTGCGGCTATCTCGTCGTGCGCCGCCGGCAAGTCTGCGCTGTCGAAACGACCGGCCCAGAGTTGCCGCGCGCTCGCGGCCTCAATGAGCCGCACGTTGAATCGCAGGGAGTCTTCCCACCGCCGCAGCGTCCCGTTCAAGAGGTATTTCGCGCCGACCCGCGCGGCGAGGGCGGCGTCTCCGCCATCGAGTGCCCCCACGGCGGTCACGGAATCGGCTGAGATCACGCCCAGCGAAGGAAACCGTGACATCTCCGACAAGAGGTCGTGCAAGAATCCGGTCGCCAACCGCGCATCTTCGGGATTGGCGGAGAGGTTCTCGAATGGAAGCAGCGCGATTGTAACGAGGTTGCCGGTCATCGGTGGTGACGCGTTGTGCTCGAGTGTCGAACGTGACGAGAATCCGTCGCGCGTTGGCGTCGAGTGCAAGCCAGAAGGACCGGAGGCGAGTTACTCCAAGACCCTTGCGCGAAGCTCGCCGGCATCGAGCGTCTCGAAGAGCTCGATGATGTTGGGAAACCACCACTGGCGTGCACGAACGCAAGCAGTAGGGTTGAGGTCCGTCAAACGGTTGAGCGTGAAGGATGCCGATTCGTATTTTGTGGGTCGGGCTTCACGCCCGAATCGGTGCGGTTGCTGTCGGGACCCGAGGCGGACTCACAGCCGGAGGGCGACTCGGAGTCGGGCATAAAGCCCGACCCACAGCATGCAGACTCAATGTCAAACAAAGGCGGTGCTACCTGGCTCGTCATCCCAAATTCGGGACGCGTGAATTTCATTTTCAGACCGGGCGGCGCAATGGTGCCGCGGTTGAGTCTGGCAGAGCGCGATGCTCTCCAAGCAGTTGCATCCGGAGCCGGCGTTGGCACCGGATTTGCAACCAAGCGGTGGTCGAACCGATGCGTTGCCGCACATCCGTCCCGCCGTCCGTGACCGCACCCGTTGCCGGGTCGTCGCGGGGGCCGACCCTCCACCAACATCCCAAACCTGATCGCGCCCGTTGAGGCGCCGACGAGACATGATCGAATCGTTCCTGCAGGATATCCGAATCGGATTCCGAGTGCTCCTCAAGGAAAGGGCATTCTGCGCGCTCGCTGTGTTTGTTTTCACGATCGGCATCGCGGCTGTCACCACGCAGTTCGCGGTCGTCAACGGCGTGCTCCTGCATGCTTTCACATTCCGCGACTCCGAGCGCCTCGTCGACGTGCAGCTCGCCGATCCGACGAACTTCACGCCGAACAACTTCAACTCGCAGATCACCACGGCCGACTTTGCCGATATGCGTGAGCAACAGAAGTCATTCTCTGAATTCGTCGGCTACCTGAACGGCTCGACCGTCAACCTTACCTACGACGGCAACCCGAAGCGCCTGACCGGCGGCTACATCACGCACGACTTCTTCCGGGCACTCGGCGTCTCTCCGGTGCTGGGCCGCGACTTCCTTCCGGAAGAGGACCGGGCCGGCGTCGACAAGGCGGTCATCATCAGCGACGCGCTTTGGAAGAGCGATTTCGGCGGTGAACCTTCGGTGATCGGCAAGGCGGTGCGCGTGAACGGCCGGAGCGGCACCATCGTCGGGGTGATGCCGCCGAAGTTCGCGTTTCCCGGCAACGAGCAACTCTGGATTCCCGTCAACGCCGAGTTTCCCGTGCGGCCGCGAAACGATCGTGGGATCAACTTCATCGCAATCATCGCGCGGCTTAAGCCCGGCGTGACAATCGAGCAGGCGATGGACGATGTCTCGTCGATGGCCGCGGGATTCGCGGAGCAGTTTCCCGACACGAACAAGCAGTTTACGAAGGGATACGTGCGACCGCTCATCGTGGCCTTCACAGGCGGACAGCTCGCGGGCCTGCTCTATACGATGCTGGCGTTCTGCGCAGGCGTGCTGCTCATCGCCTGCGTCAACGTGATGAACATGCAGTTCGCCCGCGCCACGCTGCGGGCGAAGGAACTCGCGGTGCGTTCGTCGCTCGGCGCCTCGCGCGTGCGGCTGATCCGGCAGATGCTTACCGAGAGTCTGCTCGTCGCGGCGCTCGGCGCGGTGTTCGGCGTCGCGCTTGCGTTGTGGTCCACGGAATACCTCGACGAGTTGGTTCACAATCTGCAGAACCCGATTCCCTCGTGGATGACGTTCAACATCAACGGACGCGTGCTCGCATTCGTCGTCGGTGCGACGATGCTCTCGGCGGTTGTCTCGGGATTCATCCCCGCGTGGATTGCGTCGCGTGCGAGCGCGGCCGACGTGCTCAAGGAATCGGGCCGCGGAAACACGGGTCGCGCGATTGGCGTGCTCACGAAGGGACTCGTGACTCTTCAGATCGTTGTCACGAGCCTTCTGCTCATCGGCTCGCTGCTCCAGCTCCAGTCGATTGTGAAGCAGCAGACGATAGACTACGGATACGACACCGGCTCGATCCTCGGCGCTCGCATGGGGCTGATGGAGGGAGACTATCCCAGCTCGGAGCCGCGACAGCTCTTTTACGAGCGCCTGCTCCGCGAGATGCGGGCCACACCTCAGTTCGAAGCTGTCGCGCTCACGAACAGGTTTCGCATGGTGTTTTCCGGAAACGTCTCGGTCGAGATCGAGGGCAAGGAATACAAGGTCGACAGCGATCGCACTGCCTCGGAGTTCGAGAATGTCACGCCCGGCTACCACGCAGTGCTCGGACAAAAGCTGCTCGAGGGCCGCGAGTTCACCGATGACGATTCCGACCAGCGCAGTCCGGTCGCGGTGATCAACGCCACTTTCGCGAAGAAGCATTTTGGAAACGAGAGCCCGATCGGGCGGCGCTTCCGCTCTATCCGCCAGAACGGCACGCAGCCGGGACCGTGGCGCCAGGTTGTCGGTGTCGTTTCCGACGTGCGCATGGCGGGGCCGTTCAACAACCAGAGCGACGGCACCGGATTC
>DATKCJ010000040.1:0-12592 GCA_035513275.1 Opitutaceae bacterium
CGATCCGCGCTTCGCTCTCTGCCTACACCAAACTCTTTGCGCGGCGGTATGCGGTGGACGGCCTCCGCATGAACTGCGTCGCTCCGAGCGTCGTTTTCGATCACGAACCCGATCAGATCAGCGCAGAGATGGCGGCCGAACTGCCGATCGGCCGCCCAGCCCGGTATGAGGAGGTCGCACGCGTGGTCGCGTTTCTTGCATCCGATGCCGCCTCGTATGTCACCGGCGAGACGCTGCGCGTGGACGGCGGCCTCTCGGCGTCGATTTGACTGAATGCCGCGCACTTTTCTCCGTGCTCCTTGCCCGAGGCATTGTTTAATGCGCCTCGTGGCCGACTCTCCCGCGAACTCATCCATCATCCTCGCCGACAAGTGGCAGGACTACCAGTTGCTCGACTGCGGCGCCGGCATGAAGCAGGAGCGCTGGGGGGAATACGTGCTCGTGCGGCCCGACCCACAGATCCTCTGGCCGCGGCGCGGACGAGCGGAGTGGAAGGACTGGGACGGATTTTATCACCGCAGTGCGGCGGGCGGCGGCGAGTGGGAGTTCCGCAGAAAACTGCCCGAGTCGTGGACGGTCCGCTACGGCGCGTTGACGTTCAAAATCCGCCCGACGAACTTCAAGCACACGGGCCTTTTCCCAGAGCAGGCGGCGAACTGGGATTGGTTCTCCGCGAAAATCCGCGCCGCGGGCCGGCCCGTGAGCGTGCTCAATCTCTTCGGCTACACCGGTGCGGCGACCGTGGCTGCTGCTACCGCGGGCGCGTCGGTTTGCCATGTCGACGCTGCGAAGGGCATGGTCGAGTGGTGCCGCGAGAACGCCGCGCTCTCCGGACTCGCTGAGGCACCGGTGCGCTACATCGTCGACGACTGCCGCAAGTTCGTGCAGCGCGAAATCCGCCGCGGTCGCACCTATGACGCCGTGATCATGGATCCGCCCACCTACGGCCGCGGCGGCGACGGCGAGATGTGGAAGCTGGAGGACGACTTGTGGGAACTGCTCGCTGATTGCCGAAAAGTGCTTTCCGAACGGCCGCTCTTCTTCCTGATCAACGCCTACACCGCGCGGCTCTCGCCGACGGTTGTTGTGAACTTGCTGCGCGAACTTTTCGCTGACGGCGGCGGCACGATCTCCGGCGGCGAGGTGGGACTGCCGGTCGCGAGCGATGGCAAGATCCTGCCTTGTGGGATTCACGGAAGGTGGGAGTGTCGCTGAACATGAGAATGCTTTCGTTCCTGCTTGCGCTGCTGCCTACAGGCGCGTTCGGCGTGCCCGCAGACCCGCCGCCCACAGAGGAGCCGAAGATGCGTTGGGGCACGCTCACGGTCTACATGGAGAACGACAAGTTCCTCGCCGGCTCCGACAAGCACTACACAAACGGTTTCAAGATCAGCGCGCTTTCGCGCAACCTCACGCCCGATCTCGACGAGGCGCCGTCGTGGGCCAGCCAGATCGTGCGGTGGCTGCCGACACACCGCGAGGATCGCCCCGGCCGCAAGCTCGGCTTCGCGTTCGGGCAAAACATCTTCACGCCCGAGGACATCGCGACGACCGAGCTCGTCCCCGACGATCGCCCCTACGCCGCGTGGCTCTACGGCTCGCTCGCCGTCCACACACAGACCGACGGCCAGCTCGACGTTTTTGAAGTCAGCCTCGGTATCGTCGGCCAGTCGGCGCTGGGCCGGCAGATCCAGAACGGCTGGCACAAATTGATCGGCGTCGACGAGGTGGTCGGCTGGGACAACCAGCTTCGCGACGAGCCGGGCATCATCATCGCCTACGAGCACCGGCGTCGCTTTGTGACGCACGGCTCCCCGAAAGGCTGGGGCGCGGACTTCATACCGCACGTCGGCATCAGCCTGGGAAATGTCGCCACACACCTCTCCGCTGGCGCGCAAGCGCGGTTCGGCTGGCGGCTGCCGTCCGACTTTGGCCACGCGCCGATCCGACCCGGCGGCGACTCCAACACGCACTCGCATGCCGACCTCAGGAGTTGGGCGGTCCACGGGTTCGCGGGTTTCGACGCGCGGCTCGTCGCGTGGAACATCTTCCTCGATGGCAACACTTGGAAAGACAGCCACAGCGTCGACACGCGGGAGATTGCCGCAGACTTCTTCGCCGGAGTTTCGTTTCGCTATCGCCGCTTCCGGTGTAACTACACGCAGGTATCCCGCACGCGGGAATTCTACGGACAGAGCAAGCACGACGTCTTCGGCTCACTCGCGTTCACGATTCTCTACTGAGGCGACCCATGGCCAACCTACCTGACGCTTTCCAGGCGCACATCGAGTCGTTGCTCGCTTCGATCAGCGATGCCAACGCAGCCGCGATCGCAGCCGCCGGCGCAGCGATCGGCCGCTCCGTGGCAGGTGGCGGCGTGCTGCATACCTTCGGAAGCGGACACTCCGAGATTCTGGCGCGCGAGTTGATCGGCCGCTCCGGCGGACTGATTTGCGTGAGCGGCATTTTCGATCCCGGTGCCGGCGTCGCCGAAAACGTCGCGGGCTACGGTGCGCGAATCGTCGAGCGCTACGACCGCCGCTACGGGATGCGCGCGGGCGAGGTGATCGTCGTCATTTCGAACTCCGGCAAGAACGTCTCGCCGCTCGAGGTCGCAATCTACGCGAAGGAGAAAGGGCTCACAGTCGTCGGCCTTTGCTCGCTCGCGATGTCGCGCACCGCACCGACACTGCACCCCGGCGGCCGCAAGCTGCACGAGATCGCCGACCATGTGCTCGACAACGGCGGCGTGCCTGGCGACGCCGCAATCGAGATCGAACCTGGCGTGCGCGCGGGACCCACATCGACGCTCACCGGCGCGCTCCTTTTGAACCAGCTTCAGCTCGCCGCGATCGACTGGATGCGAGCAAATAGCCACAAGCCGCCGATCTTCCTCAGCCAGAACTTGCCGGGCGGCGAGGCGCACAACGACGAGCTCGTCGCGCGCTACCGCGGCCGACTCGCCCGGAATTTCTGAAGACGTGCGTCGTCTCGATCAGATTCTCGCGAACCTCGGCTACGGAAGCCGGCGCGAGGCCCGCGCACTTATCGAGGCCGGTCGCGTGACTGTCGCAGGCGCGGTCGAAACCGATCCTGGGGCGAAGGCCGCGCCGCGCGACGTGTCGTTCGACGGCACAGCACTCGAGTTCACCGACGGCATCCTCATCGCGATGCACAAGCCCGCGGGCTGCGTGTGCTCGCATGACTCCGGCGAGGGCCGGCGCATTTACGATCTGCTGCCACCGCGCTGGCTCGCGCGAAATCCCGTGCCGACCACAGTCGGCCGGCTCGACAAGGACACGACAGGCGTGCTCATCGTCACCGACGACATGCCGCTTGTGCACCGCCTCGTCTCGCCAAAGCACAAGCTCGAGAAAGTTTACGAGGCCACGCTCGACGCCGAGCCGGACGCGGCGCTCATCGCGACATTTGCATCAGGCGCGCTTTTGCTCGTTGGCGAAAAAGATCCGTGCGCACCGGCGACCCTCGTGTTGAAGGGCGGTCGCGAAGTGGAGCTGACGCTCACCGAAGGTCGCTTCCACCAGGTGAAGCGGATGTTCGCCCACTTCGGGCTCGTCGTCACGAGGCTGCACCGGTCGCGATTCGGACCAATCACGGTCGACGGTCTCGCGCCGGGCCAGTGGCGCGAGCTTTCGCGCGAAGAGATCAGCTAGCTTCCTCTGCCGACGCGAAGCCGCGCACATCAATCCGCACGCCGTCGCAGTGTTGGATGGAAGACTTCTCTACGACTACGTTCGAGTTGTCAGCTGCTCCCTGATCCACGACGGGGCACGGCGCGCGTGAAACACGCCTGCAACCAACCACATCGATTCGAGCTCTCGATAGTAGAGCAAATAGGTGCCGGAATCGAACGGGTAAACCCGCCAGCCCTCTTCCCTTTCGTGAAACATCAATGGATTCAACTCGAGCATCGAGACGACGCGGTCGTATTCCCCGATGATTCGTTCGGCTTTGGCCACGGAGAATTGCCTATGGTAGTCGTAGATCGCCTGCAAATCGTCCGGGACTACCCGTGGCGCGATCTTGAGCGGCTTTCTCACATCTTCAGGAGTGCGCGCGCCTGAGCCGGCGTGAACGCAATCGCAGGATCGGCACTCACCTCCTGAAGCCGCTTGCGAAGTTCCTCGAGATGGTCCTCCCGCACTTGAATCGTGCCGGAGCGGCGGACGGACTCCCACAGCTCGTCGATCAGCGCGAGCTTCTCGTCAACCGAGGCATCGGCAAGGCCCTGAATTCGACTTGAGTGACCGTCCACGCCAACAGCGTGTCCTCCCGTGGGCTTGAGTCAACCGGACTGGCGCGTCTCGCGCCGGACCAGTAGCGCGAGTTTTCGCGCGATGGTGTCAGCTAGTCCGGATTTGCCCCCAGCCAGCGGAACCGCAGCTCGTCACAATGGCTTGTTCAACCGGAATCCTCCACCGTGCTACGGAGTCACAGAACTCTCAAAGTTCGGCTCTTTCTTGAGGTCGCAGAGCACCCGGATAATCGCATCGGAGTCGGAATAGTCGCGGAACACATACTCAACCCCCAGCTCTCGCAATCGCTGGATCCGACGACCGATTCCAATCATTGCAACACCTAGAGTGCGGCTCACTCGGACGTCCCATGGAGCATCTCCGAAATAGACAACCGAGGAGAGGGGAAATCCGGCTCGGCTCGCCGCGAGCGGAATAATGTCTCTTCTTCGTGGGGTATCGCTGGAAGTGGCGTGCGGATAATCGTCGAGGGCAATGCCGCAGCACTGGAGTTTGAACCTTGCGCTGGCATAGAAGCAGCCGGTGGCGATCGCGACGGAGCAAATCGATTCTTCCTTCAAGCGGCTTATGAACTGCAATACACCCGGCAGAGGAATGAAATCGCCGGGAAACGCTGGACGTTCTTGCTCCAGCAGCCGCACAAACTCGCACTCGATTTCTCCTTCCTTCTCAAGCGCAGCTGGATCGCCGGCGAGAAATTCACGAACGATCGCGCTACTCGTAGGCTCTTCGTAAGTCGTCCAATCCAGCGTCGCGAGCGATCGTCCGGTGACCCGCTCAATCGCTTTCGCATAACATGCGCCCTCGACCTCCTGCGTGTCGCAAATCGTCCCGTCGTTATCGAATATCGCCAGCAGGTTCATGTTTTTCCCAACCAAGTGACTCGCCCATGCTCAGTTTGGTCCTACCTAAAGGCCAGCTTGCCGGTCGCCGGTTGAGGTCTCGTGAGGGATTCTCTTTGCGTGCCGCGGACGATAGTCCCCGAAAGAACTCCACCGAATTACGGTCGACGCCAGGATGCCATCCATTGTCCCGATTTCGGGACCTGTGATGACCGGCATCGCAATAGATGCGGATCCGTGGATTTTGGCGCGCTGACGGCAAATCGCGCAGTTCCAACGAAATACTGCGCGCACGTGGAGTTGGCACGGCGGCTGCAATTGTCCGTGTCATCATGAAAAACACTTTCTTCGCCATCCTCGCCGTCTTTGCCACGGCTTCTTTCACACAGGCCGCCGACGTCCAGACGGGCTCACTTCCCGAGTTCAAGGTGAGCGCCCAATCGCTCCGGTTCATTGACGAGCGCCTCGAGGCGGTCGTTGCGGAAGAGATTGCCAAGTCCCTTTCGCAGCCGATTCCTGCGTCCGCGATCGCGACTCTGCCCGCCAAGCCGCAGACGCGCTTGAGGTTCGCGCTCGCCAAGGACGCTTCAGACATCGTGTTGCTCACGATCAACCATTCCTGACGGACGGACCGGACACTCTGGGGAGGGTGTCCACGAGCGCCGGCGCACCGACTTGTTTCGGTGGCCGGCGTTTCCCGTTTTGTGGGCCGTTCCAGCGGACTTGTTGCTCAACCTGCACTTCCTCTTGTATTCTCCGTGCGCATGTCCGCCGTGCGCAGTTCGCTCACGCACCTCCCCAACGCGATCAGCATCGCGCATCGTCATCGCGCCGGTCGCGCTCTGGTCGGCGTGGGAAGGATAC
Organism: Opitutaceae bacterium; assembly: GCA_035513275.1. GTDB lineage: Bacteria > Verrucomicrobiota > Verrucomicrobiia > Opitutales > Opitutaceae > DATKCJ01. The sequence continues at coordinate 5,984 of DATKCJ010000040.1, forward strand.
GAAGGTGTCTACAAGAGCCTCTTCACCGTCGCGGTGGTGAGCGATTTTCTCGACGGCGCGATTGCGCGAATGCTGCGGATCGAGTCGGACCTCGGTGCGCGGCTCGATGCGTTTGCCGACATGCTCACGTATCTCGTTTGCTTCTTTGCTGTCGGCTGGCTTTGGCCGGACTTCATCTTCGATCGCATGTGGCTGATTGCATTCTTGCTCATCGCCTACGTAATCAGCTTCGCGATCGGGTTCCTGCGGTTCAGGCGGCTCAACGCGTTTCACTCGCTGGCGGGAAAGATCTCCGCGGTGCTCATGGCTGCTGGACTCATCGTGTGGTTCATCGGCGGCCCCGGCTGGGTGTTCACCGCGGCTCTCGCGTTTACGCTCTTGTCTGCATTGGAGCAAATCGTCATCGCCTCGGTGATCCCTTTGTGGCGAGTCGAAGTGCCGACCGTGTGGCACGCGGTCAACCTGCGCCGCACCGGGCACCCGCCTTCAACATGAGCATTGGATTCGCAACAACACCCGAGCCGCCCTATCTCGCCGTGATCTTTACCTCGCGGCTCAGCCCCGACGACGCGGGCTACGCCGCTATGGGCGCCGAGATGGAGGCGCTGGCTGCGAAACAGCCGGGCTACCTCGGCATCGAATCCGCGCGCGGTGCCGACGGAGTGGGCATCACGGTTTCCTACTGGCGCGACGAGGAGTCGGTCCGCGCATGGAAGGCAGTCGCCCGCCACCGCGCCGCACAGGCGGCCGGCCGCGCACAGTGGTATGAACGTTTCGAGGTGCGCGTCGCCCGGGTGGAGCGCGCCTATGGCGGACCTTGAGGAGAGCGCGCAGTCTGCGCGTCCTATTTCGTAGACAAGAAACCGGCGTTTCTACTGCCTGTCTCACCCCCGAATCTTGCCGACCCAACCCACACACGACGGAGCTGCGAACTCCAGGCACTTCGACAGGACGCTCTGTCCCATTTGCGAGGCCATGCCCTCGCGCACGCTTTCCGCGCCCGATCCGTGGCGGCTCGCCTGGTGCGGCGACTGCCATCTCGCCTACATCACAAATCCGCCGCACTACGAAGCGCTCACCGCGGAGTTTGAATGGGATCAGAGCGCCGACGCGGAACGGCTGCGGCGCCATGCTGCGCACAGTCGTATCGGCAGCGTGAACATCAAGGTCATCGCGTGGCTCAAGCGGACCTACCGCGCGCTGATGCGCCACAACAAGCTCCTCGCTCTTTCGCGGAGGTATGGGCTCTCGGGCGAGGTGATCGACGTCGGCTGTGGCGACGGGAACATGTGGGACTCGCTTCCATCCGGATGCGCGCCCGTCGGCATCGAGCTTTCGCCGGTGCTCGTGCGTGTGGCCCGGGCCCGCCTCAAGGGAAAGCCCGGCCGCTTGATCGAGTGCGACGCGCTCGGCGGGCTGCGCGAGATCGGCGACTCGAGCGCGAACGGTGCGATTCTCATCAGCTACCTCGAACACGAGGCAAACCCCTCGGCAGCGATTCGCGAGCTGCGGCGCACGCTGCGTCCCGGCGCCATCGCGATCCTGAAGATGCCCAACTATGCGTGTTGGAACCGCACGATCCGCGGCCCGCGCTGGTGCGGCTTCCGGTTTCCGGACCACGTGAACTACTTCACGCCGCGCGCGCTTCGGAGAATCCTCGCGCGAGGCGGCTTCGAGATCGTGAGCTACGGATTCGCGGATCATCCCCCGACAAGCGACAACATGTGGTGCGTTGCGCGCGTGCCGCGCTAGGCTGCAAACGCCGCGCCTGATTCAAAGACCCTTCGGTGCTGGTTCGACGGCATCGCTGCCACTTTCGGACAGTGCCCACCGAAGCGCTCCCGGAAGCGCAAGGCTCCAGCTTGCGAAGTCGTGCCCTCCGTCGAATTCGACATACTTGGGATAGCCGCCTCGCCCCCGAAGCGCGTCGCGAAACCTCCTGACGCCCTCCATCTGGGATACGACCTGCAGCACGTCATCCTTGTGTCGCACATTCTCATGGGTTTCACGCCGGCCGACATCGAGGTAGAATTCCGCCTCCGGCTTCGCGTCGGCTGCCGCCAGGTGCCCACAGATCCAACAATCGTTCCACCAGAACGACCCCGACTGGGCGATGACCTTCGTAAACCGGCGTGGCGCATTCAGCGCCACATACGCTGCCGCGAGACCCGTGTAGCTGAGTCCCACGATCACGCGTTCGCGCGCCGCCCGAACGAAAGGGTGCGCCGCCTCAAGCCATGGGAGAAATTCTTCATCAATGAAGCGCGCAAAAGGTGGGTGGCATTCGCACTCGATCCACCTGGAGGCGACACTCTCGATCGAGACGAAAACGAAAAGCGTGCTCTCAATCTCGCCTGCTGCGTGCAAGGCGTCGACTATCGCTCCAGCACCGACGCGGTCCCGATAAAGTTCCGCGTCGAGAAATACGGCCAGATTCGTCGGCGACTGATCGAACTCACGAATCCAAATCGTCCGCTCGTTCCTCAGGTGTGCGCTCCGCAGTCTGTGCTCGGTCTCCTTCATTTCCGTTCCGCGTCGGCGACAGTCATGTTCACGCGACGCTACCCCACGCCTCGCATCGGACAAGCGGGCAATCGGATCACCTGCGCTTCCGAAAACCTCATGGAGACCAAGCCAGTGTTATGTAACGACCGTTACATAACGCTGGCTTGGCTCCGAGGATTTGCCTCTAGCGAAGGCACCGCTCACCCTGCCGCCGTGCCCTTCGATCTAGTTACGGTTCTGGTGATCATGACGGTCAGCCTCATCACGCCGGGACCGGACATGCTTCTCGTTCTCAAGAACAGTCTCGGCGGACGGTCGCGCGGTCTCTCGACCGTCGCGGGCATCACCGTGGGGCTGGCTTTGCAAACGACCGCGCTCTCGATCGGCTTCACGCTGCTGACCGCCCACACCTCCGCAATTTCAGAGGGCCTGCGCTGGGGCGGAGCGGGCGTCCTCATTTGGTTTGGGCTGCGCGCGCTGTTCGCCCGCACCCCGCAAACCGCGATGGCCTCGGCCGGATCCGCCAAAGGCATGGCGCGCGACGCCTTCTTTGAGGGCCTCCTGTGCAATCTCACAAACCCGAAGGCATTCCTGTTCTTCACGGGACTGTTTTCCCAGTTGATCCGTCCTGACTCGCCGGCGTGGATCTCGTATGCGCTGCCCGCACTGCTCACGGTACATGGCGCGGTTTGTTGGACGGTCATCGCACTCCTCTTGCAGGCTGGCGGTGTCTCCTCCCGTCTTGAACGCGCGCAACACATCCTCGTGCGCGTCTTCGGCGCGCTGCTCGTCCTCTTCGGTCTCGGGCTTGTGTTCTGGCGGCCTTAGCGGACGAATTGCATCGCCGCGTGAATCGGACGAGACTGCGGTCGTGCCAAAACTTGTTCCTGAAAAGCTCTTTCGCAAATTTCTTGATGCAATGCCGATTGCCTGCGTCGACGTGGCTATCGTCGACTGCGGCAGCGTGCTGCTGGTGAAGCGCAAGGACGCGCCGGCTCGTGGCCAGTGGTGGGTGCCGGGCGGCCGCGTGTTGAAGCGCGAGATGCTCCGCGAGACGGCTGCGCGAAAGGCGCGCGACGAAGTCGGGATCGAGTGCCACATCGGGCCGATCATCCACACGGCGGAGACGATCTTCCACGACGGACCCGGCGGGATCGACGTGCACAGCATCAACGCGTGCTTCTTCGCCTACCCCGCGGAGCCGGCCGCAGTGGCGCGGCTCGACGACCACCACGCCGCTCACAAATGGGTGCGCGAAATCCCCGAAGGGCTCCATCCTTACGTCACGCGCTGCCTCCAGGCCGCAGGCCTCGAGCCTGCGAAGCGCAGCAAGCGAGTGCGGCGCGCCAAGCCGTGACATGCGTCCGCAGAGTTGAACCATCTCGAGGACCTCCCGAATGAAACTCTCCCTTAACCAAAACGAAGCGCGCACCCTTGTAATGCTGCTCTATCTCGCGGAACACGTGCTCACGAACGATGGCGACAGCGTGCCGGACGGCTTTCTCCGCAAGTGTGATGCCTTGATCAGCAATCTGCTCGCCTCCGCCCGCGAGAGTGGGTGCGACGATCTGCTGAAGGAAGACATCGACGGAGACCTCTTCATCTCGCCGGAAATCGAGGAAGAGCCGGGCATGCGCGAAACGATCAGCGAGCACGAGGGCTCGCTGTTCTGGCGCGAGCTTGTGGAACGGCTCGCTGAGCGCGACTACGAGTTGAACACCGGGAAACCCGCGATCCCCGAGCCCACCGAATCATGGAAGGACGTTTCCGAAATGGAAGTCGCCGCGCTCGAGGCCGAGCTCGAGCAGCTCGAGGCAAGCTACTGGACCGAGTTCGAAAAGCACGGCGTGCAGCGTCTCCACCTCATGCGCGGCGCGGGGCGCGCGTCGTGAGCGCGAGCATGACGGCAGTGCTCGCATCCGCGTGGCGTGTGCGCGTCGGAGGAACTCTCAGTGCTCGTCGCGGGTGACGGGTAGGGATCATGCCAAAGTGCTTTGGAGGTAGCCCGCGACCTCCGGGCGCGGGTTTGTGAGTGACCCGTCCTCGGAGAGACCGCGGCGATGTCCACACCCGATAGCAGACAGACATCACTTCGGATCCGGATGCCTGCGGCGCTGCAGATTGGCCATCGCCTCCCAGGCTTTCACGTAGGCGTCGTGGCGGTCGGGCTCGCCGACGGAGTGCTTGAAGTTGTCGTATTTCAAACCTGCAACCACCTCGCCAAGCACGCGACCCGCGACGGTGCGCTTCACCTCGGTGCGGAATCGATAGTCGTTGTGCGCAGACTCTGAGACGACCGAACCTGGAAACACGCGCTCGATGTCCCCGCTCAGTCGCGCTCGCACGAGAAGGTATTCCGGCTTTGTTCGGTGGGCGACGATCGAGAGAAAGGCGTTGTTCAGGTAAACCCACATGGTCGCAGATTAAGCGTCGTATACCCGGACGTCCAGTCGCGCGCAGATTCCGCTCAGCCGCCGGCGCCCGCAAACCATCCGGTAAAGTCGCCCTTCGTGGCCTCCGCTCCCGCGAGTTCCGACTCGAACGTGCCCACGATCCACGGCCCCACGACCTCGCCCTTAAAGCGAATGTCATAGAGACCTGGTTGCACCGTCGCCGACGCGACAGTCGCCTCGATCGAGCCATCGAAGCGGCCGTTGTCCCGGCCGAGAGAAACCGCATCCGCCACGCCGCTCCAGCCCGGATCGGCGCGTCCGTTCAAGAGCGCTGAAGCAGAAATCGTGTCGCGAGAAACATCGAGCCGCACGACCGCGCGCCGACGCCAGCGTTCGCCGCCGACCAACGGCCCGTCGAACGCAAGTTCTACCTCGGCTCGCTCGGGGAGCACCGGCACCGCGGACAGAATGGCGACGCCCGTGCGCTTCTTCACGTCGATCGGCGAGAGACCCTCGCGAAGGTCGAGCTTCAGATCCAGTTCGCGCGCTCCGGCCGCGGGAACGTCTGTGTCGCCTGCGCTGGCCAAGAGGAGGAGCTTGCCCGCGAGTCGACCGCGCTTAAGCGAAACTCCCGAAACATCGAGCCGGCGCCAAACCGGATGGATGAGCGGCGAGAACGCTGCCGACGCCACGGCGATGCCGTCGCGAAACTCGATGCCGGCGCGAACACCCGCGACTTCGCCCACGCCCGGGAGCAGCAACTCCACGAAACCGTCGCCACCTTTCATCGCCGCGAGCTTTGTCGGCGACGCGGAAAACGCGCGCCCCGGCATTGGGCCGTTTCCCATCGACAGCTCGGCAGTGCCTGCAAGAGCTCCGTCCTTCCATACAGCGCTCACGGTGCATTTCCACGGGGCCACCCCGGCGCGCCCCACGGCGATGATGTTTGCGGTAACGGCGCCTTCGAGTCGGGCGCCCTTAAACGCAAGCGTCGACTCCACGTCGCGCGCATCCCATCCGGCCAGCGCGGGATTGCGCGCGGCTGGCAACACGAGGACGGCCTCCACTTTCTTGCCGGCGAAAAAAATCTCAAGACGCACGGAGCGCTGCGGCGGCGATCCGAACTCGGTAGCGAGCGCCTCGGGGATGTCGATCGACACTCGCGTGACTTCGCCGCACATCGCGGGAGCGGCGAAGGATCCGAGGATCACGGCCACCGCCGTGGCGGCGGCCGACAGTCGCAGCTTCGCAAATTTTTTCACGGGCGGGAGGATTGCCTCATGGCGTCGCACATCGTCTACGCCGCGCGGTCCGGCCGCAACTGTTCACCGGAAGTTCTCGAGCGAGTCGCCGGCGAGCCGGCAGACCTTCCAGTCATCCATGAACCGCGCGCCGATCGACTGGTAGAAGCCGATGGCCGGCGTGTTCCAGTCGAGCACCGCCCACTCCATCCGGCCACAGCCGCGCTCGCGCGCCACGCCGGCGAGGTGCAGCAGGAGTGTGCGCCCGATGCCGCGCCCGCGAAATGCCGGCTTCACAAACAGGTCCTCGAGGTAGAGCCCCGGTTTGGCGAGGAACGTGCTGAAGTTGTGGAAGTAGATCGCGAAGCCCGCTGGCTCGGCATCGGCAAACGCCAGCACACATCGCGCAGCGGGCGGCGCTGCATCGGGAAACAGCGTTGCCTCGATCCGTTCTTTTGTCGCCTCGACTT
>DATKCJ010000041.1:0-2146 GCA_035513275.1 Opitutaceae bacterium
CGAGGGTTATGAATACCACCTGCTCGCCATCGGCCTCGCGCTGATCGTGCTCGTCGCCGGAGCCGGCAAGGCGTCACTCGATGCGCTCGTCGCGAGGAGACTCGCGAAGTCCTGACCTAAAACAAGACCCGTGCTCGGAGAGCCCGGGCTCCCTTAAAGCTGAATTCGGAAGGTAGCCCGCGACCTCCGGGCGCAGGTCTCCTCCTTCGTCTGCAAAACCATGCCCACAAACCCATCCAATCCTGCCATCGATCCACGCGTCCGAATCGGTCATGTCCATCTCAAGGTGGCCGACCTCGAGCGCGCGCTCGGTTTCTATCGCGACGTGCTCGGCTTCGAAGTGACGCAGCGACTCGGCAACCAGGCCGTGTTCCTCTCCGCGGGTGGCTACCATCACCACATCGGACTCAACACTTGGGAGAGCGCCGGCGGTCCGCCACCCGCGCCCGGCACCACCGGCCTGTATCACGTCGCAATCCTCTACCCGACGCGCGCGGCGCTCGCGGATGCACTCCGACGCTTGATCGCCACCGGCATCGAGCTCGATGGCGCCGCGGATCATGGCGTGAGCGAGGCACTCTACCTGCGCGATCCCGATGGGAACGGCGTCGAACTGTATCGCGACCGCGTTGAATCGGAATGGCCCCGCGACGACAGTGGTGGCATCGCGATGGTGACGCGGCAGCTCGATCTTGAGGGGCTTCTGCGGGAGACAAGTAGCGCAGGTCTTTGACCTGCCATCCAGCGCGCAACCGGCGGGTCGGAGACCCGCCCTACTCTCCATCCTTTGTGTTGCGCGCATCTGCGGTTCCCTCATTCATCCGGTGATGACCCCGCGGCTCATCCCGGTCGCAACCGCACTCGCGCTCCTCATGTCACCCGTCCACGCACACGACGCCCCGCGCTCGGAGATCGCCGCCGCGGCGACCCAGTTTCTTGACTCGCTCGACGCGCCGCAGCGCGCGAAGGCCGCCTTCCCGTTCACGAGCGACGAGCGCGAAAGCTGGCACTATGTCCCGAGGGTCCGCGGCGGCGTATCGATGAAGGTCCTCGGCGCGGGGAGCCGCGAGCGCGCGCGCGGCTTGTTGAAGGCCGCTCTATCACAGCGCGGACTCGCCACTGTCGACGCGATCATCGCGCTCGAGGACGTGCTTCGCGAGATGGAGCAAAGCGCACATCGCGATCCCGCACTCTACTACGTCGCCATCTTCGGCACGCCCGGCGCCGACCCGTGGGGCTGGCGCTTCGAGGGGCACCACGTTTCGCTGAACTACACGTTTGTTGGCGGCCACGGAGCGATCTCGTCGACGCCAACATTCATGGGTGCGAATCCAGCCGAAGTCCGCATCGGTGCGCACAAGGGCAAACGTGCTCTCGCCGCCGAGGAAGACCTCGGCCGCAAGCTCGTCGCTTCGCTCTCGACGGATCAGTTGAAAGTCGCGCGCATCTCGACGCGTGCGCCGGCGGAAATCCTCACCGGCGCCGACAGCCGCGTTGATCCGTTGGATCACGCCGGGATTGCGGTCTCAGAAATGAGCGCCGACCAGCAGACGCAGCTTGTTGCGCTCCTCAAATACTACCTTCACCGCCATCGCGCCGAAATCGCCCACGCTGCGTTTGCGAAGATCGAGGCCGCGGGGATCGAGAAGTTGCGCTTCGCGTGGGCAGGTGGGCTCGAAGTTGGCGACCCGCACTACTACCGGATTCAGGGCACGACCTTCGTCGTCGAATACGACAACACGCAGAACGGGGCGAACCACATCCACACTGTGTGGCGCGACTTTGACGGCGACTTTGGCCGCGATCTATTGCGCGAGCACCTTGAGCGCGACCATGGGGTCGCGCAGGAGTGAGAGTGAAAATGAAAGTGAGACGGAAGGTGGACGGAAGCGGATCAGAGTCGCGGCATAAAGCCGCTCCTACAGTTTCAGACTCCGTCTGCTTCTGAATTGTAGGAGCGGCTTTACGCCGCGACTTCGCCTTGAATGCAACGCGTGCCAAAGATCTTCTTCCCCCTAACGCCGCGCCACCAGCGTCAGCATCGGCCACCACCAGATGGTCTTCCCGTCTTCTTCGCCGATGCGGAAGCGCCGGCGCGCCGGCTCAGGCGCAGTCCTTATCAACTCGCGCACGGCGACGCGATTTG
>DATKCJ010000042.1:0-8597 GCA_035513275.1 Opitutaceae bacterium
GCGCTGACTCGCTCGGCAACTCATTCAACCGGATTTCGAACCTAGAGCTCAAGAGGTATAGCCAGGGACTGCCGGTCCTCGACACTTGCATCACGGCAGCGCCGCTGCTCGGCCTTCTTGGAACCGTCACGGGCATGATGAACACCTTCGGTGCACTTCAAGGCGGCGACATCGCCGCCGCAGCCGGCCAGATCACCGGTGGCGTCGCCGAGGCACTCATCGCGACCGCTTGCGGCCTGCTCATCGCGATCACGGGTTTGTTCCCCTTCAACTATCTCAACTCGCGTTTTGAAGAGGCGAGACATGAGGTCGAGGACGTCGGCAACCACCTTGAGATGATTTTCGGAAACACCGACCACGGCGCAGCCAATAAGTAGTTTTTTGCGGCCGCGGGAATCCCACAGAACCCCACATCCATGAAACTTCGCGGTGGAAACGCCCCCAGGGTAGTCAAGAAGGCGCGTATCGAGATCATACCGCTGATCGACGTCATCTTCTTCCTGCTCGCCACCTTCGTCCTGTTTACCCTCTCGCTCAACAAGTCGAACGGATTGAGTGTCTTGCTTCCGACGGCCACCACGAGCGTGCCGCGCGACCCTGCGGATACGGTGACGATCACCGTGACTGCAGAAGGCACGCTGGGGTGGAACAAGGATCCGGTGACAATGCAGGAGTTCCTGGACCGCCTTCAGGTTTACAAGGCGCAAAACCCGGACGGCCGCGTGCTGATCAACGGCGATGAGCGTGCGTTCTTCACACAGGCAATCTACGTCTTCGACCAGGCCCGCAAGGCGGGCTTCACGAAGGTGTTCATCGAGACCCGGGTGAAGAGCAGTTGAGCCCTGCAACCCTGCCTGACGAGACGTCCATCAAGCTGCACTGTTCCCCATGAAAGGCACAAAAATCGAAACCCGGCCGCAGAAGAAGGCACGCATCGAGATCATCCCGTTGATCGATGTCATCTTCTTCCTGCTTGCGACGTTCGTGCTCTTCACACTCTCGTTGAACAGAATCCAGTCCGTGCCTGTCGATCTTCCGGTGCCGAGCCTGACTACCACACCTCCCGACAAGGACGACATGGTGGTCCTGCAAGTCTCAGCGGAGGACTCGCTGTTCTGGAACCGCGAGCCGATCGAGTTCAGCGAACTCAAGGGTCGCCTGACCGTCTATCAGAGCCAGACGGATACGCCGAAGATCATGGTTTCAAACGACGAGAAGGCCAGGTTCGGCGCAGCCGTGAGGGTCCTCGACGAAATCCGCAAAGCCGGCATCGACCGATTCTCGGTCGAGACCACCAACACCAGGCAGACGGGCCGTTGATGTTGCCCCAAGCGCCATGAGCAAAGACCTCATAATTGCGATTCTCGTTTCAGCGTTCCTCCACGCCGGTTTCCTTTTTGCCGAGACCCTGCTCCCTGAGAAGACGAAAGTCGTCAAGGCGGTCGTGGCCGAGGAAGAGATCATTCAGTTCGAGATGCCCCCGCTCGAGCCCGAGCCAGAGGACACCGTCGAGGAAATGACAGAGGAGGCGCCGACCAACCAGCTCGCGCCGCCAAGCCTCGTCGACATGCCGACGGTGGTGCCGGTGACTGCGTTCGTGCAGCCCATGCAGCCGCCGCCCCCTCCCGGACTCGAGGTGGCCAAGGGTGCCGTCAGTATCCCAGTCAACAGGCCTGGAACGAACTTCGGCAAGGGCATGAAAGATCTGTTCAACCTCAAGGATCTCGACCAGCAGCCGGTGCCAATATCGCAGCCGATGCCGATCTATCCCTACGACATGAAGCGCGAGCAGATCGAGGGCGATGTGTACGTCGCATTTATCCTTTCCTCAACAGGCGACGTGATCGACGCCTATGCCGTGCGATCGACCCGGCGTGAATTCGAACGGCCGGCCATTGACGCTGTGATGAAGTGGAAGTTTCGCCCGGGTAGAAAGGGTGGGCGAGCCGTGAGCACCAAGATGGCAATCCCAATTGACTTCACTCTCCCGAATTCCTGATGAGAGCCGTTCACAAATTTCTCGTTCCCGCAATACGTTCTCTTGCCTTCGCGATGTCCGTACTGATCGGCGCGCAAATGCACGCGCAGCAAGAGGAGCGGCCCTACAGCCTGGAGGAAGGCACAAGCACGGAACTGGCGAAAATCCAGCCGCTCCTTGACGCGAACAATCCCACCGCGGCCCTTGCGATTGTGAATGCCTACATCGACAAGGTGCAGGCGAACAGCTACGACATGGCGGTGTTGCTTCAAGTGAAGGCTCAGCTCCTGCTCCAGGCGAACCGCCTTCAGGAAGGCATCGAGCCGTTGGAGCGCTGCCTTGCGCTCTCCGACGCCCACAATCCGCCCTATTTCGAGGCGCGAGTGACGCAGGATTTCGTGTATTTCCTCGCCCAGCTCTACTTTCAAGAGGCCACCTCAACCAAGGACGAGAAACTCGCCTCGGCGTATTTCGACAAGGCCGAGGCCGGGATGGCGCGATGGACTGACACCGCCTCGAATCCGGGCGCCGAGCCACTCATGTTTTACGCGTCGTTGCTGTTCAACCGCGCGACCCAGGAAGGTTCGACGACTGATTTCGCTCGGGTCGACAAGGCACTATCGCTCGTGGACAGGGCTCTCCTCCTCGATGCGCGCCCAAAGGAGAACCTCTACGTGCTGAAGCTCGCCTGCATGCTCCAGAAGGAGAAATACGCCGAGGCCGCGGAGATCCTCGAGTTCCTCCTTCAGCGCAAGCCCGAGAACTCCAGCTACTGGCAGCAACTCGTGGCCATCTACCTTAGCCTCGGACAGGAAGTCCGCGCCGTCCTCGCGATGGAACGCGCGCAGTCCCACGGCTTCATGAATACGCCGAAGGACAATTACAATCTGGTCGGCGTCTATTTCAACATGGCCCACTATGGGAAGGCTGCCGACCTGCTCGAGGCAGGCCTCAAGCGCGGCACGCTCGACAACGATTTGAAGAACTGGGAGCTGCTCTCGTTCTCTTACCAGCAGCTCAAGCGTGAGTTCAAATCGATCGACGCCTTGAACCGCGCAATCGTTGCCCACCCGACCGCCGGACAGCTTGATTACGCGGTCGCCCAAGCCTATTTCGGGCTCAACCGGAAAGCGGACGCCATCCGCCACGCAAAGGATGCCGTTCGAAAGGGAAACCTGAAAAATCCCGATCAGGCTTATCTTTTCGTCGCCTACCTTTCCTTTGAGGCCGGTGACTTTCAAGACGCGCTCGAGGCGACCGACAAGGCCATCGCTTATCCTGAAAGCAAGGAGAAGGGCAGCAAGATGAAGTCCGCCATCCTCGATGCGATCGCCGAGCGCGAAGCAAAGCTCCAGAAGATGTGACCCCCACTTCACGAACGAACAGATGAACAAGTTCTACATCATAGTCCCGCTGTTGGCCTGCTTGGTATTCGGTGGTTTCTACTACCAATTTGACAAGCGCTTCGACGCTGACCTCGCGGTCAAGGAGGCAGCCGCCCAGGCCGAGCTGAAGGAAAAGCAGCGCCTCGACAACGAAGCCCGCCAACTCGCCTATCAGGCTGCAATCGAGGCCCAGACCCAGCGCCGGAAGGAGCGGGAGGAGAGGGATCGCATCGATGCGGAGAAGTCGGAGAATCGCCTCAAGCTCGAGGAAGCGCGCCAGAAGGCATTTGACGATCGCAGGAGGCTGCGCGAGCGGGCGGAGCGTCTGAAACTGGATGTCGCGGCTATCCAAGATGAGGTCAACAAGGTCGAGATAGCCAAGAAGGCCCACACGGACGAGATTGCCTTCCTTCGGGACTACGTGAAATCGGCCAAGACCAACGCGAACTCCTACTACGAGTTGCTCGAAAAGATCACCAGCGCCGAGAAGGCCGTGGCGCAGGCCGCCGCCGATGCTGCAGCCGCGAAGAAGTAGACCTGAGACCTCGGATACAAATTTCCGCCATGAAGAATTTTTCCTTTTATCTGTTTCTGCCCTTGATCCTGCTTGTGGCGTTCCTGTTCACGCCGGGCGTCGGCTACTTCGCCGCGCAGAAGAAAATCGAGGCCAAGGAGGTCGCGAAGGCCGAGGAACTCGCGCGCATTGAGGCTGCGGAGAATGAGAAGCGAATCGAGATTGAGAAGCGGGCCGAGGAGGATGCCCGCACACGTCAGGAGGAAAGCGCCAACGCAGAGCGCACGAAGGAGGAGAAGAAACGGAAGGATTATGAGGACGCGATCTCGAAGCTCGAAGAGGACATCAAGACCTTTAGCGGTGAAGCCGACGCCCACGCCGCGGAAATCGCCAACCTCGAGATCCAGATCGTGAAACTTCGCGACCGCAAGGAGACCGGGGACCGCGAGACGCTCGAACTCGCAAAGCAGGTGGAACTCGCGAAGATCGACCGCCGCATCGCGGAGATGGAGATCCAGCGCATGGTGGCGATGGTCCGCGAGGATTTGAACACAAGCCCGCTATTGGTGCCCCCGGTTCCCCCGCCTGCTCCGGCGGCCAGGGGTCGCTGATTGCCCGTCGTTCGCGGCGCGGAATCGCGCGTTGCGAGGCAGCATTCAGGTTGTCAGCCCGGCTCCCCGGAGTGCGGGGCGCCCGTCGCGATCGCCTTTTCAATCATCCGCGTGAGATCATCGCCGCGCACAGGCTTGGCGAGGTAGTAAGTCCCCGGTCTCGCATCTTCGGAACGGTCGGCCGCCTCCTCCGGAGTGAAAAGGCCGCTGAGAAACACGAAGGGCAGCTCCGCAAACTGCCGGTCGCCTCGCACCCGTGTGAAGAGGTCCACGCCATCGCTTCCAGGCATGTTGATGTCGCAGAGCACGACGTGCGGCCGTTCCCGCTTGATCATCTCCCAGCCCTCCTGCGCGGAGAGCGCGATCGACACACGATAGCCCCGCGACTGCAGCACGATCGTGATCGACTTCGCGAACGCGGGTTCGTCGTCGATGACGGCCACGAGCGGTGGGTTCCTGAGGGTCGTTTCTGTCATGGCGCGGGCGCACGGCACCCGTCGTCGTTGTGCCCGTGTTGTGTCGACGCGACAAGCCAAACCCTGAATGACGTTCCGGGGTTTCATATTTCTTTGAAAAGAAAGGACTACCCGATATCGCATATCCCGGTAAGCTCCTGGCACCGGCGAACCAGTCATGTCGAAAATATTGATCATTGAAGACGAGGAACAGCTCAGAGCTGCCATTTCAGAAGGCCTGCGCCTTGACGGCTTTGAGGTCATCGAAGCATTCGATGGCGAATCCGGCGTGTTGAAGGCGCGCTCCGAGACTCCCGACATCGTGGTCAGCGACATCAACATGAAGGGAATGGATGGCTACCACACGCTCTCCACACTCCGATCCGACCCGAAGACCGCGAACATTCCATTCGTCCTCATGACCGGCCGCGCCGACCTCAAGAGCATGCGCATGGGCATGTCGCTCGGTGCCGACGACTACCTGCCGAAGCCCTTTCGTATCCGCGAGCTCATCGACGTCGTGCAGGCCCGCCTCCAGAAGCAGAAGGCAATCCGCGACGAGGCCGACAAGAAACTCTCCGAACTGCGCGCGAACATCAGCATGATGCTCCCGCACGAGCTGCTTACGCCGCTCACCGGCATCATCGGCATGGCCGAGATGATCGTGAACGACGCCGGCACGCTTTCCTCGGTTGAGCTGCGCGACTTCGGGCAGGACATCAAGCTCTCGGGCACGCGCTTGCACAGGCTCATCATCAATTTCCTCGTCTACGCACAGATCGAACTCATCGCGTCTCAGGCCGATCGCGTGGCCGCACTGCGCGCGACCGACCCGGTCGATGTTGCCACGGCGCTCGAAGCGATCTCGCAATCCAAGGCCAAGGACGCGGGCCGCGAAGGCGACCTCAAGCTCGTCCTCAACACCGCCCGTGCCGCGATGCCAGAGCAATACGTGGTGAAAGTCGCCGAGGAGCTGCTCGACAACGCATTCAAGTTTTCCGAGCCGGGCACGCCCGTCGTGCTCACATGCGAGAGCAGCGGCGAGTGGACCGACATCTGCATTTCCGACAAGGGGCGGGGAATGAAGTCCGAACACGTTTCGAACATCGGGGCATACGTGCAGTTCGAGCGCCGAGTCTACGAACAGCAGGGCTCTGGGCTCGGCCTGGCCATCGCCACGCGGCTCGCCGACATCCACGGCGGCAAGATCACTTTCGAGAGCGACCTCGGCAAGGGCACGACGATCACCGTCCGCCTTCCGGCGCAGGCGGAAGTGCTGGTGTAAGGCCCGTTTTTGGGGTCGGGCTTTTATGCCCGACGGATTGTGCGAACTGTAGCCCTGCGCGGGAGCGCAGGGACGATCCGGCGACGAGACGGAATCCCGCCGCTCACGCGGCGGGCTACGTCAAACCGCAGTCACCGAGCCGATTTCGCCGGCGCCGTTTCCGCCGGCCGGAATCACGAACGGCTCGAACTGCTCGCGCTGCGAAAATGGAACGCGGCCGCGGATCCACACTCCGTCGTCGGTCGCCTTCTCCTCGATCACGGCGCCTGCTGCGTGCAGCCGCGAGACAAGGGCGTAGTGTGAGTGAGGGATCATCAACTCGGCGGGATACTCAGCGGTTCGAGTACGCTCCATCAAGTGCTCGACCAACGCAGGCACGCCCTCGCCCGTGCGAGCGCTCAGGAAGACCGCCTCGGGGTGGCGCGCGCGCAGCCCGGCTGCGACCTCCGCGTCGGCCGCGTCGATCTTGTTGTAGACGGTGATGATCCGATTTGTGTCCGCGCCGATCTCCGCGAGCACCTCCATCGTGGCGGCGTGGTGCTTGTCGACATTCGGGTTCGTCACGTCGAGCACGTGGATGAGGAAGTCGGCGCGCACTGTCTCCTCGAGCGTGGCCTTGAACGCCTCGACGAGCTTGTGCGGCAGCCTGCGGATGAAGCCGACCGTATCGGTGAGCAGCAACTTGCGGCCGTCGGGGAGTGCGAGCTGGCGCGTCGTCGGGTCGAGCGTCGCGAAGAGCTTGTCTTCGACGAAGACGCCCGCTGCCGTGAGGTGGTTCAAGAGCGAGGATTTTCCGGCGTTCGTGTAGCCTACGATCGCGGCGCTCGGCACGGGCACGCGGTCGCGACGTGCGCGCTGCACGTGGCGGTGACGCACGACGGATTCCAGTTCGGCCTTCAGCTTCGTGATGCGATCGCGGACGAGGCGCCGATCCTCCTCGAGCTGTGTTTCGCCCTGGCCGCGTGCACCGGTGCCGCCACCGCGCTGCCGCGAAAGATGGGTCCACGCCCGGCGCAGGCGCGGCAGCGAGTATTCCATCCGCGCGAGCGCCACTTGAAGGATCGCCTCGCGAGTGGAGG
Source organism: Opitutaceae bacterium (assembly GCA_035513275.1). Classification (GTDB taxonomy): domain Bacteria; phylum Verrucomicrobiota; class Verrucomicrobiia; order Opitutales; family Opitutaceae; genus DATKCJ01. Next base: position 7,308 of record DATKCJ010000042.1, read on the forward strand.
CACGCTGCGCGAACACCTCGAGGATCACCTCCTGTCGGTCGATCACGGCGAGGCCGGAATCTTCCTCCCAGTTCCGCTGCTGCGCGGGGCTGAGGTCCTCGTCAAAGATGATCAGTGCGGCGCCGCACTCTTTCGCGGTCTCGATGAGTTCCTGCGCCTTGCCGGCACCGACGAGGTAGCGCGCGCCCGGCCCGCGCAGCCGCACGAGCTCCGAGCGAACGATTTCGATCGAAGCCGTCGCGCAAAGTTCCTCGAGTTCGCCGAGCAACTCGGCGCCCTCGCCGGCGGGCATCCGCGAATCCTGGATGCCTACGAGAAGGGCGCGATTGGACTCTTTGAGTTTTTCCTTTGGGTCGAACATGGGCGATTGGACCCGGCAGCTTCCGCGGGGTGCCATAGGGAGTCAATCGCCGTGCCTTGCACGTTCGGGCCCGGCCCCTAGCGTGCCAGCATGCGGGTCCAATTGGGAACCATTGCCCTCGTCCTGACCGTCCTCGCCCTCTCGGCGGGCGGCTGCAAGACTGGTGCGGTCGGCTCGGTCGACGCTGGCCCGTTCATGTTCAAGGCGACGGGCGCGCCCAACGGTTGCTTCATCGAGTCCGTGCGCTTTCACGACGAGTTTTATGCCAACTCGCGCAGTCGCGAGGGCTGGATGCGGCTTCTGCACTGGGGCATCAAGGAGGACTACACCGTGACGCCCGGCCATGCGGTCGCCGTATTCGACTGGCGCGGGAAGCTCGCCATTTATGACATCAACGGCGGCGTCATTCCGATCGCTGTCGATCCGGCGTTGAAAATGGATCTCACCGAGGTCGGCCCACCCGTCTTCCGGCGCTACCCGCGATTCGAGACGACCGGCGCCGAATACATGATCGACGTCCATCGCCGTCAGCGGCCCGGGCTCACGATCCCGCGCGATTTTCCGAAGGCGCCGAAATACCATCCGCTCCTCCGTGCAGCGAAGGCGCTCGCGCGGCACCGGCCCGTGCAGGTTTATCGGTTTGCCTACACATCCGACGGACGCGAGGTGGAGTCGGCTGCAGTGGCGTTCGCTTTCGATGGGCAGCTTTGCATTTACGTCGCCGAGAAGGGGACGATGGTGAACAGCGGCCTCCTCGCGCGAGTCGACAACGAGCGCATCATCCGCACGCGGCTCGAGCGCGCCTTCGGCGAAGGCAGCAACGTGCGGCTGATTCCCAGCCGCGGGTAGCCCCACCACGCGACAGCACCGGCCTTCGACAACACCCCCACTGCATCGCAACGCCACTCACGCCAAGGACCCACGGCCAC
>DATKCJ010000043.1:0-18946 GCA_035513275.1 Opitutaceae bacterium
TCGCCGCACTCGCGATGACATCGGAAACACGCCCGCTATCCGCCGGCCTTCGGCACGATCACGCGCGCCGGTGCATCGAGCTGGCCGCGAGTTACGCCGAGCTGATTGATGAACTTGAACTCGCCCCAGAGATCGGCCCCGCGGATCTCACCGCGCAGGAGCTGCCCGTAGCGACCAAGGATGCGCCCGACCTCGGCCGAGGTCTCGTTGAGGAAATCCACGCGGAAGTGCCGCGCGCCGAGCGCGATCATACGCGAAACATATTCCGCGCCCGTCTGCGCGCGGCTGTTGTAGACGGTGTTGCGGCAGCCCGCGTCGGCCTTGAGCGGATGCTCGGCGCCCACTCGGTCGCGCAGCCGCACGTCGTGGTGATCGCACGGCCGGCCGCAGTTCCGATAGTCGGTGCCGTCCGACAAGAACGCACAAAACACGCAGTGCTCCATGTGAAACATCGGCATGTGCTGGTGGATCGTGATGTCGAGCGCGGCGGCGTCGGTCGATTCGAGCAACGCCTCGAGCTGCGTGACGTTCAAGTCGTAGGAAGCCGTGAGTCGCTCAAGACCGTAGCGTTCGCGCAGCCATGCAACTGTCCACGGGTTCGCGACGTTCAGCGAGAAATCGCCGCGCAGCCTGCGCCCGGCAAAGACCGCGAGGTGATCGTGATTGCGCGCGAGGATTCCGTCGGACTCGCACGATGCGACGATCCGGTGAATCCAATCCTCGCCCGGCTTCGAGATTCGCGGCGGCAACACCCAGATCTCGGAGCCCGTGGCGTCGGGGGACGCCGCCTGCAGCTCGCGAAAACGCGCGACCGCTTCGCGATACTTCTTCGGGTCCTCGAACTCGCAGTAGATCGATCGCACACCGGCCTCCCACGCGGCTTCCATCTGCGCGATGTTGCGGACGGAGGCGATGAGGTTGGGCTCTGAGGTAGGAGCGAGCTTGCTCGCGATGGGAGGGATCGCGAGCAAGCTCGCTCCTACCTCTCCAGAAGTCACCCTCCACCGCGGCGGTTGCGTGCGCAGCTCTTCAAGTTTCGCGACGGCCTCGCGGCGGACATGGTTCAGCTCGCTCACGGGCAGCATGAGCCCGGGTTCGAGTTTGTTCACCAGCGAGGCGAGCTTGAACGGCGTGCCGCCGAGCCGGCCGAGCTGCGTGAAGAGAGTCTCGTCGGTGAGCGGACGCGTCTCGGCGCGCGCCAGCGGCACAGTCGAATCGGCGCGCACTGTCCGACCTTCGCCGTCGCGAAGCAAGAGCGTGAGCGGCACGCCCGCGTGGCCGTGCACCTCGACGATCACGGGCCGCGTGAATCTCGGCTGGTCGCCCTCGAAGGTCTTGCGTAGTTCGCGGTCGAGCGCGGGGTCGTTGGTCTTCCACACACGGTCGCCAGTATTCACGCGGCGCAGGTCGATCGCCTCGCGGCCGAAGGTGAGCTCGTGTTCGTCGCCGTGTTCGCGCACGTGGTAAACGCGGCCGCCCTGCTCGCCTTCGTCGTGCCTGCCCTGATCGAAGACGATCCCGTCGCCGGGTTTCACCGGACCCTCGAGGCGAACGAGAACGCCTTCGCGAGTCACTCGCGAAACCTTTCCGAGAAAGACGCCGCGCTTCGTGCCGAACCGCGCGTGCACGAGTTCCTGGTTGTTGATCCCTTGGAACCAGCCCGTTGCGAGCCCGCGCGAGAATGCCATTTCCAGTTCGTATCCGAAGTCGGCGAAGTCCGGCCGGGACACTGTTGCGGCTATCGCGCGGTCGAGCGCGGCGCGGTAAGTGCGCGTAATGCTCGCGACGTATTCGGGGCTCTTGAGCCGGCCCTCGATCTTGAGCGACGCCACGCCGCTTCGCACGAGTTCGGGAAGCACGTCGATGCCCGCGAGGTCGCGCGGGCTGAGCAGGTAGCGCCGGTCGCCGAGCGGCACCTCGCGTCCGTCGGAGATGAGATCGTAGGGCATCCGGCACGCCTGTGCGCACTCGCCGCGATTCGCCGAGCGGCCGCCGAGAGATTCGCTGGTGAGGCACTGGCCGGAGTAGGCCACGCAGAGCGCGCCGTGCACGAAGACTTCGAGCGGCATTTTGCCGCCGGTGGCCTCGCGGATCTTTTCGATCTCCGCGAGCGTGTTCTCGCGTGCGAGCACGACGAGATTCGCGCCGAGATCGCGCGCGAACTCCACGCCTGCGGCGCTCGAGATCGTCATCTGCGTGGAGCAGTGGATCGGAAAATCCGGCGAGAGCGCGCGGATCATCCGGCAGATGCCGGCGTCCTGCACGATTGCGGCGTCGGCACCGGAGCTGATGATCGTCCGCAGGTATTCTTCCGCCTCGGCGAGCTCGTTGGCGAACACGAGGGTGTTGAAAGTCACGTAGCCTTTCACGCCGCGGCGGTGCAGGTAGCGCATGAGCTCCGGTAGGTCGGCGGCGGTGAAGTTGTGTGCGCGCATCCGGGCGTTGAACTTCTCGAGGCCAAAGTAGATCGCGTCGGCGCCGTTCTCCACCGCGGCCCGCGCACACTCCCAATCGCCAGCGGGCGCGAGCAGCTCCGGCCGCGTCGGAGCGGCGGGGGCGCGGGTGGGGGAAGGCGTGGACGACGACTCGGGCATGAGAGGAAACGGGCAGGGTGCGCCGGTGGGTTTTCAAAGGCAATCCCGGCAGGGGTGGAGTGGGGCAATGCTAGTTCCGAGGTAGGAACCCGCTTCCGCCGTCGCCGAGGCTATGGCGGACACGTGCGGGAGATTCCGTCCCGCTCCTCACGGAGCGGGCTACACAAGACACCGAGATCGCCCGCGAGCGGGCTCCTACCTCGGAGAGAGTCAGCCTCACCGATGCCTGCCGTGGCGGACGATGTCCCACACAACCCAGAGTCCGAGCACCGCCGAGAGCAGGTAGCCGGTGATGCCGAGCGCGGAGTAGCCAAAGAGCAGGGGTGGGATGTTCGTGGTGATGATGAGCGACGAGCCGATGATCAAAGCGGCGATGACGACCGCGATCGTGATGCGGCTGCTCGCGGAGTTGATCGAGTCGTCGAGGTCCTCGAGGCCCTTGTGCTGGAAATTGATCGTGAGGTCGTCCTGCGCGATGCGGCGTGCAATCCGGTTTAGGTCGGCCGGCAGATCACCGAAACGGCCTGCGCCAAAAGTGAACCACGAACGCAGTTGCCGGATCATCGACGTCGGGCTGTGTCGCTCCCGGTGGATTTGCTTCACGATGGGAGCGGCGATCGTCCGCAGATCGAAATCCGGGTCGAGCGAGTGGCCTGCTTCCTCGATCGAGACGACGGCCTTCGCCATGAGCGAGTAGTCGCGGACGACGCTGATGCCGTTTCGCGAAAAGATGTTCAGCAGTTTCAGGATGATGCGGCCGATCTGCTGCTCGCCGATGGCGGGATTGAAGTTCTCGCGCAGCGCGAGCATGACCTCTTTTTCCATCTCGCGGAAGTTCGGACGCGCCCCGGGCGAAGCCATCGAGCCTGCGATCGCGACCAGCCGCTCGGCGTCGTTCGCGGCGGCGGCCTCGAAGAGATCGGCGAGGAAACCGCGCATCCGTCGCGTGAGCTGCCCGACCATGCCCCAGTCGAGCAGGCAGAGACGGCCGTCGGCGGTGACGAGCAGGTTGCCCGGATGCGGGTCGGCGTGAAAGAACCCTTGCACCATGATCTGGTGGAAGAGCGAGCGGCTCCCGTCGTGCGCGAGCTTTCGCCGGTGCTCAGGATCGAGGTGCGATGCGTCGATTCGCTCGCCCTCGATGAATGTCTGCACGACGACGCGGGGCGTGGTGAATTCGTCGACGATTCCCGGCGCGAACACCTTGTCGGGAAACGCGTTCGTCGCGTTGAAGATCCTGAGGTGCCGTGCCTCGTTTTCGAAATCCAGTTCGCTGTCGATCGCCTCGCGGATCGCCGCGGCCACGCCGGGCAGATCAAACGGCGCGAGCGCACGCACGCGCTCCTGGAGTTGCTTGGCGAAGAACGCGAGCAGCTCGAGGTCCGCGTCGATCGCCTTCGCGATTCCCGGGCGCTGGACTTTCACGGCGACGACGCGCCCGCCGTCGCGCAGTCGTGCGCGGTAGACCTGCGCGAGCGAGGCCGATGCGATCGGCTCTTTGTCGAACTCCGCGAAGTCGGTTTCCCATGCCTCGCCGAGCTCGGCCCGCAGGACCTTGTCGATCTCTTCAAACGCCACGGGCTTCACGTCGTCCTGCAGCTTGCGCAGCTCGATGACGAGTGGCTCGGGCACGAGGTCGGGGCGCATGCTGAGGAGCTGGCCGGACTTCACAAACGTCGGCCCCAGCTCTTCCGCCGCGAGGCGGATGCGCTCCCATGTCGTGCGGCGCACCGACGGCTGCGGCACGATGCGCTGCAGGAAACCCGCAGGCGGGTTCAAATGCTGCACGAGATCGGCGAACCCGAGCCGCACGAGGACGGCGACGATCTCCTTCGCGCGAACCGCGTTGGTCAGGAAATCAAAAGGGTTCACGATCGATGTCGGGAGTGTGCCCGAGCCATGCGCCACCTCTCGTGAAGCGCATGGCGCCGGGCGAAGTTGCCGCAGTCAACCGACCTTCGTGGCCTCGGCAGCGAGGCGCTCCTCGAGCACGCGCACGCGTTCCTCGAGGGCCTTCACCTCGGAGCGGCGGGCGTAGTCGGCCTTGTCGAGAAGGGACTTCACTTTCTCGGTGAGCTCCTTGCTTGAAGAGTCGAATTCCTTGCGGCCCTCCTCGGCGATCTTGGAGGCAAGTTCCTTCGCCTCATCGGCCGAAACCTTTCCCTTGTCCACGAGGTCCTTGAGGAGAACCTCGGCCTTTTCCTTGGTGATCATCGCGGCGCCCACGCCGGCCAAAAGTGTCTTCTTAATTACGTCAATCATAGGGCTGCAGGGTAATCATGAACCGCCGCCCGCGCAAATGGAAAGGCGGCTGCGTAGCCCGCTGCGTAAGAGGCGCCACGATCCGGTAAAAGTTCGAGCCAAGTCGCTCCACCTCAAGACACGATGCTACTGCGAGGTGGAGCGTGTTGTCCCGACGTGTCGGCATTGCCTGCCGCGATTGCCCAACCGCAACTTGCAACCAGCCGCCATTCCTGTTTGTTGGCGGCATGTTCTCGGAGTATATCGCCAAAGCGATGGGGAAGGCCGTTTATGAGAAAATGGAGAACGGCCGTTTCTTCGCCAGCCTGCCCGGTTTCAAAGGGCTGTGGTCTGAGGGCAGGACTGTGGAAGCGGCGCGGCGCGAGCTTATCTCCTCATTGGAAGACTGGCTCCTCCTGGCGATTCGCTGCGGCGACAACGTGCCGGTGATCGGTGGCATCGACCTGAACAAGATCGGCCGACATGCCAAAGCCCGTCAGTCGGCGTGAGTTTATCCGCCGGTTTCGCGCCCTCGGCTGGGAAGGTCCGTTTCCCGGTGGTCGCCACGACGCCATGCGACATCCCCAAACTGGACTGAAAGTGCCGGTGCCCAATCCCCACCGCGGCGACATCGACTGGTCATTGACCAAGAGAATTCTCGCGCAGGCGGAGATCGAGCCGGCTGACTGGGACAACGCCGGCCGCTGAACTGTAGTGCACGGTCTATTTTGTTCGCCGCCTCACCGCCAGGTATAGTTGAAGCTGATGCTCACGCGCTCGCCGCGAACTCGGCCGGCCTCGACCTCGTGGCGCAGCCAGCTCTCAAAGAGGATCACGTTGCCCGCCTTCGCGGCGTGTCGGACGATCTGCCGGTTCTCGTCGCGCGCGCCGGGCTTCCGCGGCGGCGCAAACATGAACCGGTCGAGCCGCGGATCCTCGAACTTGATCGCGGGGCTGCCAGGCGGCGTTGCGACGTAGTAGGTGCCGCTGATGAGCGAGAGCGGATGCAGATGCATGCTGTGCGCGACTTGCGCGGGCATCATGTTCACCCAGCAATCGGTCATCGCGAGCTGCGACGCTTCGAGATCGAGTTCGAGGTGCGCGACGAACCGCGCGACGTGCCGGCGTATGCGCTTCTCGAGCGTGGCGAACGTCGATGACACCTGGTGCAGGTTGTCCATCGACGCGTAGGAGGTGTAGCCGCCGGGATAGTTCTTCACGCACCACTTGCGGCCTGCCGCGTCGAGATCGCGGATCTGCGCGCACTCCTTGAGCAGCTCGCGGTTGAAAGTGCGCAAACCGGTGCGTGTGAGCGGCGCATTGTAGATGAATGTGGGGAACCAACCCTGGATGTTCGCCATCCCGGCAATCATGCGCGTGCGCGAGCGGGCGTCGAGTCGGACGAAGGCGGTTAATCTAGATCGAGGGACTACCGCGTCGCTCAACGGGATTGCGGCCGCCCCCGGCCGCGCTCGAACGGCGCTCGCAATCTCAAACTGGCGGGCGAGGGCGCCCGCCCTCCCGTGGGAAAGTCTCCCCTCCTTAGAGGAGAATTTCTATGTGAGCCGAACTGGTCTCACTTCGCCTTTGCAGCCGTGCTGCGCATCCACTCGACGAGCTGGATCGGCGTAACGAATCGCACCTCGGACTTTGACAGCGCGTAGTCGACGAACTCCTCGATCGCTCGGCGGCGGGCGAGATTGCTGGAAGGGTAGAGCGCGGTGTGTCCGCCGATCATGAACGGGGCGCGGTTCCCCTCGAGTCGCAGGTCGAGCGTGTGCTTCAGAATCGCGAGAAACTCCGGCCCTTCGCACTTCGCCGCCTCGAGCACGTTCCAGTCGAGGCCCGTGATGCGGTCGGCCGGTTCGCCGGAGCCGCCGCCGTAGCCGATCTTGAGCGCCGCGCCGACGCGCGCGCGCAGGCCGGGTTTCACGCCGTAGCGCTCACAGTCGGCATCGGACGGTATCATGAGGACGTGGATCGGAACCTCCCACAGCGACGGATGCGAGCCAACCGCGGGCGCGCCGGTCTGTTTCGCCCAACGCGCGTTTCCCGGGCTCCCATCGTGGAGAGTGTAGGGCCACACATGACTCCGCCCGTCTTGATCGGGCTCCTCGCCCTCTTCGAGCGTGGTGTCGTAGGTGAAGCCCAGCGCCTCGAGCGCCACAAACGTGGCGGGGTTGTGCTCGAGAAACGGTGTGCGGAATCCGCGAATCGACTCCGCCGGGATGCCGGCCGCGACGAACGTCGCGGTGCACGCTTCGATCTCGGTGCGCCACTTTTCCAACGTGAACGGGCGGCCGTGCTCGTGATTCTCCGTGTGATTGGCGATTTCGTGCCCCGCGCGAAACGCCGCTAGGTGGATCTCCGCGAGCCCTGGGTTGGTCGCGAAATATTTGCCGTTCGAGTAGAATGCCGCGCGCACCGGCGCGCCGTCGAAGCGCGACGCGTCGCCCGCGCTGGCGGGATTGCTCCGCGACTCGAGGAAGCCGGTGAACCACTCCATCGCGTCGATGTCGGGGTTGTCGTCGAAGCCGAACATCACGAACTGCGGCACGTCCGCGACCGCGAGACCGCCGGGAGGCTGTGGGGAGGCGGAGAGAATCTCGGCTTGCATGAGTGTTGCGGCGGCGAGGGTGAGTGCGGCGATCCAGTGCCGGGGTTTCATCCTGCCAAGGCTTGCGATGGCGCGTGCCGAGGCAAACCCGATGTGCGTGCCTGTGTGCCGAAGAGGAAGCTTAAACCACAGAGGCACAGAGGCACAGAGGTCACGGAGAAACAGGGACAGCCTGGAATCGGAAGCGGAGAGGGTCTGAAACGCATTCTTCGATTCATTTGCTGTCCCTTTGTGTCTCTGTGTCTTTGTGGTTTAATCGGCAAACCCACGCCTTGTGTTTTCCCGGCGGACCGGTCTGATGGCCGAACCCTCTCGCACGCTGCATGAGCACACCTGCCGCCCCCGTCGTCCGCAATCCATGGTTCTGGGTTCCGTCGTCCTACCTCGCCGAGGGCATTCCCTTCGCGATGGTCATCTGGGTCGCGGGCACGATGTTCAAGGACCTCGGCCACACTGACGGCCAGATCACGCTCGCGACCGCGAGCATCGGCATCGCGTGGTCGCTCAAGCCGCTCTGGGCGGCGTTTCTCGACATGTATCGCACGAAGAAGTTCTTCGTGCTCGCGATGGAAGTGCTGATGGCACTGCTGCTCGCGGGGATCGCGCTGGTGCTGCCGCTCCCGAATTATTTCCAGATCACGATCGCGGTGCTGTGGGTGCTGGCGTTTGCGTCGGCGACACAGGACATCTGCGTCGACGGAGTTTACATCACGTCGCTCGACGCGAAACGGCAGGCTGCGTTCATTGGCGTGCAAGGCGTCTTCTGGAACGTCGGCCGGCTCTTCGGCACGGCTCTGGTCGTGTGGATCGCGGGATCGCTCAAGGAGGACCACGGCATGTCGACCGAGGCCGCGTGGGGGTGGGCACTCGCACTCTCTGGTGCGACCCTTGCCATACTTGCCATCTATCACTGGTTCATCCTGCCTACGGGTTCGATCACGGAGCGCCCGAAGAGCGTCGGCGAGATCGCGCGCACGTTTTGGGACACGATCGTCGAGTTCTTCAAGAAGGACAGCATCTGGGGCATGCTCGTCTTCGTGTTCCTCTACCGCAGTTCCGAGGGTCTTCTGCTGCTCGAAGGACGGCTCTTCCTGCAAGCGTCGCCCGAGTCGGGCGGCATCGGACTCACGCTGAAGGAACTGGGCGTCATCGATGGCACGATCAGCACGATCGTGAGCCTCGGCGCGGGCCTGCTCGGCGGTGCGTTCATGGCGAAGTTCGGACTGAATAGGAAGACGCTCATCTTCATGGCGCTCTGTCTGAACATCCCGCACATCACCTACGTGATCATGTCGCAGCTCGCGGGCCCGGACCACTCGTTGTCTCTCGTCACGATCGGCACGCTCGTGACAATCGAGAAGTTCGGTTACTCGTTCGGCTTCGTGGCGAACATGCTCTACATGATGCAGCAGATTTCGCCGGGGAAATACCACATGACGCACTATGCGTTCTGCACGGCGCTGATGAACCTCATGCTCGTGCCCACGCAGATGGTGAGCGGCCCGCTCGCCGACCACTTCGGCTACAAGACCTACTTCATCATCGTGATGTTTGCTGCGATTCCGTCGGTGACCGCCGCGGCCTTCGCGCCGTTCCCACGCAAGATCAACCACGACGGCTCGCCGAGGACTTGAACGGTTGGCGCCGCGAGGCGAGGCCATGCCGGCGGGCCCGGCCGTTTGAAGTCATGAACCTCTACATTCTGCGACACGCGATTGCGGCGCATCCCGGGGATCGGGGGATGCCCGCGGGTCTCAGCGACTTCGACCGGCCGCTCACTGCAGAAGGCCGCCGCAAGCTGCGGCTCTCGATCGCGGGGATCGAGGCGCTCGGCGTCAGGCCAGATCTCGTCGTGACCAGCCCGCTCGTGCGCGCCGTCCAGACAGCGGAGATATTCGCGAAGATCGTGGGAATACGGCGCGCGGCGTTGGTAGTGTCCGCGCTCCTTGCGCCCGGCGGCAACAGAAGGGAACTCATCCGCGAGATCGATCGGCTCGCGCAGCAGACGTCCGATATCCTGCTTGTTGGCCATGAGCCGGACCTCGGTGAACTGATTGGGCTCCTGTGCGCCGGCAGCGCATCAGCGACTTTTGAACTGAAGAAAGGCGGCCTCGCCAAACTTGAGTCTGCCAAGCTCCGTCACGGTCGCTGCGCCACGCTCGCCTGGCTCCTCACGCCAAAGCAACTGCGAGGGATTGGGTGATGCCGCTGCGCTGAGAATTGGCACCTGTGCTGTCCGTCATGAGCGTCTGAATCAGACGCAAGCAATCTTCGACACGATCCCACACCTTGAGACCTTGCTGGCCCGTTTTGCGACTGCCCCGAAATACCGGTCAATCACAAACGTTTAGCCTGAGCCCTTTCGTCACTCCTGCCAGACCGCATGGCAATACCAGCGCCGATCTTGTCGCGATTGTGCAACGTCCAATGTCTACACTGTCGCGCCCACGATCTGACATTCGACCATTTGACGCTGATGCCCTTCGGCAATTTCGCCAGGATCCTCTGCTGTGCCTGAAGAACCAGTTCGAGAGGGTTCCAGGTCGCGGCTGGGTCGTAGGCGGTCACGAAATCCACCAGCTTTGATCCCTGTTCCTCCGCATCGAGTTTGTGGTCGCCAATATGCAGCCACGTCCACGCGGCATGGCCAACATCCGTTTCACGCCCTCCCGGATGTGCCGAGTCAAAATCGATGAGTCCGAACGGCAATCCGTCGCGGAACACGAAGTTGGGAGGGCCCGGGTCCCCGTGGCAGACAACCTCGCACTCGCCTTTCAGCTCACAGTCTCCGGTAGCATCGTGAAACAACTTCAGCAGCCGTGCGCAGGCAACCCACTGCTCCTTCCGGAACCCACCGATCTGGTGATGCACGTCTCCATGGATGTAGCTGAACTTGGCGCGGCCCTTGTCATCGATTCCGAGGAAGCGCGGAACCCCATCGAACCCGCGTCGCTCTAGGTGGCGAAGAAGGTCGTGCGCAAAAGCCGACTGCTCCGTTAACGGGCGCCGCACGGTATCGCCGACGCGAACAAGTCCAGCGGTGCTCAGGCCGCCTTTCAATGCGAGTTCCTTGCCAATCACGCGGTCAAAAAAGTTGCGCAAGAACATGGGCTGATATTGACCGCGGCACTTGCTTGCTTCGCTCTCGATTAGTGGCCTAACAGTGCTACTCAGCCACCGGCATAAGCGTAATGTCGACGGAGGCCATGGGGTCCAGAAGATAGGGTAAGCTGCAGATGTTCAACGCCGGTTTCTCCAACTTACGCTTTTGCAGGGGGGCGGGAATTCCGGCAAATGCCTCAGTTCGGACGCAGCGGTGAGAACGGATTTGTACGAACTCTCAAGATCGAGCCGTGAGCGGCAGGTGTCGATCGGCTCCGGGGCCTATTCTCGAAACTCCTTTCGGCGGCCAGGGTCTGAGGGCATTCTGACCGGCAGAAGTTTTTGCAGACAAATCCGGACCCCGGCGACGCTTCCATGGACAGAGACGACCCTAAAGATGGCTCACGGATGGAGGAATCGAGCGACCATGAACCTTGGACACAATGGCTGCGCCAGCACGGCCCGCGACTGCTTCTGCTCGCGCGGCAGTGGACGCGCTCGGCTGCGGATGCCGAGGACGTCGTCCAGGAAGCATTCATCCGTTTTTGGCGCCACCAGCGCAAGCTGCCGGGTTCGCCGTTCGCGCTCCTCGTCACTTCGATTCGCCGTGCGGCCATCGATCTCGGGCGTCGCGAATCGCGTCGCACCGCACGCGAGGAAGCTGCGCTGGCCGGCGAACCTGCCGAGGCGTGGTTCGAGCCGGAGATGGATGGAAACGACGAGCGCCGCGCGGGCCTCGAGGCTGCAATCCGCGTCCTCCCCGAGGCGCAGCGTGAGGTGATCGTGATGAAGATTTGGAGCGACATGACTTTTGAAGAGATTGGCAAGGCGCTCGAATGCCCCGCCAACACGGCGGCTTCGCGCTACCGCTATGCGATGGCTGCGCTGCGCCGCGAACTGAACGCACCCGTGCGATGAGCGACGATTTCACAGATCTTGAAAACGAGCTGAAGCAGCTCCGTCCGCGCGCAATGCCCGCGCCGCTCATCGGTCGCGTCGCGAAGGAGCTCGCCGAGCCGTCCCGCCGCCGCGGTTTGTTCGCGGAGTGGCGCACGTGGATTCTGCCCGCCGCTGCGGCTGCTGCGCTCGCACTGACCGTGACTTCGATTCCATTCATGATGCGCGAGCGCGGCATCGAGGCAGAAACAGCCGTCGTTCAGCCCGCGCCGAATCCCGCAAACGTTTCTGCTGCTGCGCCGACGCCCGCGCGGCTGCACCCGGTGCGCGCGACCAACGTGCTCTACGACGCCGTCAACGAGGGCATCGTCTATCTCGACGAAGATACACCCGCGCAGCGCATGCGCCTGAGCTACCTCGACACGATCACATGGGAGAATCCCAAGGGCGGGGCCTCGCTCCAGTGGACCGTGCCGCGCGAGGAGATCTATTTTGTTCCTGTCACAGCCAACTGAGGAAAATTCCATGAACCACACCCCATCGAAAATGAAACTTTTGTGCGGCGCACTCGCGCTGCTCGTCACTGCGGGCGGCGTTTTCGCCGCCGCCGACAACATGCCCCCACCGCCTCCCGGGAAGCGACTCGACATCCATCGGGAACACCGCGACAGGGAACGGCACATGCGCGTCCTCAACGCCGAGGACATGCCGAAGGAAAAGGTCACCTACCTTGGCGTTGAGACCGGACGCGTTTCGCCGACAGTCGCCGCGCAGCTCGGGATCACCGAGCGCACCGGCCTCACCGTGCTTCGTGTCGTAGAGGACAGTCCGGCCGCAGGAATCCTAGAGCAGCACGACATTCTCACGAAGTTCAACGACCAGATTCTGGTCAACGAGCCGCAGCTATCGGTGCTCGTGCGCTCGATGAAGCCGGGAGACGAAGTCTCGCTCACGTTCCTGCGCGGCGCGAAGGAAACGAAGGCGCGCGTGAAGCTCGGCGAGCAAGAGGTGCCGAAGATGGCGTGGCGCGAAGGATTCCCACACAATATCGACCTCGACAATTTCCGCTTCGAGTTTGGCGATGCGGCAGGCGAATGGGGCGAGAAGGCCCGCGAATGGGCCGAGAAGGCGCGTGAGATGTCGGGCCGGGTGCGTGACGACGTGGAGCACACGCTTCGAGTGCTGCGCTCCGATGACGGCGGCGGCGCACACATCTTTGTCGATGAGGGTGGCCCGATGAAGCGCGTGACGCGCATCAACAAGAATCGTGGCAACATCGTGCTCGTCGACGATGCGGGTCGCGTCGAGTTGAAGATGAAGGGGGATGTCAGGCACGCAGTCGTGAGGAACAATGATGGCAAGGTCCTCTTCGAAGGCCCCGTTGCAAGCGAAGCGGATCGCGCTGCGCTCACGCCCGAGGTGCGCGAGCGACTCCAGAAGGTTGAGTCGATGGTCGACATGGAGTTCACGCTGGGCGACGACGCGGAGACGAAGGAGGTCGTGCCCGAGGTCGGGAAGAGGGGCGTGGCGTTCGGCCGCGAGGCTGCGCCGTGGCCTGTGCGCATTTATTCGCTCTGAGGGGAGGCTCTCCCTGTCCTCACGGACAGGGCCACGTTCGGAACTCCTGAGTAGCCCGCCGCGTGAGCGGCGGGATTGTTTTCACGAACGGGGGACGACAACAACAGAGCCGCGGAACTGGGATGCGTCGCGCGAACTCCGGACGCTTCGGTCCCTGTCCTCCCGGACAGGGCTACAAACGGAACTCCGATGTAGCACGCCGTTCAACTCGCGAATCACGCCGCTGACCCATGCACCACGACCTCGGGCTTGTGCGGTGTTGCCGAGAGGATGCGAACTGTCCATCGTCGGCCGCCTATGAAGCTTTACGTTACCTACGGATTTCTAATCGCGCTCGGTTCGGCCATCCTCACGATGGCGTTGTTCGCACTTGGGTATCATTCCGAGAATCTCGCGATGGGTCAGAAGTTGGGATATCTCGGCTTCGTTATCGCGATCGCCGGTCTCTCGCTTGGCATGCGCGAATACCGCAATGAAGTTGGCAAGGGTGTGATGAGCTACGGCCGCGCCCTCGGCACTGGCGTGCTGATCTCGATCTGGTCGGCGGTGTTCGGCGCGGTGTTCAACTTCGTATACTTTCAATTCATCAACCCCGGCTTCACCGATGCGAATGTGCAGTTCCAAATGGCCGAGATGGAGAGGAAGGGTATGCCGGCAAGCACCGTCGAGCAGGCTGAGGGAATGATCCGCCTCTTCTCGAGTGCGCCGATGATAACGATCTTGGGCACCATTATGGCGGTGATCTTTGGCGCCGTGCTTTCGCTGATCCTCGCGGCGATCTTCAAGAGCAAGTCCGGCGTGTCCGCTCCGCCGCACGTGCTGGGCTGAAACTGGCCCGGCCAATTGCGTAAGCTTCCCGGTTGGACCCAGGGAAGGGTGCGCAATGTCGGCGGGTAAAACAGCCGGCGGCGAGCTGGCCGAGGCCCGCTGCGTGAGCAGCGGGATTCGGTTGTAGGGTCGCCGCTTGCGGCGGACCTCTTTGAGTTCACGGCCTCGCGCGAGCGCCAGCCCTACCATCCCTGTCCTTACGGACAGGGCCACATCTTCGTAGCCCGCTGCGTGAGCAGCGGGACCTCGCGTGGAAACCGCGCTCCCCGCGCTAATGTGAGCGCGATTTCACGCCTGATGCCTTTGACGACGCTGCCATGGCGTGCAGATTGTCCGGAGCCGCCGATCAACCCCGACTCAGCCGCCGCAACCTTTCACCCCACATGCATCCCCACCCGTTCTCTCTTCGCACACTTGCTGTCGCACTCGCGGTTTCTCCGGTGCTCGCCCTCGCACAGCCATCCGGCGGCCCCTACGGACCGCAACCGCAGACCTACACGCCGCCGGCGGATGCCGCGCATGTGTTCTACGTCGCTCCTGATGGAGTCGAGTCCGCCTCCGGCGCGACGCTTGCCGAGCCGACGACAATTGAAGCGGCGATTGCGCGCGCGACGACGGGCGACGCGATCATCCTGCGAGGCGGCACGTATCGCACGGGCGACTTGAAGTTCAACCAGGGAATCACGTTGCAGCCTCACGCTCGCGAGAATCCCGTGCTCAAGGGCAGCTTGCTTGCGACCGGGTGGGTGCCTCAGCGCAACGGCATCTGGCGGACGAAATGGGAACACCTGTTTCCGCTCGCGCCCGAGAGTTGGTGGCGGCGCGAGCGCGAGGGAATGCGCACTCCCCTCCACCGATTCAACAACGACATGGTCTTCATCGACGGTCGCGCGCTTCAATCCGTCGGCTGGGAAGGCGAGGTCGATGCGGACTCGTTCTACATCGATTACAAGTCGGGCAACGTTTACATCGGCGCCGATCCGGCGGGCCGCACGATCGAGATCACCGCCCTCGACAACGCCTTCACACGCACGATCAAGCCGGTGCACGGCCGCGAGTCGGATCGCCGTGGCCCGACCATCCGCGGTGTCACCTTCACGCAATACGCCTACCGCGCGATCGAGATCGAGGGCAGCGAGCCGACCGGACCTGACGACCCGGCGAACTACGGCAAGGACGTTCTCGGCACGACGCTCGAAAACGTCACGATCTCGCACTGCTCGCGCGCCGGCGGGTATTTCCGCGGCGACGGGCTTGTCATCCGCAACAGTCTCGTGAGCGACACCGGCACCGAGGGCCTCTTCATTCACTCGTCGTCGGATTGCCTCCTCGAGAGAAACATCTTCACGCGAAACAACATCGAGCGGATCACCGGCTACTACCCGGCTGCGGTGAAGATCTTCAACCAGACGCACCGCTTCGTGTGCCGCGACAACCTCATCATCGACCAGCCGCATTCGAATGGCATCTGGTATGACGTCGGCAACCGCGACGGCGTTTTCATCAACAACTGGATCGAGTACACGCTCGACGGATTCTTCTTCGAGATCTCGCGCGGCGCGATTTGCGCCGGCAACGTCTTCGTGAACTGCGACAAGGGCATCCGAATGCTCAACGCCGCCGACGTCCGCGTCTACAACAACACGTTCGTGAACACCGTCGCGTCGTTCGAGCGCACCGAGCGCAGTGCCGTGGGCGACCACTTCGACTGGCATCCCGCGACCGGGCCCGATGTCGACGAGCGCGAAGGGCACGTGTTCGAGGGGAACTTGCTTCTCGCGAGCGCGAACTTCCCCAAGGCGCTCGTGCGCTTCGAGCAGACAGCGAATCTCTGCGGCACGCTCACGCGCCCGATGGTCGCGGGCCTCGACGGCAACGTTTATGTGCGCGAGTCCACTTCCGCGCGGCCGCTGCTCGTGTGGGGCCCGCTTCCTGCGGAGAAGTGCGTGAATGAGTTTGCGTCGCTCGGCGCGTTCCGCGCCGCGGTCGGCGCCTTCGAGGCGAACAGCGTCGAGATCGACGCCGCGCCTGGCGCGATCGTTCGCAGCATGGATCTGGGCAACTACCAGTTGAATCACGCACTCGAGCGCACCGCCGGAGCGCCCGCGCTGCCCGAAGATGTGCGCAAATTGCTTGGCTGGTCCGAGGCCGAGGCACGCACGGTCGGCGCGTATCCGTTTGGGAAGTGAACTTGCCCGATGTGGCCCGCTGCGTGAGCAGCGGGATCCGGGTGCAGGGGCGCCGTTTGCGGCGGACATGTCGAGGCTTTGGCGTCACGCGAGAGAGCACGACCCCAATCATCCCTGTCCTCACGGACAGGGCTACATCTTCGTGGCCCGCTGCGTGAGCAGCGGGAGTTCGCGGGCAACCCCCCGCGCTAATGTGAGCCCGACTTCGCGGCTGATGTCTTTGACGAACGCGCCCGGGCATGCAGATTGAGTCAGTCTCAATGCCTGCCCCCGATACAGGCTTCGCCAACGTTCCACCCCACATGCACTCAATCCTACTCTCTTCCGGCGCTTCCCGTCTGGTCGTCGCTGTGCTCGCCATCGCGCCCCTACTTGCAACGGCTCAGCCGTCCGGCGGTCCATACGGCCCGCAACCGCAAACCTACGAAGTTCCCGCGGACGCCGCACATGTCTACTATGTCGCGCCCGACGGCTCGGCCGACGCGACTGGCGCAAGCATCGATGCACCCACGACACTTGAAGCCGCGATCGCGCGGGTCGTCACAGGCGATGCGATCATCCTGCGCGGCGGCACCTACCGCACGGGCGGCCTCGTGCTCAACCAAGGCGTCTCGATTCAGCCCTATCGCGATGAGAATCCCGTGTTGAAGGGCACACGGGTCGCCGCAGAATGGACGTCTTTGCGCGAAGGGGTCTGGCGCACGTCGTGGGCGACACTGTTCCCAAGCGAGCCGCTCGGCTGGTGGCACCGCGATCGCGAGGGCAGTCGCACGCCTTTGCACCGCTTCAACAACGACATGTTGTTCATCGACGGCGTCGCACTCCGCTCGGCCGGCTGGGCAGGCGAACTCGATGCGACCTCATACTACATCGACTACGACGCGGGCCACGTCTTCATCCGCGCGGATCCGACCGGCAAGCTCGTCGAGATCACCGCGCACGACAGTGCGCTCGTCTGCACGCCGAAGGAGGTGCACGGCAAGAAGGCCGACAACAAGGGCCCGGCGATCCGCGGGATCACGTTCACGCAATACGCCTACCGCGCGCTTGAGGTTGAGGGCAAACGCGGCTCGGTGCCGTCGACCGTCGAGCCCACCGACGATCCCATCGGGCTCGCGGATCCCGCGACGTTCGGCAAGGAGGTCGTCGGGACGCTGCTCGAAAACGTCACCATCACGCACTGCTCGCGCGTCGCTGGCTACTTCCGTGGAGACAATCTCGTCATCCGCAACTGCCTCGTGAGCGATACGAGCACCGAGGGTATTTACGTCATCGCGTCATCCGACTGCCTGCTCGAGCGAAACATCATCGCGCGCAACAACGTCGAGCAGCTCACCGGCTACTACCCGTCGGCCGTGAAGATATTCAACCAGACGCGCCGCGTCGTGTGCCGCGACAATCTCGTGATCGACCATCCGCACTCCAACGGCATCTGGTATGACGTCGGCAACCGCGACGGCGTTTTCGTGAACAACTGGATCGAGGGTGCCACCGCAGGACTCTTCTTCGAGATCTCGCAGGGCGTGGTCGCAGCCGGCAACGTGTTCGTGAATTGCGAAACTGGCGTGCGCATCCTCAACTCCGCCGATGCGCGCATCTATAATAATACGTTCGTGAACAGCGGCGCGGGCTTCACGCGCGACGGTCGCGGCTCGACAGCCGACCACTTCGCGTGGCATCCGAGCACCGGGCCCGGTGTCGACGAGCGCACGGGCCACGTGTTCGAGGGCAACCTTGTCGTGATCGACAAGCGGCGCGAGCTGCCGGCGGTCTACTTCTGGCAGCCGGAGAACTTGTGCGACCGGCTCACGATGCCAAATGCGACCGGAGTCGGCGGAAACGCCTACATGATCGCGGCTGCATCCGGGCAGAAAACGATCACGTGGAGCCCGATGGCTCAGGCGAACTGTGTCGCCACCTTCGACACGCTCGATGCGTTCCGCGCCGCGGTGCGCGGCTTCGAGGTCGGCAGCGTGCAGGTCGACGCGACACTGCGCGACGTTTTCCAAAGTCCCGAGCTCAAGAACTTCAAGCTGACGCGTCCGATCGATCGCGCTGCCGACGCGCCAGTGCTTCCGGAAGAAGTGCGCGAACTGCTCGGCTGGTCCGAAGCGCAGGCACGCACAGTCGGCGCGTATCCTTTTGTGAAGTGAGGCTTCGCCGCGAGGTAGCGCGCCTCTCGCCGAGAGGCGCGTCGTAGCGCAGGTCTTTGACCTGCGTATCAACGATTCGGCGGGTCACCGGTTCGACGAGCTCACGGTCTGCGAAAGACCCGCCCTGCTTCACTCCCTCCTTAACTCCACCCATGTCGCGCCCCAGCCGCCGGACGTTTGATCGGCCGCGGAGAATCCCGCGACGCCCGGCATCGCGCGCAGCCGCGCGTGCACCGTCTCGCGAAGCGTGCCCGTGCCTTTGCCGTGGATCACGCGCACGCGCAGAATCCCGCGGGCACGGCACTCCGCAAAATAGTCCTCGAGCAGCGGCGCCACCTCGGCGGGGCGAAACGTGTGCAGGTCGAGTTCGCCGGTGATCGGGATGCGGATCGGTTCGTCGCTCACGGCTTCTCCCCGTCGCGCAGCCAGCGCACCAAGCGGTCGTCGCCGTCGTTCGGCGCGGGCTCGAGCTCCGCGAGAGCGCAGAGCAGGTTGTAGATGTGGATGTTCTCGAACGCAGGCAGCGTGCGAGCCTTCGGAAACGATGGCCCCGCTGCGATGAAGATGCCACGCATTGACTCGAGCGCGTTGTCGAACCCGTGGCTCCCGCGCCTCTTCGCGGCATAGTAGCCGGCATCCGGAGTCTTGCGCTCGATCTGCCAGCCCTCGTCGGCGATCAGAAGGATGTCGGGGATGCGGGGGTTGTTCCGATAGTGAAGGCGTTCGGGGATCTCGTCCTTGCGGTAG
>DATKCJ010000044.1:0-17259 GCA_035513275.1 Opitutaceae bacterium
ACTTCGGAAAAGCGGCGGCACTGCGAATCGCTTCACGCACAACTCGTCCGGTCCGAGATCACGGGGCAGACCGACGCGATGAACCTGATTGCGGAGCCGGTAGATGAGCTTTCCGCGCCCGGAATCAAGGAGGGCACCGAGGCTGGCCAGCCATTTGACAAAATCCTCAGAGTGAAACGCTTGGGACAGCGCCCCCCGCATTCCCCCGCCGCTGATTGGCAACGTTATGACTCCAGGCATCTGAGGTGGCTACGGTTGGGGAATGGTTGCAGTAGGAGGGAATTCATCCTGAGCCCGAATTGGGATGCTGGGTCGCCAGGTGAACTGCGCCCGAAACCTTCCCACTCGTGATTGGCAGACGTCAAGCATACGCACGGCGCGTCCACGGCCCGCCGCCCTGTGCCTGTCACTTCCGGGCATACACATCGGGATATCCGTCGCCGCGCCTTTTGAAGCGCTTGTGCTGCCAGAGGTATTGCTCGGGTGCCTCGCGCACGAAATCCTCGATAACCCGGTTCACGACGACGGCCTGGTCCACCGGTTCCGCATCGACCAGCTCCTCGATCGGCGCGCCGATCCGAGCGCGGTAGAAGCCGCGGTCGCTCGTGCGCACGATGGAATACGGGATGACCAAGGCGCGACCGAGTTTTGCGATCTTGCCGGTCGCGGCGTTGGTGACCGCCGGCACACCGAAGAATGGTGCGATCACAGTGTCCTTGAACTTCTTTCCCTGATCCGGCGCATACCAGATGATCTCGCCGTCGCGCAAAGCGCGAACCGCGCCTTTCAGGTCGTCGATAGCGAACATGCGCTTAGACATCTTGTCGCGGCCGTCCGCGATCGCTTTCGCGAAAACCGGGTTGTTGGGCGGCCGGTAGAATCCGCACGCCTCAAAGTGCCTCGTGAATATCCGCGCGCCGATCTCGAGGGTGTGCACATGCGCACTGAACAACAGCACACCGCGTCCCGCACGTTTTGCCGCTTCAATTTGCTCAACCCCTTCAATCGTGTGGCACGCGGCGAGGCGCTCGTCCGAGCCCAGGTTCGAGGTCAATGCCTCGAAGACACCCATCCCCAGCGATTTGTAGGAGGCCAGCGCCAGCGCCCGGATCTCGAGTTCCGACTTCGCTGGGAAGCACAGCCGCAAGTTCGTGAGTGTCACGGCGCGGCGGATCGGAATGACGTAGAAGATAAACCACCCTATCCCCCGTCCGAGCTTCAAGAGCCACGGGAGCGGCAGGGGTGCGATCAGGTAAAGCAGGTAGACCGTAAGCCAAGGAATCCAATTGAGTGGATGCCACTTCGTTGCGGATCGCGTTGGGGGTGCGCCCATTGCGTCGAAGTGTCCCTCAGTCCTATCGGCCCGCAACATCAAACCGAGTTGTCTGCGCGCGATGCCAAGCCAGAAGGGCGCGGACGCAGACCGTCAGAACGGCCCCTTTCGCTCATAAACAGGCCGCTCACTCCCTCGAGAGAGGAATCGCTTCCCTCTGATCTTAAGCGTTTCAAATCATCTCAAATGACCTAATTGATTGCACCTACCGATTTACGGCCCTATCACGTCATTAAATGAAAGTCGCCGCGACCATTGTTGCCTCTCGCCGGGACCGCTTGGCCGAAAGCATTGCAACAGAAGGCTACGTCCCGCTCGGAACACTTTGCCGCAAGCTCGGAGTTTCCATTGCCACGGCACGGCGAGACTTGGCGCATCTGCAGTCTAGCGGCCGGATCTCCCGCGTTCGCGGCGGTGCGCTGCCCCGGCACAAGCGAGACGCGGGTGAGCCGGACACCTCAAGCAGACGGGGGATTGCGCTGCACTCGGCGAGTGAGTCGATCGCGTCCCTGTTCAAATCGCCCGGTGTCCACGCGCTGAAAGAGGCAATTTGCGATGTCGGCCGGCGCGCCTGGAGACGCGGACTCATCGACGGCGCTTCGGGGCATTTCTCCGCTCGAGTTGGTGAATTCTTCCTTTGCATTCCAGCAGGCGTCAGCCGCGGATTCCTGCGTCCGGAGATGCTCTGCCTCGTCGACGCGACAGGAAACCAGATCGCGAGTCACGACCACTGGAAACGCTCACCCGAGGTGCTAGCCGACCTGGCGATCTACCGCGCTGTTCCCGCTGCTGTTGCAGTCGCACACGCACACCCGCCGCATGCCACTGCCCTTTCGGCGTCCGACGTCGAACTCCCCCACGGACTCCTGCCCGAGTTCGAATTCTTCGCCGGGCCACTCGCGCGCGCGGACTTCCGGATGCCCGGCAGCCCGGAACTGGCGAATCTCGTCGGCGCCCTCGCGCCGAACCACCGATCAATCCTGCTGCGAAACCACGGAGTCGTCTGCTGGGGCACGAACGTCGAAGACGCTTACCTCAAACTCGAGATGACCGAGGCCTATTGCCAGACGCTCGCGATCGCGACGCAGATGCCGGTGCCGCCGACATTGATTCCACCCGGCGATATCGCCGCACTCCTCGAAATGAAGGATCGGCTCGGCATCCCCGATCCGCGGCTGGCGGACTAGAATCCTGCTGAGGTCGGACTTCTGCACACGCCCGATGCGTCGCGGACTCCAGCCAGCCGGGCCTCGTCAATCGCCGGGTTTCGGCACCGCAAACAACTGCAGGTCAAGGAAGTTGGCTCAACCACTTCCGGCGAGGTGATCCGAACCAGCCTCGCGGACAAGCGGGTAGCTCACAGGTTGTTCACATCGATTCCGGGCTCAGGAATTGCGGCGGATGCCCCGACCTGCTCCCCTCGCCTCCTCCCGAATACGACCCATGAACGACGACCTCGATCCACCGCGCGTTCATTACAAGTTCAGGCCGACCGAGCATCCGCGGGTCACCGACAAGGACAAGACCGAGCACCCCGACGCGATCGACGTGAAGCAAATCCTCCACGAGAACTTCATCGCAGGGGGCGGCAAAACGGCGCCGAAGTTGCGCCCAGTCGAGTGGAAATCGCGGCGTGGTCGCGACTACCTGTTCCTGATGACGGCGCCGAATGCGATAATCGGGCTGCTCATCTACCTGGCCCCGCGGCACGAACTCATTCCCATCGCCGGATTCTCGCTGATGGCCCTGTACTCGTTGGGCGTCACGTGGCTTGTGTGGGTGATAATGGACGGTGATTGAACGCGGTGGCGAAGCGGCCGCGCTCGCGCGCGATGCGGTCGCCTTCGTAGGTTGCGCGCTTGCGCGTTCTGCTGGCCAGCAGAATGGCGCGGCAAGCCCGCCACCTACCCACGCCCGAGTGCGGGCTCAGAGGAGGATGTTGTCGATAAGCCGGTGCTCGTCGATCCACGCGGCGATCACCATCATGTTCTTGCCGGGGAGGACCTCGCGCGAAGTTTCCATCGTGCAACGATCGACGACTGCGATGTAGATCACACGGATCCTCCGGCGCGAGCCGAGCAGGTGCGTAGCCTCGGCGACGATGCGGTCGACGCTCCGCGTGCCGGCATCGACCATCTCCTTCGCCTGCACGAGCGCCTGGTGGATGAAAGTCGCGTCCTCGCGCTGAAAGTTTTCGAGCAGCGGATTCTTCACGCCGCATGCGAGACCGTCGGACTCGCGCACGGTCGGGCACACGACCACGTCGACGCAGAAGTGGAGATCGTTAACCATCTTCTTCACGACGGCCGCCTGCTGCGCGTCCTTCTGGCCGAAGAACGCGGTGTCGGGTTGCACGATGTTGAGCAGCTTCGCGACCATCGTGAGCACGCCGCGGAAATGATTCGGGCGCGAGACGCCGCACAGCGGCTTGCTGATAAACTCCTCGGTGACGTAGCTCGAGTAGCCCTTCGGGTAGATCTCGTCGAGCGAGGGCATGAACACGACGTCGGCGCCGGCCTTCTCACAGAGTGCGAGGTCGGCCTCGGGCGTGCGCGGATATTTTGTGGTGTCCTCGTTCGGTCCAAACTGCAGCGGGTTGACGAAGACTGACACAACGACGGTGTCACACTTTCCCCGCGCCGCCTCGATGAGACTGAGGTGCCCCGCGTGCAAGGCTCCCATCGTCGGCACGAGGCCAATAAGCCGCCCTTTCGCCCCCAGGGTGAGGGCCATCGACTGCATCTCGAATACCGACGTGATGACTTGCATGAGATTGCGACCCTGAGCCGCGGATACGGGCTTGAACTATTTTGCGCACGGGACCTTTAATCAAGTTTTTCCAAGGTCTGCACACCGCCGCGCAAATGATCCGAGTCAACGAGCACTACCTGAAGCTGAAGGCTTCCTACCTTTTTGCCGACATCGCGCGACGCGTGAACGAGTGGCAGCAGCACCATCAGGGCGCGAAGCTCATCCGGATGGGTATCGGCGACGTCACCGAGCCGTTGCCGACCGCGTGCATCGATGCGTTTCACCACGCGGTCGACGAGATGGCAAATCGCGAGACATTCAAGGGCTACGGTCCCGAGCAGGGCTACGCGTTCCTGCGCGAGGCGATCGCCGCGCACGAGTTCGGCGGCCGCGGTGTCTCGATTTCTTCCGACGAGATTTTTGTGAGTGACTCGGCGAAGTGCGACACCGGCAACCTTCAGGAAATCTTCTCCGACAAGATCACAGTGGCCGTGCCCGACCCGGTTTATCCGGCCTACGTCGACAGCAACGTCATGGCGGGTCGCACCGGCGCAAACGAGAACGACCGCTACAACGGCCTCGTCTACCTCGAGTCGACCGAGGAGAACGGCTACTTCCCCGCGCTTCCGAAAGAGCCCGTCGATCTCATCTACCTTTGCTTCCCGAACAACCCGACCGGCGCGACAGCGACGAAGGAGCAGCTCAAGATCTGGGTCGACTACGCGAAGGCGAACCGCGCGATCCTCCTGTTCGACGCAGCCTACGTTTCATTCATCCGCAATCCCTCGCTGCCGCACACGATCTACGAGATCGAGGGCGCGCGCGAAGTGGCGATCGAGTTTCGCAGCTTCTCGAAAAACGCAGGGTTCACCGGCACGCGCTGCGCGTTCACCGTCGTGCCGAAGCAGCTCGCCGCGTGGGACTCGCTCGGCCACGCGCACTCCGTGCACGCGATTTGGAATCGCAGGCACACGACGAAGTTCAACGGCGTCTCCTACCCCGTGCAGCGCGCCGCCGCGGCCGTCTACACGCACGCCGGCGCCGCGCAGGTTCGCGAGCTCACCGATTTCTACCTTGGCAACGCGAAGCTCATCCGCGCCTCGATGGAGCGCCTCGGCCTGCACTGCGTCGGCGGCGACAACGCGCCTTACATCTGGATCAAGACCGGCGGCGACTCGTGGCAGTTCTTCGACAGGCTCCTCAACGAGGCCGCGGTCGTTTGCACACCGGGCGCGGGCTTCGGCCGATGCGGCCAGGGTTACGTTCGCTTGAGCGCGTTCAACAGCCGGGCCAATGTCGAGGAAGCGCTGGCCCGCATCGAGAAGGTGCTCGCGAAGTAACGTCGTGCGTTTCCACACCGTATTCTTCGACCTGGACGGCACGGTCGTCGATGCGTTCACGACCATCTACCGCTCCTACGTCCACGCGCTGCCCCTCTTAGGCTATCCCGCACCCACGATGGAGCAGGTGCGCCGCGCGGTCGGCGGCGGTCTCGAGATCGCGATGAGCCACTTCGTGCCCAAGGAACTCATCGCCGAGGCGTGCAAGGTGCACGTCGACTACTCCGAGACGATTCTCCTCGAGGATGCACGGCTCTATCCCGGCGCACTGGAACTGATCTCGAATCTGCACGCGCGCGGCGTCCGCACGGCAATCCTCACGAACAAGATCGGCAATCAGTCGCGCATGCTGATGACGCACCTAGGGCTCGACCCGCACCTCGACCTCGTGTTCGGCGCGCGCGATTTCCAATGGCGCAAGCCCGCACCCGAGTTCACCGCCGAGGCGCTGCGCAGGCTCGGCGCGACTGCGGACGGCGCGTGCATCGTCGGCGACTCGCCGTTCGACGTGCAGACAGGAAAGAACGCCGGATTCCCTGCGCTGTGCGTGACCACCGGCACGCACAACGCCGCGCAGCTCCACGCCGCCGGCGCAACCGCGGTGCACCCCGACCTCGTCTCGCTCGCCAAAGAGTTCGAGTGAGCAAGTCGCGCTCCGTTGTTGCTCGCTTGCGAGCGATGGTTTTTGTAGGTGGCGCGCTTGTCGCGCCACGTTGCGCGCAAGCGCGCAACCTACAGGGCGCATGCCAATCGCCCGCAAGCGGGCTCCTACCTTCAGAAAAAGGCCGTCGTCCATTCCCAACTTTGACACCCGCACCGCGCGCCGCCTGACTCCCTCCAAGTGCCCGACACCCTCAAAGGCGTCCTCGAGCGGATCAAGTTCCTCAACGAGGAGAACGGCTACACGATCGCCGAGCTCCGGCCGGAAGCTGCTCGCGGAGTGGGCAGATCGACAGCGCTCGTCACGATCGTCGGCCCGCTTCCCGGTGTGCAGTGCGGCGAGACGCTCGCTCTCGAGGGACAGTGGGATCGCCACCCGCAACACGGCGACCAGTTCAAGATCGTCAGTTGGAAATCCGAGCTGCCCGCGAGCGTGCACGGCATCCGCCGGTATCTCGGCAGCGGCCTCGTGTCCGGCATCGGCAAGGTCTACGCCAACAAGATCGTCGACCGCT
The DNA here is from genome assembly GCA_035513275.1 of Opitutaceae bacterium. Taxonomy (GTDB): domain Bacteria; phylum Verrucomicrobiota; class Verrucomicrobiia; order Opitutales; family Opitutaceae; genus DATKCJ01. The sequence goes on from DATKCJ010000044.1 coordinate 6,600, forward strand.
TCGGTGCCGACACGTTGCGAATCATTTCCGAGGAGGCGGGCCGCCTGCGCGAGGTCCCTGGCATCGGCCGCCAGCGCGCCACGGCGATCAAGCAGGCGTGGGACGAGCAGCGCGTGCAACGCGAGGTGATGATCTTCCTGCAGACCTACGGCGTGTCGGCGAAGCTCTGCACGAAGATCGTCACGCGCTACGGGGCCGACGCTCAACGTATTCTCAAGACGCAGCCCTACCGCGTCGCTCGCGAGATCGAAGGCATCGGATTCAAGACGGCGGACCGTATCGCCATCAACCTCGGCTTCGCCAACGACAGTCCGCCGCGGCTCGACGCGGGCATCATCTACGCGCTCGAGACGCTCGCCGAGGAGGGGCACACAGCGATTCCCGAGGGAGACCTCGAGCCCTACGCCGCGGAGCTGCTTCAAGCCGATCCCGAACGTATCCGCGCACGCATCGCTGCGCTCGTGACGGAACGCGCTCTCGTTCCCGACGGTCCTTCCGACGATCCACTCGTGCAGTTGCCCGTGTATTCGGAGGCCGAGGCCAAGATCGCATCATCGTTGCTCAAAATCGCACGCTACCGCAGCGGCCTGCCCGCAATCAAAATCGATGCCGCGGTCGGGTGGGCACAGGAGCGCGCGCACATCGAGTTCAGCCCGCACCAATCGGAAGGGCTCAAGCGCGCACTCGGCTCGAAGGTCTCCGTTCTCACCGGAGGTCCAGGAACGGGCAAGACGACCATCTTGCGCGCGCTGGTGGAGATCCTGCGTGCGAAGAAGTGTCGCGTGCATCTCGCGGCGCCGACGGGCCGCGCAGCGCAGCGGCTCGCCGAGTCGACCGGCGGCTACGCTCAGACGATCCATCGCTTGCTGAAGATCGATCCGGCACAGGGAGGATTTACGATCAACGAGGCGCACCCGCTGCCGACGGATTTTCTTATCCTCGATGAAGCGTCGATGCTCGACACACGGCTCGCCGCATCGCTCGTGCAGGCCGTGCCACAGCGCGCACATCTGCTGTTCGTCGGTGACACCGATCAGCTTCCCTCGGTCGGCGCGGGCAACGTGCTCAAGGACATCATCGCGAGTGGCATCGCTGCAGTCACGCGGCTTTCGGTCATCTACCGCCAGGAGAAGCAGAGCTTGATCGTCACGACAGCGCACGCGGTCAACCAGGGCGACGCGCAACTGCCTCCCGCGTTCGCCGATGTCTCGCAGCTCGCGCCGCATCTCGACTTGCAGTTCGTGATGGCGAACTCGCCGGAGGACTGCGTCGCGAAGGTTGTGGAGATTTGCACCAAGTTTCTGCCCGCGAAGGCGCGGCACTTCGACCCGATCGGCGACGTGCAGATTCTCGCGCCGATGCACAAGGGCGTCGCAGGCGTGCAGAATTTGAATCGCGAGCTTCAGGCCGCGCTGAACGGTTCGGCTCCGCTCACCGCAGGCGGTTCGACTTCGCTCACCGCGGGCTGCTCGCGCAGCATCAGGACAATGGCAGGCGAGCTGCGGCCGGGCGACAAGCTCATCCAACTTCGCAACAACTACGACAAGGGTCTCTTCAACGGCGACATCGGCACGGTCGTCTCCGTGAATCCCGACGCAGGCTCGCTCGTCGCGGAGTTCGACGGTACGCGGCATGCGTTCGAGCGCGGTGATCTCGGTGACGCCGCCCTCGCCTACGCCATCACGATTCACAAGAGCCAAGGCTCCGAGTATCCCGTCGTCATCATCCCGCTGCTGAAAGCGCACTTCATGATGCTGCAACGAAACCTGCTCTACACGGGAATCACGCGCGGTCGGAAGCGCGTGTTTATCGTCGGCGAACCCGCGGCGTGGGGCATGGCCGTGCGCAACGCCGAGAGCAAGCAGCGCCGCACCCACCTGCGCGAGAAGATCGCAGCGGGTCTGGAGAAGTAACGCGAAGTTCTCCCGATGGGCCGGGTCGCCGACCGTTTGCTCCATGCGCGTGACGTGCCACCTGAAAAGCTGAAGCTCAAAACTCCACTCCAAACGTCGCGATGAAGACGCGCGGCTCGACTGTAGCAATCTTGGCGACTGCGCCCGTCGTGATGCGCGCCACGGGAACCGCCTCGTCCTCGTCGAAAAGATTGCGGACATTGAGCTGCACGCGATAGCGGAGACCGCCGAATGCTTGCAGACGGCCACGGTAACCGACGAAGGCATCGAAAGTGAGCTCTTCCTCACCTTTGTAGGATCGGTCGAGATCGAGGACCGTGGCACCCGCCGCATTGGTGGTAACGCCGTAACCAATGGTCGGCGCCGCGCGCCAGCGAATCGCGCCGCCGAGATTGAAGCCCTTCAACGGGCCCTGGCTAAAACTGTAGTTTGAGATCATGTTGGCACGCGCACCTCGCGCGCCATCGGTCGCGCGTCCGTCGACCGCCTGCATGAAAGCGAACGCCTGGCCGACCAGCGCGCTGTTGTAGTATTGCTCGAGCGTCTGCCCATTGGGGTTTGTGACGCTCGCTGGCGCTGTTCGCCACGTCACCGGCTGGCCGGCAGCGTCGACCTCACCGTTTTTCGCGACAACCGCCTGCCAGACGGGCAAACGCTGCGCCGCCCACTCAAACCACGGTCCACCGACATTCGTTTCGATCGCTTCGGAGATCGCGCCATTCACGCGGATGTTCCAACTCGGCACTGGCGTCACATTCAGCTCGAACTCATAGCCGGTGGACTCGAGGTCGGACATGATGAAGTAATTCACCCGGCCGGCGACGCGGAATCCGCGCCGGTTGCCATCGACGACATTAATCGTCGGCGCCTGGGGGTCGAGCGTGCGCACACGATCCTCGAGGTTGAAGAAGATGTCGCGGAATACGTTGATCTGATTCCCGGCGCGCTGCGGGCCGAGCGCATTCTTGTAGCGATTGATGCGGAGAGAGACCTTGTCCCGCCAAAGATCGAAACGCAGCCCGAAGTCATTTCCCTTTCCGCTCGCGCCGGGGATCTCGTTGCCGAACGGATCGAAGCGGCCGATGTTGAGGTCGAATGTCGTCGAGTCATTGTAGAACACGCTCAACCACGTCAGGGGACGCGCGACCACGCCGAGGTTGCGATTGATGCCTGTCTGCGTCGGACCGTAGTCAGAAAACTGCGTATCCCACAGGACCGGATACAGTCCGGAGAAATCCTGAGCGGTCGACCCCGCGTCGAGCGTGGCGGATTTCGCGGAGTCCTTGCGGTAGCCGAAGGTGAGCACGAGCCGGTCGTTCTTGGCGCGGTCGGGCAGGAAGAACCCTTGCCACGCAAGAATCTGCGCGGATGTCGTTGCTCGTGTGCCCGCCGAAGTCTGGTTCGCGGCGAGTCGCTTGCCGTCCTCCGCGTGCAGGGGCGTGTCGGTCAGATAAAGCGTGAACGGTGCTCCGTTCGCGTCTGTGAGCGACCAGTCGCCGGACAGTGGTCCGGCCGCCGTTGCTGCGTCGTAGGGCGTATCGAAGTAGTGCCGGAATTGTGGCATGCGCGTGCTATGAATCGCCCAACCCTGCCGTGTTTTCGGTTGGAGCGTCAGCCCGGCGATCGCCGGGTCATCAAGAATGCGGCGAATGAATCCGGTCTGAGCCTTCGAGTCCGACTTCGACCCCGTGTAGAGTCCCGAGAATCGGTGGTGGCCGAGCCATTGTCCCCACCCGCCGCGCACATCGAATTTTTCGGCGAGGTTCAACTCGTAAGAGAGCGCTGCACGCCAGTCTTCGCGGCGGTCGAATGCGGGCTCGGTGGACGCCAGGCCCTGGACGTAGAGTTTCCCGAAATTTGGATTCGGAGTCGTCGTGCCCGGCACGAACTGGTTCGCGTCGACGTTGAGGTTGTTGGTGAGACTGCCGCCCGCGGCGAAGTTTTGCTCGTAGGCGTTCTCGTGGTTGTAGGCGATCTCAAGAAACAGAGTATCCGTGAGCTTCTGCTCGATGATCACGGTCGTTGTAGTCGCGCCCGAGCGAGTGGTGCCCTCCGTGCCGACGACATTCGCATCGAACGGAAACACGGCCGGATCGAGGATCGTGGTGTTGACCGACGCATCAAAGGTTGGATCGACGCCGGGAAGCGAGGACGGGTTTTTGACCGTGACTGAATTGCGCCAGTTCCGGAGCCCCACTGAACCGTCCGCGATCAGGACAGGAGCATCGGCGGCCTGCACAAAGATTCGATTGTTCGCGATGCCGAGGAAACTCTGGTTGTCGAACGCGGGTCGCGGCTCTGTGTAGCCGCTCCCTGGGATTTCGTTCGCTCGATTCCACAGAGTGACAAAATCGGTCGGGTTCACCCGGAATGCGTAATTCCAATTTCGCCTGGCCCGCTCGGCTTGCAGAATGACGGTCGTGTTCCTATACGGCGTAAAGGTGATCGCGCCATAGAGGCGATCGTCGCGATCGAGATTGGGCTTCTTCTCGGTGAATTCGCGTTGCGAGAGACCCATGACCCGCACCGCCAGCTTCTGCGGCACGATCACGCTGTTGGCGTCAAACGTCACCGACTTCGAACCTTCAGAGTCGTAGCGCAGCGTAAAGCCGTGCTTGTTGCGCATCAGCGCAATTGCAGGCGTGGCATCGAGTATGCCCGCGGGACTTCCCAGCCCGAAGAGAATCGCATTGGGGCCGCTCGCGATCGTGACGCGCTCGAGATTGTAGGTGGCTGCCGGATGACGGACTTGGAAGAAATTCCGCGAGAGCGTGCCGGGACTGATCCCGCGCACGCGCCCTCCGTCGTCAGGCTTTGGCAGGCCAAGCCCTGTGAGGGTCTGAACGTAGTCGCTGCGGTTTTCGACATTTGCGGTATACATGAGCGACTGCTCCACGCTCGTCAGGCCGAGATCATCCAAGAATTCCTTTGTGAGCGTCTCGATTTGGTTGGGAACGTCCTTGAAGTTCGTGCGCAAGCGGGTGCCGGCGAGCGTCTCCGTGGCAATCCAGCCCGTCTGGGCGTCTGCGGAGATAACAAACGGAGAGAGTTCGATCACTGGCTGGTCCTCCGGCAGACCCGCGGGCTCGGCCGGACGCGGCGGCAGCGTTTGTGCAAACACGCCGCAGGAAAGCGCAAAGCAAAACACCGTCACGCGGACTCTATTGAATGCGCTCATGCTTTGCATGGACCCGGAAATCTCGGTTGCGCTATCAGCGCAGCGCATCCCGAATCTCCTTGTAGCGCGTGCGGCCTACGGGGAGCAGGATGCCGTTCTTCAATTCGGCTTCGTAGCGACTGCCTTCGTGGGCGTGCAACGCCTTCACGGCGCTCAGCCGCACGAGGTAGCTCTTGTGGATGCGCTCGAATACCGGCGGCAGCAGCGCTTGGAGTCTTTCCAATGACTTGTCGTGCAGCTCATGCCGGCCACTCACAAGCACCAGTTCGGAGCAGTCGTCCGCTCCCTTCACGAAGAGCACGTCGTCGATCGGCACGAGTTCGATGCGACCCTGCTTGCGCACAGCTAGAAATCGCGCGGCATGCGGCGAGCGCCCGCCGGGCTCGGTCACCCGCCGCAACGCCTCCTCGAGCCGCTGCTCTGTGAAGGGCTTCGCTACGAAATCGATCACGCCATGTTCGAAGGCAACGAGTGCGTGCTCCGTGTTCGCCGACACGATGATCGTGTGAAATGAACCGGCAACGTTCGAGTCCAGCAATGCCATGCCGTCGCGCCCCCCGAGATTGAGGTCGAGCAGGAGCACATCGACCGGCGATTCCGCAAGTGCGGCTTGCGCCGCGTCGAACGTTTCGGATACGCGAAGCCATTCCAAGCGGTTGCCGATGATGCGGCGGCAAAACTGCTCGATGCGGCGCGCAACCACCGTCTCGTCCTCGACGATCAGGACTCTCACGTGCGTGCTCCACTGCGAGCGGCTTCGCGCAGCTCAATGACAGTTTCCCAACCGCCGGCAACGGCGCCCTGCGTCAGTTTCCATGCGTCGTGAAAGCTCTCTTCAAGGCGCGCGCATACGTAGCGCAATCCGGTGCCCCCGCTGACGCGAGCCGTGTCCTCCGTGATGGTGCCCGGGGAAAGAAAAATGTAGCGCACGCCATCGCTGGTCCGCTCGGCCCGCAGCGTGAACGTCGTGGCGTCTTTCCGCGGGCGTTGATGCGAAAAGCCGTTCTCGATCAACGTGAGAAAGAGAGCCGGCGGCACGGACGCCGACGCATCGATCCCCTCTGCTTCGAGGCTCCAGTTGAGGTCGGTGCGCGCGCTCATCACCCCGAGATGTGCGCGACAGAGCGCGAGTTCCTCGCCAATCGACACCTGCTTCTCGCCGGAAAAGCGGGCCAGCGAACGAAAACCCACGGCGAGGTCATCAATCAATCGCACGGCGGCCGCGGGCTTTTCTTCGATAACCTGCGAGAGCGCGGTCAGCGTGTTCATCAGGAAATGTGGCTGCAGGCTCTTTTTGAGCAGTTCGATTTCCAGTCGCGCCGCCATCAGCTTTGTATCGCGTGCATGAAGACGCTCGCTGCGCAGCCGCAACCCGATCGCCGAGATGAGACCGACAAGGGTCGGCAAAAAAGCGAAGACAAAATTCGAGTGTTCGAAGTGCTTTGGATCCCACTCGAACAATCCGCACGTCGCCACAATGCCGACGAGGATCAGCCTCGAACCCTCACGTCGCCGCCAAACCGCCCATCCCACGAACAAGAGGGCCGAGATGAAAGCGACCCGCCACAACACGGGCGAAAGCACATTGATTCCCAATGGCAGGCAATAACTCGCGATCGCGGTCTGCACGATCAAGGGGACAACCAGCAAGCTACGCCACCACGAAGGATAGAGATGCACGACGGCGGCGGCGAGGAGCAAGCTGGAGACAATCACGATCAGGCTGATGCGCGCCACGATTTGGAAAGGCATCCACGAAACTGGATACGCCCACATGATGGGAACCGTTACAACGGTGATGAGCAGTGCCGAGCCAAGGCAGAGTGCTGCCAGCAGCGCGAGGATCAGCCGGCGGTCGGCCAGCAACCACATGAGGAAGACCGCGACGCCAATCGTAAGCATGGCTCCCACACCCATGGCAGGGAGCAGGTTTAACTTCATATCCAGGGCGCGAAACTTCTCGAGTGGCAGTGTATAGAACGAGAGCTGTGCAAACCGCGCGCCCGCTCTGGCGCTTCGGAAGGTGGACAGCCGGATTGCGACCACGTGCTGCCCTGCCTCCGCCATTTCCGGGGATAACTCCACGCGCGCAGAACTCATGCCTCCAATCTCGGTCTGCCGGCTGTTTCCCGGAGTTCCCGAGGAGCTGATCAAAACGCCGTCCCAGTAGCAGTCCCAGGCCGAGATTCCACCACCGATATTTATGAGGGACGGAACCTGTTCGTCGGGGCCAGTCGTTCTCACGCGGAGACGAAGCCAGAAAACTCCCTCGTTCAATGGCACTCGATTGCGCTCAATCACCACCCAGTCGCTGTCATCCCAATCGGGTGAGGACCAGCGAGGATCGTCCCCCGACTCAAGGCGCAGTTCGGAATGCTCAACGGTTCGCGCGGTAAGTTTGGTGATGCGCAGATCCGGTCGATACCAATCTGCCATCGGCTTCCATGTATACTCCGTGGGGTCCCCCGCGGCCTGCTCCGCGCCGATCGACGGACAGATCGAGGCACAGAACGCCAGGCCCAAAAACAGCGAATGCAGACAAGAGTAGCGCATCGAGATATCGGCCGGGGAGATGCTGCCGCGCTTCAGTTCGCAGGTCTACGAGTTTCGCGAGACGTTCACCGGCGTAACGAGACGTTCACCGACCGCACGCAGATTCTCCGGCTGGTCGGCGAGTCATTCGCGGGTGGCACGAGACGTTCACCGGCAAGGCGTCGAGCGGGTCGTTCACATGGGACACACATGGTCTCCGATGAAAGGAGCCCCTCTCCGATTCACCTTCTTTTTCCTGTGCGCAGCGGTGTCCAACACGATCGCTCAGACAGCGCCGGTCATCACTTCGGTCTCAGCACCTCGACAGGTCGTGAGGATCGGCCAGACGTTGACGTTGAGCGTCGAGGCCAACGGCACACCGTCTCCGACTTACCAATGGAAACGCAATGGTCGCCCGATTCCCGGTGCGACATCGCGGACCCGCACGATCGCGAGCGCCTCGCCCATCCACGACAACGGCTGGTATCAGGCCGTCGTTGCCAACGCGAGCGGCACGACGACCAGCGCGGTGGTGTTCGTCAACGTCGCTGTGTATCCAGCTCAGGTTCTGACGGCGGGCAACTACGGTGCGACTCCGAGCCCAGTGCCCGACGACTTGACCGACGTGGTCGCAGTCGCCGCCGGTGCCGGTCACTGGCTAGCCTTGAAGGCTGACGGCACAGTTGCGGCGTGGGGATACAACGCATACGGCGAGTCCACCGTGCCCGGCGGTTTGAGCAATGTTGTCGGAATTGCGGCCGGCAACTACTGCTCCTTTGCTTTGAAAGCCGACGGCTCGGTAGTTGCATGGGGAGACAACGGTTTCAAACAAACCACACTGCCCGCCGGCTTGACTAATGTGATCAGTATTGCCGCGGGCCAATCCCATGCGCTGGCGCTGAGGGCTGACGGCACTGTGGTGGGTTGGGGCTGGGATGCTGAAGGCCAGGCTTCGCCACCCTCAGTCTTGCGCAACGTCGTCGGCATCGCTGCGGGCCAAAACAACAGCTTTGCCTGGAGAGCTGATGGCACGGCGGTCGGTTGGGGCAGCACTTTTGCCGGTATGGTGCCGACCGGCGCGACTGACGTGCTCGATATCGCCTCTGGCGAAGATTTCTCAATCGCTTTGAAAGGCGACGGAACCGTCGTGGGTTGGGCTGCTGGCTATACTGGAGTTGGCGTGGTGCCCGGGAATCTGACAAAAGTCGTCAGTATCGCTGCCGGCTTGTATCACGCGCTCGCGTTGAAGGCCGATGGCTCGGTGGTGTCCTGGGGGGAGACCTATACGGGTCCAGCGTTATCGCCAGCGAACGCAACCAGCGTCGTCGCCATCGCAGCGCACGACGCTTACTCGGTCGCGCTCGGCTACCGCGACGTCGGCACGGTGCCCACAGTCATAGTCCCATCGCAATCGCAGACCGTAGTGTATGGCAGCACAGTCGTGCTCTCCGTCCAAGCGAGCGCCACGCCCGGCCCGACGTTTCAATGGACCAAGGACGGTGCGGTCATTCCCGGAGCCACGAATTTTGCATTGGTCATCTCAGGCGCCACTGAAGTTCACGCCGGCAACTACGCAGCCTCGGTGACGAATTCCTTCGGCACCGTCGTGAGCGATTCCATCACACTCGCGCTCTCCTCCTCCGCAAACGCGAGCCGGCTGATCAACCTCTCAACCCGCGCTCCCGCCGGCACCGGCGCGCAGACACTCAACCTGGGATTCGTTCTGGGGGGATCATCCGCGAACACTGGCACGCCCGTGCTGCTGCGCGCAGTGGGGCCTTCACTCGCTCCATTCAACGTCGTCGGCCTTCTAGCGGATCCAAGATTCGCCGTCCATTCAGCCGGAACGAAGATCGATGAGAACGACGATTGGGGCGGAGACCCCGGGCTCGCGGCGGCCAGCGGACGGGTTGGAGCGTTCCCACTCGACGAGGAGACTTCGAAGGATGCCGCACTCTACCAGCCTTCGTTTGCGCCCGGTCTTCACACCATGGTCGTCACAGGATTCGCCAGCACGACCGGCGTCGTGCTTGCGGAGGTCTACGACGCCACGCCTGTTGACGCCAAGAACCCGGAAGCGCCGCAGCTCATCAATTCTTCCGCGCGCGCGCGCGCCGGCACAGGGGACGATGTTCTTATCGTTGGCTTTGTGATCGACGGCGAGACTTCGAAGACGCTGCTTGTGCGCGCGATTGGTCCGTCTCTCGTCGCCCACGGGATCGACGGTGTGCTCGCAAACCCCAGGCTCCAACTCTTCTCCGGAACCACGAAGATAATGGAGAACGACTACTGGGAAGACGCCCCCGCTGTCACCGCCGCTGTCTTCGCCCAAGTGGGTGCCTTTGCCCTTCCTTCCGACTCCAAGGACGCTGCCCTGCTCGTCACACTTCCTCCGGGCGCCTACACCGCTCACGTGAGCGGGGCGGATGGCGGAACCGGGGTCGCACTCGCCGAGATTTACGTGGTCCCGTGACCAGAGACGACCTGCGCGTGTGTCCGACCGCGCATCTTCGTCCCTTTCATCCAGTCGGACAATTCAAACACCCTCAGTCATGCATGCTCCCGCCCTGATATCGTCTCTCGTTCGTCCCGCCGCAGCCGGCGTTCTTATGCTAAGCGTTGCGACTTGCGGCGCACTCGCCGACGTCGTCACCGATTGGAACACCGCGATGACCAACTATGTCACGCCATTGTCCCCCGTCCCGCTGGCGCCGTTTGTGGAAACGCGCGTGTATGCGATGGCGCATATCGCGATGTTCAACGCGATCGATGATGCGACGCGCAAAAAACACGGCACAGCCAGCGCCGATGCCGCCGGCGCGCAGGCGGCGCGTGATGTGCTCGTGCACGAATTTCCCGGCGGCACGTCCGCATTCGATGCGTTGCTGGCGACCGGACTCGCCGCGATTCCCGACGGTCCAGCGAAGACCCAGGGCATCGTGGTCGGCGCCAATGCGGCGGCCGCGATGTTGGCGGCGCGCGCGAATGACGGCTCCGCGACGCCCCCACCGCCATACATTCCCGGCACCGAACCCGG
>DATKCJ010000045.1:0-8466 GCA_035513275.1 Opitutaceae bacterium
GCATCCTCGCGATGTCGACCTCGGTCATTTGGATCAAGGCGGGCACGACGCACCCGTTTGTCGTCGCGGCACTGCGGTTGTTGATCGCTTGCGTCCTGCTCACACCGATCTTCCTGCGCGATCGCGCGCGGCACCGCGAACTGTTCACCGCGGAACACCTGCGGCGCACGCTGCTTCCGGCCGCGGTGCTCGCGGCGCATTTCCTTTCCTGGACGGCGGGCGCGCGCATGACCGGATCGGCGCAGGCATCTTTGATCGTCAATATGGTGCCGGTGGCGGTGCCATTCCTTCTCTTCTACGTGACGGGCGAGCGAATCAACCGGCTCGAGATCGCCGGCACCGCGCTCGCGATCTCCGGGGTGCTCGTGCTCACGCTGCGCGATGCGATTGCCGGATCGGGCCTGACGGGCGTTGGAAACCTGGTGTGCTTCGCATCGATGCTGATGTTCGCGCTCTACATCACGCTCGGCCGGCGCAACCGCGACTTTCCCACCGTGTGGCTCTACGTGGTGCCCGTCTACTTCACGGCGGGGATCATCTGCCTCGTGGTGTCGCTCCCTTGGATCGGCTCGTTCGACGCCGGCAGCGGCCGCGAGTGGATCATGATCGCCGGGCTCGCAGTAGTTCCGACAATCCTGGGGCACTCGCTGCTCAACAACGCAGTGCGCCATCTGCGCGGACAACTCGTGAGCTTGTGCACGGTCGGCCAGTTCGTTTTCGCCGGCGCGATGGGCTGGATCTTCTTTCGCGAATCGCCCGCGCCTCTCTTCTACGCAGCCAGCGCGCTCGTGGTCGCCGGGATCGTGATCGTAGTCCTGAACACACCGGCAAGTCCTGCAGTGCTCCAGCCGGATCAGAGTCAGGCGCCGTGAGACTTCACTGAGCGGCTCAAGCGCACTGGATCGAAAGGTTGCGTGCGCTCCCGCCGGGGCGGGAGCACGCCACTGCGGCTGTGCTTGTATCAAAGCTGACGATCCGGCCGGCCCGCCCGGTTTTGAGGGATCCTTCCGGCGTCGCACCCTATCTCCCAGATCAATCGGCCAGTTCACAAGAGGACGCTGGTGTAACTCGTTGGCCTGCGGCGTTAGATCTGGTTTGCGCACAGGGCCCGTGTCGTCGCTCATTCCGCATCTACCTTTCAGGCCTACGGGCAATGGGCCGATAGAGTGTTCAATACCAACTACCATGACTCTATTTGCGCACGGTGTCCGCTCCCCGCTGGGGTTCACCGAGCTTGCCGGCGTCTTCGCCGTCATGCTCGTGTATTTCGCTGCACATATCCGCGGGCATCCGGGGGTCGATGCATTGGAGCGGCGACGGATCTCGACGGCACCCCACGATTCTCTGAACGGAGGTCGCCAGTGAGGGCGCGGCTTGCAGTTCTCCTGACTGTCGCATGGCCGCTCGTCGTGACGCACGGAGCGAGCGCGCAGATCCTGCCCGCCGAGACGCAAGCCTCCGATCTGGCCGATCTCTCGCTCGAGGAGCTCATGGGCTACCGCATCGAGAAGGTCTTCGGCGCTTCGAAATACGAGCAGCGCGTGACGCGCGCCCCGGCCTCTGTGTCGATCGTTACTGCGGCGGACATCCAGAACTACGGGCACCGCACGTTGAGCGACGTGCTTCGCTCGATGCGTGGCATCTTCGTATCGAACGACCGCAACTACGACTACACCGGCGTGCGCGGCTTCCTGCGCCCGGGCGACTACAACACCCGCGTGCTCACGCTCATCGACGGCCACCGCGTGAACGACGTCGTCTACGACTCCGTTTACTTCGACCGCGTGAACAGTGTCGACATCGACTGGGTCGAGCGCGTCGAGCTGATTCGCGGACCGAGCTCGTCGATCTACGGCAGCAGCGCGTTCTTCGGTGTGATCAACATCGTGACTCGCAACGCGGCGCAGATGAATGGCGGCGAGTTCTCCGCCGAAGCCGGCAGCTTTGGAAGCTACACGGCGCGCGTCGGTTACGGCCGTCAGTTTTCCAACAACACCGATCTCGTGCTCAACTTCTCCTACTTCGAGAGCGAAGGCGAGGAGCGCCTCTACTTCCCCGAGTTCGACGAGCGGATTAGCAGCGAGTCGCTCGCACGCAACCACGGCGTCGCGGAGGATGCCGACGGCGAGCGCGCGATGAAGTTCTCCGCCACCGTGAGGCACGGGCCGTTCACGTTCTCGGGCTACTTCTCCACCCGAAGGAAAGCTGTGCCCACCGCGTCGTTCGCCACTTACTTCAATGACGGCCGCGAGGAAGCAGTCGACGAGATCGCCTTCGTCGACGTGAAGTTCGAGCACGAGTTCAGCCCCGACCTGCGGCTCGTCGCGCGTGCCGCAGTCGACCACTACGGTTACTCGGCCGACTATCCTTACGACTTCGCCGAGCCGGGGGATCCCACCGACATCGTGATCAACAAGGATTCGGCGCACGGCGACTGGTTCTCCACGGAGCTGCAGTTGACCGCGAAGCTCCGGGAGCGCCACACGATCGTCGTCGGCGGCGAGTTCCGCTATGCGTTCCGGCAAGAGCAGGTCTCTTACTACGACACCACTCCGCCGGAATACTTCCTCGATATCGATCACAGCTCGCACACGATGGGCTTCTACGCTCAGGGCGAGTTCGAGCTTCACAGGAAGGTGCTCCTCAACGCCGGACTGAGATACGACTACTACCCGAATTCGTTCGGCGGCACCCTCAATCCCCGCCTCGGGCTCATCTACAATCCGACGGCGCGCACGACGATCAAGGCGCTCTATGGGCAGGCCTTCCGTGCGCCGAACAGTTACGAGCAGTTCTATTACACTCCGTTCCAGGGAGAGCTCGAACCCGAGCGCATTCGCACCGCCGAGCTGGTCGTCGAGCACTACTTCGGCACTGACTTCAGCATCGGTCTCTCGGGCTACCGCTACGAGGTCGACAACCTTATCAACCAGTTTGAGACCGAGGAGGGCGATCTCTTCTTCGACAATCGCGACAAGACCACGGCGCACGGCGTCGAGGTCGAGCTCGCCGGGAAATTCCAATCCGGAATCCAGGCGCGCGCGAGCTTCGCAGTCCAGCGCACGGAGGATGCCACCACTGGCGACGAGCTGACCAGCTCCCCGAGGCAGCTCGGCCGCTTCAACATTTCTGCGCCGCTCGCTGGCGAGCGACTCCGGGTCGGTCTCGAGGTGCAGTCACACAGCTCGCTCGTGACGCTCGACGGCGCGAAGTCCGGCTCATTCATCCTCACGAACCTCACGTTCATCAGCCGCGAACTCACCCCGGGCCTCGAGCTCTCCGCGAGCGTATACAACCTCTTCGACGAAGACTACGGCTACCCCGGCGCCGAGGATCACACGCAGGACACGATTCCACAACCAGGCCGCTCGCTGCGCATCAAGGCGACGTTCCGGTTCTAAACAACACCAACCCATTGAATGATCTGATCACCCGTCTGCCGCGCCACAACCAACCGTCCGCCACGAACCGGAGGAAGAGCCGCATGTGGCTCGCGCTCGCCGTGGCACTCGCTGCGGCGTTGTCCGCAACCGGCCGTACTGTACCGGAAAGGAACTTCGCCGACCTGAGCATCGAGGAGCTGATGAACGAGTCCGTCACGTCGGTTTCGAAGCAGGAGCAACGGCTCGGGGACGCCGCCGCGGCTATTTTTGTGCTGAACAACGACGACCTGCGCCGCTCCGGCGCCACGACCGTGGCCGATGCGCTGCGCCTCGTGCCCGGCTTGCAGGTGGCTGCGATCGGCTCGAGCGACTGGGCGATCTCCGCACGCGGATTCAGTTCCCCATTCGCAAACAAGATGCTGGTGATGATCGACGGTCGCACCGTCTACTCGCCGTTGTTTTCCGGGGTCTATTGGGACGCCCAGCAAGTGATGTTCGAAGACGTGGACCGGATCGAAGTGATCCGTGGTCCCGGCGCAACGGTCTGGGGCGCAAATGCGGTGAACGGCGTGATCAGCATCCTGAGCAAGAGCGCCCGGGATACACAGGGCGGTCTCATTTATGGCGGCGGCGGCGACGTTCAAGAGGCGCTGGGTGGCGTGCGCTACGGCGGCAAGATCGGCAACGATACCTGGTTTCGAGTCTACGGAAGCTACCAGTTGAACGATGGTTTCACTCAGGCGAACGGCCAGCCGGTTAACGACGGCTGGGACATGAAGAAGGGCGGCTTCCGCCTCGATCATTATACGAGTGCCGACGGCCACTTAACCTGGCAGGGCGACGCATACGCTGGCGATCTGGTCGACCGCACTCGCGATTTGCGCGGCTTCAACACACTGGGACGCTGGACAAAGCGCATCTCGGATCGGTCGGGTTACGAGGTGCAGGCTTTCTTCGATCACTCAGCTCGCGACGATCTCCAGGCCGAAGCCTCGGTGGAATCCGCCGACTTGTCGTTCCAACACACTCTTGGGATTGGCGAGCGAAACGACGTCATCTGGGGAGTGGGATACCGGTTCACCGGTGCGCATCTGGAGAGATCGAACAGCCCGGCGATCACCATCCTCGATTCCGACCTGTCGTTGCATCTCTTCAGCGCGTTCGTTCAGGACGAATTCAAGATCATTCCGGACAAGCTCACATTCACCGCGGGCACAAAGGTCGAGCATAACGATTTCACAGGCATCGAGGTGCAGCCCAGCGCCAGGTTCGTCTTCAAGCCAGCGATCAACCAGACGCTCTGGGCCGCAGTTTCCCGCGCCGTGCGCACGCCGAGCGTTTCGGAAGGCGAAGAGGCCTTCAGTTTCGCTTGGGGCGCCCCGTTTATCGGTCCCGGCGGTGGAGTCTATGTGCCGACCCTTGTCGGCAATCTGGATTTCAAATCCGAAGAGGTGTGGGCCTATGAACTCGGATACAGAGTCCAGCCAAGCCATCGCGTCAGCGTGGACGTGGCTGCGTTCTACAATCGCTACACACAACTCATGGGTCACCAACCCACCGGTTTCATCCCGGGTGTGCCTGTGGGCGTCATGACCATCGAGTCTTTGAACACGCTCCGCGGTGAATCTTACGGCAGTGAAGCAGTGCTGACGTTCGCGGCGACGGACGCGTGGCGATTGTCCGCAAGCTACTCGCTGTTGCTGATGAGACTGCACGGAGAACCCGTCGACGAAGCCGAGGGTTTCGAGTCGAACGCTCCCACGCATCAACTGGTGCTGCGTTCCTCGTATGACTTTGCCCGGCACTTCAGCCTGGATACACAACTCCGCTACGTGGACAACGTCGTGGCGGTCCCAGCCTACGCCACTGCCGATGTCCGCCTGTCGTGGCGACCCACCGCGAATCTGGAGCTGTCCCTTGTGGGCCGGAATCTCCTGGACGATCGCCATCCCGAGCAAGCGAGCGTCCTCGGCGCGCCGACCGCCGAGGTTCCGCGCGGGTTCTTCGGCAAGGTCACTCTGCGCTTCTGATCCCGTGAATTCGCTACCCGACGAGCACCTCCGGATTCGACCTCCCTCCAAAGGGCCGGGTCACCGTTCGTTGCTGGCCAGTTGGTCGTGCTGGCTGGTGCTGCTCGCATTCGGCGTGATGCCGCTTCACGCGGATGTGGCGAAGGAGGATCAACTCAAGGCGGCGTTCCTGTATAACTTCACCAAGTTTGTCGAGTGGTCGCCGGGTCGTTTCGCGGACGAGGCCAGCCCCATCGTCATCGGCGTGTTCGGAGCGAATCCGTTCGGCGATGAGCTGGCGGCAGTCGTCACGGGCCGGACGGTGAATGGCCGCCCAATCACGGTCATGCTGCTCACCAACGCCGAGGAGGCCCGGTCGGCCCACGTGGTGTTCGTCGATGCGACCAGCGAAGCGCGACTGGGTGAGTTGATCGCCGTTTCCCGAGAGGCCGGTGTGTTGACAGTCGGCGAGTCCCCGGAATTTGCCGCGCGCGGAGGCATCATCAATTTCACCATCGAAGGGGACAAGGTCCGCTTCGAGATCAACCAGGCCGCCGGCGAGCGGGCCGGACTGAGGATCAGCGCGCAGTTGTTGAAGCTGGCCAAGGTGGTCCGCCGAAAGAACTGACCCGCCCTGTCGATGCGCTTCCTTCGAAATCTTTCCATCGGTCGCAAGCTGATCGCCATCACGGTGGCGACCAGCGGGGTGGCGCTGCTGATCGCGTGCGCGGCGTTCGCCATCCACGAACACAACAATTTCCGCAAGTCGATGGCCCGTGATCTCGCGACCATCACAGACATCTTCGAGGAGAACGTCGCGAGCGGGCTCGCATTTGGCGACGCGTCCTCGATGGAGCAGACGCTGAACACCCTCAGGAATGATCACCGCATTCTCGCCGCGGCGGTTTACGACAAGGCGGGCGAACTCCTGGCCTCCTATCAACGGGAGGATCAGGAAGGAAAATTCGAGTATCCAGCCGGATTGTCCCTTGGCCAGCGCTTCAGCGACACGCGACTTGATACGTTCAAGGAGATCGATCTCGCCGGCGAGATCATCGGCGTCGTCTATATCGGCGCGGAGCTCCGGGAACTCCGCGAGCGTGCGTGGCGCTACTTGATGATCGTGGGCATTCTGCTGGTCGGCTGCTCGCTCGTGGCACTGGCGCTTGCCTCGCGGCTGCACCGATTCATTTCCGACCCGATCAGATCCCTGGCCGCCACGGCCGACTCGATTGCGGTCGGGCAGGATTTCTCCCGGCGGGCCGTCAAGCAGGGCGACGACGAGGTCGGCCACCTTGTCGACGGCTTCAACAAGATGCTCTCCCAGATCCAGGTGCGCGACAATCAGCTTCAAGCGGCGCGCGACGATCTCGAGCGCCGCGTCGAGGACCGCACGGCCGCGCTTGTGCATGAGGTCCGCGAGCGCACAGAGGCCGAAACAGCACTGGCCCGCTCCCACTCCGTCCTCAATGCCACCCTGGAGAGCACCATCGACGGCATCATGGTCATTGGTAGCGACGGCCGCGTGAAGCACTTCAACCAGCGCTTCGCCAAGATCTGGGGTGTCGAGCCCGACTTCCTTATGTCTGGCAACAATCACACCGTCCTCGGATTCGTCGCCAGGCAGCTCAAGGATCCTTCAGCTTTCCTCCGCCACACGATCCGGATCCACAGGGATCCAACTGCCGAGCAATCCACGGTCCTCGAGTTCAAAGACGGACGGATCATCGAGCTCTACTCCCGGCCGCAGCAGTCCGATGGCATCAGCACCGGGCGCGTCTGGTCCGTGCGCGACATCACCGAGCGCAAGCGCATCGAGGCCGAGATCGCCTACGAGAGGGACCTGCTCCAGGTGCTCATGAACACCGTCCCCGACCTGCTCTATTTCAAGGACCTCGAGTCCCGCTTCGTGCGCGTGAGCCGCTCGAAACTCGAGGAGACACTCCGCATCCTGAGGGAGGCTCACTGCAACGGCAGCGTGCCGGACGGTGCGCGGGAATTCCCGCCACATCTCAAGGACATCGATACCCTGTTCCCGTGGATTATCGGGAAGACTGATCTCGACGTGTTCGTCGAAGGCGAAGCCTCGCAAATGTTTCGCGAGGAGTCGGAGATCATCCGCACCGGCGAGCCGATGAAGGGAAAAATCGAGTCCATCACGCTCCCCTCAGGAGAACCCTGTTGGTATCTGGTTTCGAAGATGCCGTGGCGGAACGGCGATGGCCGCATCATCGGCACCTACGGCATCTCCAAGAACATTACGCCGATCAAGGTCGCCGAGGAGGAGCTCAAGAAGGTCCACGAGCAGTTGCTCAAGGCCTCGCGCCAGGCCGGCATGGCGGAGGTCGCCACCGGTGTGCTCCACAACGTCGGCAACGTCTTGAACAGCGTTAACGTCTCGGCCGGGATACTGCGCGAGACGCTGCGCGCCTCGGAGGTGTCGACTCTCTCCCGCGTCGCCGCGCTGATGCGCGACCACGACGGCGATATCGATGAATTTCTGACCAAGAACCCGAAGGGACGCATGCTTCCAAAGGTCGTCATGCAGCTCGCCGATCAGCTCGGGAAGGAGCACGCCACGCTCAACGCCGAGCAGGAGCACCTCTCGAGAAACGTCGAGCACATCAAGAGCATCGTCGCGATGCAGCAGAACTTCGCGACCGTCTCCGGCGTCCTCGAGAAGGTCCGCCTCGTCGACCTCCTGCGCGACGTCGTCCAGATGCACTCCGCCAGCATCGCGCGCATGGGCATCGAGATCATCCGCGACTACGCCGATCTGCCCCCCATGATCCTGGACAAGCACAAGGTGGTGCAGATCCTCGTGAACCTCGTCACGAACGCCAAGCACGCCATCGACGACGCGCAGCGCACGGGCGGTCAGATAAAGGTGAGCCTGCGGCTCGTCGGCGACAATCGCGTCCGAATCTCCATCTCCGACAACGGCGTCGGCATCCCGGCGGACAATCTCACGCGCATCTTCTCGCACGGTTTCACCACGCGCCACGACGGCCACGGCTTCGGCCTGCACAGCGGCGCACTGGCGGCCCGCGAAATGGGCGGCTCGCTTTCGGTGC
>DATKCJ010000046.1:0-4270 GCA_035513275.1 Opitutaceae bacterium
ACCGCGGCGAACAGCGCGAGGTGTCGCGGCTCGCGCTGAGTTTCCAGCGCGAGATCGGGCGCGACGTGCGCTCGATCTCGGGCCGGCTCGAGGATGTCGATGGCGGATGCCGGTTCACGATCGAGTCGCCCGGTGTCATCCACGCGTGCGGCGAGGTGTGGTTGAGGGGGTGAGGATAGTCAGAGCGCGGATATGGAACCACCCGTGCTCGGAGAGCCCGGGCTACCCGCAAGTTTCCTCCGCAAGGTAGTCCGCGACCTCCGGGCGCGGGCGCCCTCTCGCATGCCTGGCGCAAACAAACAGAAAACGCGCGGCCGTGGCCGCGCGCTGGAAGGTGAGTGGCGAATTTGCGTCCCGCGCTACTGCGTGAGCTTCGTGACCAGGTTCATCAATGGCACGACATCAGGCTGCGGTGCGATCCAGTCGCTGAACAGGATCTCGGGCATCGTGTAGGTCGTGTTGTAGAAGAGTGAGTTTGCGCTGTTGTGGGGCGCTAGCCAGCCGCTCTTCACCTTCGCGCCGGCGTAGAGGCCGCTGCTCTTTTGGTAAACGTAGATGGGCGCCTTGATGATCTGCGTGGCCTCCTGCACCTCGGCCACGCGCGGGCCGGCAACGGCATTGGCGTTAACGCCGAAGTTGAACTTCGGCTTGTAGAGCAGGCGGACGCCAGCCTCGTCGTTGAGGATGTAAATCGTGTTCAGCGCGCGGCCGCCCAGTTGCAGGCCGAAGCTCGCCTCGCCGGTGTCGAGAAACGCCGGCACGCTCCAGCGGCCGTCGGGCTTGCGAGCCATGACGACGCCGTAGCCGCCCTTGCCGCCGAAGACGAACCCAACCTGGAACTGGTTTACGATGACGATGCCCTTGGCCTCTCGGAGCACGGAAGCCGGGATGGCCGTCTTCGGGCTCGCCATGAACTCCTGAAGGATAGCCTCGCAGCTTTCGACCTGGACAACGAGGTTCTCCCGCTTCGTCTCCGCGAAGGACGGCGTCGCCAGGGCGGCGATCAAGGCGACGGCCAGAATGCGTAAAATTGATTTCATGAGAGGTGGGTCATCGGCCGGGGGACGTGTGTTCCACGGAATTTGACGGTGAATAGGCGTTACCGTAAAACCCGCGCACGCGCAAGCCCCGGCGGGTGATGTTGCGAGGTGGGCGAAGTCCGGCGATGCCGGATGGCGATCCATCCAGATGGATTGCGTCGACCTTCGCCAAGGCTTTGGAGGACCTGGAGGTTCCAGCCGACACGTCCGCTGCCAGTGGAGGGCCGGGATGTTCAATCCAGGCCGCGCCGGGTGAGTTCGTCCTCGTCCCAGCCGAGATAGTGACCGAGCTCGTGCAGGTAGGTGATTCGGACCTCCTCGCGGAACACCGCCTCGTCGCCCTCGGCGTAGTCCCAGAGATTTTCGAGGAACAGCAGTATCTGGGGCGGCATTGTCGCTGTCGCATCGGTGCCGTGATCCGGTCCCACGAACAGCCCGAGGATATCGGACTCGACCCCCTCGTCCTCAAGCATCGCTTCGCTCGGCCATGGCTCAACGGTCACCGGCAGGCCGTCGGCCGCCGGGCACACCTCCGCGGGCAGGCGCTTCCGCGCGGCGCGCACGGTGGTGTCGGCGATCTCGCAAAGCTGTTTCCACTTCATCCGAAAGGAGTTTGTCGGACTCGCGAAGCACGACGAACTAGAATTTCACCGCCTTTCCGCCCGGGTGGAGATGCCTGTCCGACAAACTCCTGAACCGGCATTCTGTGCCGGTAGGGCGTCAAAACCATTATTGCCGGCGGCGGCGATTCACGCGACCGGCTCGGGAGCCGCCGGGGGCGGGGGGGCGGCCGGCGGGGCGGGGCGGCGCGACGCCATCTTCACAATCAGCCAGATGAATCCCGCAAGGAGCGCCACCGGCACCAAAACCGGCGAGAGCGCCACGAGCATGATCACGCAGACTGCGATGAAGGCTGTCAAAATCCCGGCTGCGGTGAGCACGATCGCCCCGGCCGCGCCGACCAGAAGGAAGGCCACGACACCGATCGCGATGAATGCGGCCGTGATCCCGCCGAGCAGGTGGCCCATGTAGAGCGGCGCAAAAAGCACGGCCAGGATCATCAGGGTGATGAGAAGTGCGATGCGTGCAGATTTGCTCATGCCTCGATAACACACGGACTCGCGAGAAAGTTGCAATTGCGCAACGCCGCGGGCACACCGGCGCGAAAATGCTGTCAAAGGACGCGAAATCGTGGTGACAAATCCGCGTCTCTGGAAACGCCGCTTGTTTTTCAGGGCCTGGGGTTCTACCACGGTTCACCGACACAAACTGCAAAGGCGCCAGCCCCAACCGACGATGGATCAAGCCGCGATGTTCACTCTCTTCTCAACAGTGCAGGAAGTTCCGTTTCCCGCGCGCCGTGAAACGAGCAGCGAGCGTTTCCAGATGCTGCAGTTGATCCGGCGCACGGTCCCGTCGAAGTTTCGCGCGCCGCCGCTGCCGGCGGTGTTCGGCCCCGGCACCAAGATGCCCAAGGGCGCCGTCGTGGCGCGCCCACCGCGCAAGTCGAAGAAGCGGTAGGAGTTTGTCGGACTTGTGGCGGACGCCCTCGGAAACATCGGGTAATCGCCGCCACGGCGGATCCGCCCGCCCGACAAACTCCTTAATCAGTGCTGTGCGCTGACAGGAGTCCGTGGAATGGCGTTTCCCCGGCCTTCACGGCACTTGCGCTGCGCGTGGCGTTGGGAAGAATGGGCCTGCCCCGGCGGCGCCCCGCCGGACACACAGGCCCCGAAATGAACGAAGTCGAATGGTCCCTTCAGCTCCGGTTCTTGATGGCGCTCGCGCTCGGGTTTCTGATCGGCATCGAGCGTGAGCGCTCGGCCAGCACGAAGCCCGGGCGAAGCACAGCGGGCCTGCGCACGTTCACGCTCGTCTCGCTCTCGGGCTTCGGCTGCGCGTGGCTGCAACAGGCGGGCGTTGCGTTTGCGGTGCCGGTCGGGTTGCTCGCTTTCGCCGCGCTGGGAGTCTCCGCCTATTTCGCGAAGCTCAACGAGGGCCGCTTGGGATGGACGACCGAGGCGATGGTGCTTCTCGCGTACCTGATCGGGGCGCTTTCGCTGACCGCAGAGCCGTGGCTTCCGCTCTCGCTCGGCATTATCGGTACGCTGCTGCTTTCGGAGAAGGCCCGCTTCGAGCACTTCGTGCAGACGCTCGACAACAGTGAGTTTCTCGCGGTGCTGAAATTCCTGATCGTGACGGCGCTCATCCTGCCGCTCCTGCCGGACCGCGCGTTCACGCAGTTCGGGCTCAACCCGTCGAAGCTCTGGATGATCGTCGTGCTCGTGTCGTCGGTCGGGTTTGCCGGCTACTTCCTCATCCGCCGCTTCGGCCAGACTTCGGGCTGGTGGCTGAGCGGCGTGGCGGGCGGCATCGTTTCGAGCACCGCCCTCAGCGT
This sequence comes from Opitutaceae bacterium, assembly GCA_035513275.1. Lineage (GTDB taxonomy): Bacteria > Verrucomicrobiota > Verrucomicrobiia > Opitutales > Opitutaceae > DATKCJ01. Next base: position 3,439 of record DATKCJ010000046.1, read on the forward strand.
CGCCGCCGGCCGGATCGCGCAGAAGAACCCCGCGCAGGCGCAGCACGCGCTGCAGGCCGTGGTGCTCGCAAGCAGCGTCATGTACTTGCGGCTGCTCGCACTGATCGCGCTGATTTCTCCGGAGTTCGCGCTCGCGCTCTGGTGGCGTCTCGCGCTCTTGTGCGCGGCGGGCCTCGTGATCGCCTGGCTCGTGCGCCCGCGCAAGGACGATGCGGGCGGGAGCGTCACCTCGATGCAGAACCCGTTCGAGGTGCTCCCCGCTCTGGTGTTCGCGGCATTGTTCGTTGTCTTCACGGTCGTCACCGCGCTCGTGCGCACACATTTCGGCGACTCCGGCTTGCTCGTGCTCAGCGCGCTCATCGGCCTCTCGGACATCACGCCGGTCGTGCTCTCGCTCGTGAATGGCGCAGTCGTCACACCCACACTGCTCGCCGCCGTCCTCGTCGCGATGATGACCAACACGATGGCCAAGGGAGTCTACTTTTCGGCGCTCGCCGTCGGAGTCCGCCGCGAGACGCTTACCCGCTTTGGTATCTGGGCGGCGCTGCACGTGCCGCTGATTTTCCTGGGGTGAGCCGGGCCCATCCAATCCCTTCGAACGATTCAAGAAGGCCTCGCACTGATAGATGTGATCCTTAATGGCCTTCTTTGCCGGTCATGTTCGCCTCAACGGCCTCGATGTGCTGGAGTTCTACAACCCGCCCGCGATCCCGCAAGGCGAAGTAGATCAGGATTCGAATCACGTGTCCGTCGCCGCGCAGCACCTCGCGGGTTTGATAGACTCTCAGCGTCCGGAATCCGGGCACGACCGGAACGAGGTCGGCGTAGCTCG
>DATKCJ010000047.1:0-7855 GCA_035513275.1 Opitutaceae bacterium
TGCCCGCCTCGCCGACCGCCTCCGGGAGCGAGGCGCGGTTCGCCGCGACTACCGGCACTCCCGCCGCCATCGCCTCGATCACCGGGAGGCCAAACCCTTCGTAAGGGCTCAGGAACAAGAGCGATGACGCGCCACCGAGGAGGCGTTGAAGTTCCAACTCCTCAACTGCACCACGCACTTCGAGGCCCGCAATTTCACGCGCACGCTCGACAAGCTCCGGGTCGTTGGGGCCGGCGACGATGATTCTTAGGCCTGCGCTACACGACTGAAGCTCCCTGGCCACCGCTATCACCTCCGCGCCGCCTTTCTTCCACCGCAGACCGCCAACGACCACCGCGTAAGGAACACCGATCGCCGACGGGCGGCGCTCGATCGCGAAGAACTCGGACCCGACTCCGTTGCCGACAACGACGATCATTTCGGGTTTCGCGCCAAGGAGTTTGACGATCCGGCCCTTCGAGAATTCCGACACAGTAAACACGACCCGGCAGTCGCGGAGTGCCCTGTGAATCCACACGCTCCACTTCGCACGCCATCGGCGGTGATGTGGAGTGTTCGACCACGGGAGGTCGGTTTCGAATGCCTGCACGTCGTGAATCGTGACTGCAACCGGCACGCGCCGGGCCGGCAGGTGCGTTTCCATCGGCGAGTAGACCCAGTCGACTCCCTTTGCCCAACGATCGATGCGCGGATGGCCGAAGGTCTTCCAGCAGCGCTCGACGAGACTCTCGGGCGACGGCAAGGTGCGGATCGGAAGTTCAGGAAGCGCGCTGTCCGCTCCGAGCCGGCCATTCGCACCGACCCATTGCTTTGAGACGAGAAGTTCCACGCTGACGTCGGCTCGTGCACCAAGCGCATTTAGTATTCCCACGGCGTGCCGCCCAACTCCACCCAACGGGTGCGTGCAGCGAGCGGGGTGAACGAAGGCGGCGATCTTCAATTCAACTTTCCACGGCGCGCCGGTAAAGCGCGACGTATTGTTCGGCCACCCTGTCCCATGAAAACTCCGAGGCGCGCGTCAGAGCGCCTTGATCCGGTTCCCTGCGCGGCGCACGGTCGAACACGGCGCAGATCGCATCAACCCAGGCATTTTCGTCCTCGGCATCGAGCAGCACGCCAGCGCCTCCAAGCACTTCAGGTATCGAGGTCCGGTTCGATGCAATGACCGGCGCACCACACGCCATCGCCTCGAGGACCGGCAACCCGAAGCCCTCGTAAAGCGACGGAAATAGAAATGCCTCGCATCTCGACAAGAGCATCGGCAACGCCTCGTCGGAAACGAAGCCAGTGAAGTGGATTCCATCGGGAAGCTCAGCTCTGCGACCAATCGCCGCGGCGAGATCTGACGGGCTCGCTGTCTTCCCGCCGGCGACCACCAGTTTGGCGTTTGAATGACGAAGCCGCACGCGCGGCCACGCTTCGACGAGCAGTCGAAGGTTTTTGTGCGGAGCGAGGGAGCTCAAAGTAAGCACGAATGGCTCGGTTGTAACACCCTCCGGCAAATGTGCATCACCGTCGCGCCGGCGGCTCGGCGAGAGTCGGAAGCGTTGGAGATTCACTCCGTTGGGAATCACCACGACACGTTCCGCTGACCGCGACCGGTGCCGGTGGAGCAAGTCGCGGCGCGTGTGATCCGATACACAAGCAACCCAATCGCTCGGCCGTATGCCGTCCACAATCCTTCTCGTGATAGCCGCCTGCTCTGTAGGGACGAGTGTCGTCGGGAGCGCCAAGGGTGAAAGATCGTGCAGAGTGGTCACGAGCGGCTTTCTCCATTGGCGCACGCTGCGCGGGAATCTCGCGTAAGTGGAGTGAACGATGTCGTAACTGGAAGGGTTGAGCCCTCGCACCGGATTCCGCACCTGGTTGAGCGCCTGCCCCAGGCTGACGAGCCACCGTGGCACGCGCCCTCCGGATTGGGACCCAGCCCGCCAAGCCGTCGAGAACGCACGTTCAAGATTTGTTGTCGCCACCGATGCCGCTCGGAGGAGGTTTCGCTCAGCAAGGACCCCGGGGAGATCGAATGTCGCCTGCACCCATCCCCACGCGCAAGCCTCGACGCTGACATCGTCCCGTCGCGCGAGCGCTTCTCCCAGTTCGAGCGCAACGCGCGCGAGACCAGTCCGCGACGCGGCTGGAGCCGCGGCAGGCGAAACATCGAGCAACAAGCGCAATGGCGCCCTGTGGCTTTCACCAATAACTGCCACCTTCCATCTTGCGAAATCCTTGAGGACGTTCATCGCCGGTCGGACGCACCCACGACTCGTTCACAAAGGATCGAAGGTAGTCCGAGTCCTCCCAGCGCCCGCCGAGAATTCCAAAAAGAAGCTGGGTTGCACCGCCAAGGTGAATGCCGATTCCTCCGAGCCGCTTTGCCTCGACGGCGAGCGGGATCGAGAATGCTCCCGCGCCGATGATCGCGACGTCGAACGGCTCAGCCGCGAGTTCGCGCTTCAGAGCGTCGAGCGCGGCGAACCAATCCCGATAGGGCGACTTCTCCAGATAGTCGGAGAGCGGCGCACGCACGGTTCGAAGCTGAAAGTCCGGCAGCACCTCGGGCCTCGCGCGCCAGACTTCGGAGCGCCGCGCGTATTGGCACTCGATCGAGCGCGCGAACGGACTCACGACCACGACCCGCTTTCCCGCAAGGTGAGAACTCCACGGAGTGCCCCCCGCCGCGTAAGGCTCGAGGGGAATGAGCCGGATGAGCTTCGCACTCAGCACGTGCCGCTCCACGAACTCGCGCTCTCCGTCGAGAAACCAAACTCCGAGCACATCGATTTCCGCGGCCGCCGCGACGTAGGTGTCCACGAAGCGAATCCATGTTTCCTGTGTCGGTGGAAACACTCCCGAGTGAAGGTGCAACTCGTGGAAGATCGCATCTGGCAGCGCGGCACGCTTCCCACATTTGAGTGCTTCGACCTCCCGGCATGTCCTCAACTCGGAAGCGCCGATCTTGCCGATCGCTGCAGAGGGAGCCGCGCCAATGACGCTACACATGATCCGCCCCCCCTCCTCTACGTCTCCACAAATGTTCCGGCCTCCATAGGCGTGTGCTTCCTGCCTTGGGCGGAGCAGACGTGCGAACGCCACATAGCGTCGCTCACCGAGGATCGTGCGCCCGGCATTCTTGATCCATCGAGACGTGCCATTCATCGCCCGAGGAGTCCCTTGAACCAGATTTTCAGCTTCACGTCCCAGGGCTTCAATTCGTGGATGTGGTTCAGGTTGTATTTTTGGTCCCACCAGTTGTCCGCGTATGGGTCGAACGTCGGCGCGGACGTGCGGCGAAAGAACGCCGTGTTTCCAATGTTCTGCTCCCAGCGGAACATCGGTTCCTCGCGGAGAAACAGGTAGAGCCGGCGGATCGTGGGGATCTGGATGTCGTCGACAACGAGCCACGCGTCCGGCCGGAGATGCGGATACGTGAAGTAATACTCGAGTTCCGGAAACGGGTAGGCGTGCGGACCGTCGATCAGCACAAGGTCGAGGGGCGAGTCGAAGCGGTGGGCAGGAAGTGTTCGCTGGGTCGGCCCGAGCACCCACTCGACCGACTCCCGCCTCATCCACTCACGTGCCAGCGATTGCAGGTTCGGCGACTCCTCGAGCGCGAACGTGATATGCCTCGCGCTCACATGAGAAAGCACGATGGTGGTCCTTCCGGTCCCGGTCTCCATGCTGCACGCGAAAGGAGTTCGCCCGCCGATATCGTGTATGAAACGGAGAGCCTCGTCCGAGACGCTTCCTTCCGGGAGCGTTGCCCGGTTAGCCGCGACGAATTTGTCGATGTCGAAGTTCACGCGGAGCTCCCGACACCCTTTTGCCGCGCGCGGGCGCGATTCAGCCAGCGCTCCGCGCGGACCGGTCCGGCAAAACTGCTGAGCATGCGATAAACTCCACGCCCGCAGACCGGGTTTGCTGGAAACACCCGGCGCGCCTCCTCAAAGAATTTCCACGCATCGCTTTCGTGGCCCTCGCGCAACACGGCCCTTCCGGACTTCCAGTAGAACCACGCGAGATGAAGGAGCACATCGGAGGGGACTCGTCCTTCGAAGTGACTGGCGATCCTCATCTCCTGCAGACGAAGGTAGTCGAGCATCCAAGTCGTTCCGAAACGCGTCATCCCTCCCGCCATGAGACCATTGTGGTTTGCATGCCGCCGGTAGGCGTAGACCGGTTCGGCATCGTATGCGAACCGCACGCCTGCAAGGCAGAGCCTGATGTGAAGATCGTTCTCATGCTCTCGCGGCAGTGTCTCATCCATGCCACCTACCTCGTTCAGAAGCGTCCTTCGGTGGAGCGGGCATGACGTGAGCGGACTGTAGAACAACATGTGCGCCACAGGATGCAGGCCGGCGTCCGGAGGCGTGTGAGCCAGGACATTCCCGATTTGCCCCGACTCGTCCATCGTCCGCGCAGGGCCATACGGGATCGAACGAACATCCAAAGTTTTCGCCGCCGCAAGCTGCCGGGAAAGCGAACCAGGCAGCAGCACATCGTCTGCATCGAGAAACTTCACAAACGGCGCAGTCGATAGAGCGAGTCCGACATTTCTCGCCGCCTGAGCTCCTTTGTGAGCGCCTTCAACGACCCGCACCCGGCCATTGAAACTGCGGGCGATGTCGAGCGTGTCATCCACAGAGCCGTCGTCGACGACCACAATCTCGGTCTCCACGTTCTGCTGCGCGATCACGCTTTCGAGCGTCTCACGCAGGAAACGCGCAGCGTTGTATGCCGGAATGACGACGGAAACCTCGGACGACGCATTCATTTCGATTCGCGCGCTCTCAACTCCCAACCCACCTTCAATCCGCGAAGCCATCCGCGCGTGGCGGCGGCGGTGATCACGCGCGCTCTGCCCCTGCTCCGGAGCACTGATATCCAACCGCGCAATCGATTCCTGAGAATGTCGGGCCGTGTCGTCCCATGCGCGGCGCTTAGCTGGCCCGCGGAACGGCTGATTCCCTCGGCGAGTCGTTTGTGATAATCGAGCGTCAGCCTTTCACGAGGAATCAAGTGCGTGAGCGACAGACGCGTGAACTGACCGATGCCCCAGCCGGTGTCGATTGCCTGAATAACAAGGTCCGTGTCTCCTCCTGATCCCAACTGAGTTCCAATTCTATCGAGACCTCGCCTGAGCGGATCACTTGCGAGCCGTAACACATAGTCCTCCGCGATCTTCCGCCGCACGCACATTCCCGCACCCGGCGGAAAGATGCTGAAGTCGCGCTGATTCGTCCAGCGGTCACGATCGAAATCGATCAGCGCGAGATTCTTGAGATACGGCTTCAACCAATCGTCAGGCTCGGTTTCAAATTCCGGAAGCAATCGCCCGCCCCACACGCCGATCTTGGGAAACTCGTCTGAAACTCCGACCGCTCGATCGAGATAGTCCGGCGCGAGCACGTTGTCGTCGTCGACGAACACGAGCAAATCGCCCGTAGCTTCCGCAATCCCACGCAGCCTTGCCGGAGTGAGCCCTGCTTCGCGCTCAATAACGACACGACCGTTCGAAGGGAGAGTGAATCCCCTCTCCGCGATCGCCGGAGTCGAGCCGTTGTCCACCACGACCAGCTCCCACTCGCTCGGTGTCTGCGATTGAGCCGCAAGTGCCGAAAGGACCCGGCTGAAGTAGACCTCGCGCGGGTTGCGCGTGCAGATGATCACTGATGCCCGGAGTCTGTTCACGATGTCACCGAATGGCTGGTTCCCATTTTCGGCCGTTCAATACGCGCGCCCAATCTTCTGCCGTGGGTTCCTGATTGCCTGTGATTGCCACGCCGCACGGAGAGAGTCTCGACCAGATCGGCGCATGCCACTCATCCACGGCGTGGGCCAAGACTGGCACCTGCCCGAGAAACACTCCCCATCTGTGGAACGATGAGCCGCCTGTCACCACCATCGCCTTGGTGCCGCTGATTTGGGCGATCGCCGAAAGGGTGAAACTCCCAAGGACGTCGCGACGCTCCGGCGCCCGGGCGACCCATGGAAAGGCCAGCAGGGTCTTCAACTCCTCGTCCGTGCCGTCGGAAAAAATCCAGACTCGCTGGTCGGGAGATTGTCGCCTCAGTTCCCGCAACCGTTTCTCGAACCACGACATTGGAGTGGCCCAACCCAGAGTCTTGAAATCCCCCAGTCGAATTCCGAATCCGACAAAACCCCGCGCCGACTCCTGATGCGCGATCCAGTCGTCACGAGCCATCGCACAAAGCTCCCGCCAAAGCAGCTCGTTGTGCCCGATCAACGGTTCGAAGCCCGGTTCGATTCCACGGAAGCATAGAACCGAGTCTCCCTCCGAATCGGACTCAAACTCACCAACCTCGTTCTCGGAGTAACGGCGCGCCGCATTCACTTGAGAAGGAGTCGAAGTGCGCGGCGGTTTCCTGAACAAACGTCCATAGACCCTCTTGTCCCGCTCCCATCGCAGCCACGAACCAATCTGAAGCTGCGACCAAGCCGGCCAGAGAAGTGAGTGACCGTGCTGCCGCGCATAGACGCACGCCCGCGCCCAAACGAGAAGCAAGTTTCCCAGTCCGTGGCTCGCGAATCGAATCCGGCCGATGCGCCTGCCGGGAAAAACTGGTTCGCAGTATTTCACGTCTTCAACTCGTGGAATGCACCGGTCCTGGTGACCACGCCGGAATCGAGCGTGATGACCTTGTCGCAGTATCGCAGAGTGCTCAGGCGGTGGGCGATGATGACGATCGTCTTCTTGTGAGCGAGCGACTGGATCGACTCGACGATCGCGTTCTCCGTCTCGGCATCGAGCGCGCTTGTGGCCTCGTCGAAGAAGAGGACGTCGGGGTCGTGATAGAGTGCGCGCGCGATCGCAAGGCGCTGGCGCTGGCCGCCGCTGAGCCGGATGCCGCGCTCGCCCACCCCGGTCGAGTATCCCTGGGACAGGCTCTCTATGAAATCGTGCAGGCTCGCCATCCGCGCGGCCCGCTCGATCGCAGCCGGGTCGACTCGGTCTGGCGGAATTCCGAACGCGATGTTCTCCGCGACCGTCCCGTCGACGAGGTAGATCTGCTGCGGGACGAACCCCAAGTTTCGCTGCCAGGCGCACCGCGAACTCTCGTCGAGACGCTTGCCGTCTACCGCCAGGGAGCCGGAGTCGGGATCGATCAAGCCGAGCAGGATATCCATGAGCGTCGTCTTCCCCGAGCCGCTCGGTCCGGTGATGCCCACGCATGAGCGCGCCGGGATTCGCAGAGACACGCCGGTGAGGACCGGTCTCTCGGTTCCGGGATACGTGAACCAAACATCCCCCACCGAAATCTCGGAAGAGAGGCGTTGCACCGTGCCCCTGTCGTCCGGGAGCTCAAGACTGCGCGTGTTGGCTCCGGTCTCCTCGAAGAGCGTTGCGAGTCCGTAAACCGCGACCGTGTTCGTCCGAATGGTCGAGAGATACTGGTAACAAATCTGAAGCGCAGGCATCAACCGGACCCCGGCGACTGCGTAGAGCCCAAGCAAAGGGAGTATCTCCGTGAGCGGACGGCCCTGCATCAGCACAGCGAGCACAACGCCCACCAGCAACGTGAACGCGAGCGACTCGAGAAGGTAGCGCGGCGAGATGCCGTAGAGGTAGCTGCGGCCCGACGCACGCGCGACAGTGTCCGACTCGCGCGAGAACTCACCCGCATACCAGCGCTCGCGACCAAAGAGGCGAACTTCCTTGAGGCCACCGAGCGCCTCGGAGACGAGGCGGTAGCGTCGCTCGTTCGCATCCCATCGCATCCGGCCGAGCGCGGAGAGCCGGTGCTGGAACAGTGTGTGAACCGCACCGTAGAATCCACCGAGCACCACGAACACCACACAGGCGGCCTGCCAGTTGTAGATGACCAGCGCGGCGACG
>DATKCJ010000048.1:0-19072 GCA_035513275.1 Opitutaceae bacterium
TCATCAAGATCAAGAAGACCGCGATCTGCGGGACCGACGTCCACATCTACAAATGGGACGACTGGGCATCGAAGACGATCAAGCCGCCGATGATCATCGGCCACGAATACGTCGGCACGGTCGTCGAAGTCGGCGGCAACGTCACAGACTTCAAGCCGGGCCAGATCGTCACGGGCGAGGGTCACCTCATCTGCGGCACTTGCCGCAACTGCCTGGCGGGGCGGCGGCATCTTTGCAACGCGACGAAAGGCGTCGGGGTAAATCGCGACGGCGCATTCGCCGACTATCTCTCGATCCCGCACACAAACGTCTGGCCCGTCGATCCACGGATACCGACAGACATCATCGCGTGCTTCGATCCACTTGGAAACGCCGTGCACACTGCGCTCCAGTTCGACCTGCTCGGCGAGGACGTGCTCATCACCGGCGCAGGCCCGATCGGTTGCATGGCCACCGCGGTCGCACGGCACGCGGGCGCTCGCTACATCGTCGTCACCGACCTCAACCCCGACCGGCTCGCGATGGCGAAGGCGCTCGGCGCCGACCGCGTTGTGAACGTGAAGGAAGAGAAACTCGCCGACACGATGCGCGACCTCGGCATGCGCGAAGGCTTCGACGTCGGGCTGGAAATGTCGGGCAGTCCCGCCGCGCTCAACGAGATGATCGCGCACATGTTTCACGGCGGAAAGATCGCGCTCCTCGGCATCCCGCCGAAAGACTTCGCGATCGATTGGAACAAGGTCATCTTCAGCATGCTCACGCTGAAAGGAATCTACGGCCGCGAGATGTTCGAGACGTGGTATAAGATGACCGCGATGGTGCAGGGCGGCATGGACATCTCGCCCGTCATCACGCACCGCTTCCCCATCGCGCAGTGGAAGGAGGCCTTCGAGCTGATGGCCTCCGGCAAGTCGGGGAAGATCATCCTCAACTGGGAAGACTGACGGCGAATGATTTAGCCACAGATATCACAGATGGACACAGATGAATTCCTGCATAAGGAGCTGACCGAGGACATCATCGGTGCCGCGATGACAGTGCTGAACAAGCTAAAGCCAGGCCTCAAGGAGAAGGCTTACGAAAACGCACTGGTCATTGAGCTTCGAAAGCGAGGCCACCTCGTGGAACAGCAGAGGCAGTTCGATGTGATCTACGGCGGCATCGTCGTCGATACGATGGTTCCTGACCTGATCGTCGATCGTAAAGTGATCGTCGACCCCAAGTGCGTGACCGACTTTACAGAGACGCACACCGCCCAGATGATCGGCTATCTTGCTATCACCGATCTTCGCGTGGCTCTCCTTCTCAATTTCAAGGAGTCAAGGCTTCGATGGAAACGCATCGTCCGGTGACTCTCCATCTGTGCCCATCTGTGCAATCTGTGGCTAAACACTCTGTGGTTTGTCTCCCATGACCCCCGCATACCAGGAACACCTCGACAAGACCCTCCGCGAGATCGACGAGTCCGGTCTCTACAAGCGCGAGCGGATCATCACTTCGCCGCAGGGAAACCGGATCGACACGACCGCCGGCAAAGGCGTGCTCAACTTCTGCGCGAACAACTACCTTGGCCTCGCGAGCCATCCCGAAGTGATTCGCGCCGCGCACGAGGGACTCGACCGCTGGGGCTACGGGCTCTCGTCGGTGCGATTCATCTGCGGCACGCAGTCGATCCACAAGGACCTCGAGAAGCAGCTCTCCGCTTTTCTCGGCACGGAGGACACGATCCTCTACCCTTCGTGCTTCGATGCCAACGGCGGCCTGTTCGAGACCCTGCTCGGGCCGGAGGACGCCGTGATCAGCGACGAGCTCAACCACGCGTCGATCATCGACGGCATCCGCCTGTGCAAGGCGAAGCGATTCCGCTACCGACACAACGACATGGCCGATCTCGAGGTGCAGTTGAAGGCAGCCGATGCCGAAGGCGCGCGCTTCAAGCTGATCGCCACCGACGGCGTGTTCTCGATGGACGGCACGATCGCGAACCTCGCCGAAATCGTCGCGCTCGCCGAGCGTTACGGTGCGCTCACGATGATCGACGAATGTCACGCGACAGGTTTCATGGGGAAAACTGGCCGCGGCACTCACGAGCACCGCGGCGTGATGGGCCGGATCGACATCATCACCGGCACGCTCGGCAAGGCACTCGGCGGCGCGAGTGGGGGGTTCACGGCAGCGCGCAAGGGAATCGTCGAACTGCTACGTCAGCGCTCGCGGCCCTACTTGTTTTCAAACTCTGTGGCGCCCTCTGTCGTCGCGGGTGCAATCAAGGCGCTCGAGATCCTCACGTCGTCCACCGAACTGCGCGACCGGCTCGAGGCGAGCACGCGATTCTTCCGCGCCGGCATCCAGACGGCGGGTCTCACGATCAAACCCGGTGAGCACCCAATCGTGCCCGTGATGCTCGGCGACGCCGTGCTCGCGCAGCGGATGGCCGCGTTGATGCTCGAGAAGGGCGTCTATGTCGTCGGCTTCTTCTTCCCGGTCGTGCCCCGCGGCCAGGCGCGTATCCGCACACAGGTCTCCGCCGCGCACACGCAGGGCGATCTCGAGTTCGCAATCGCCAAGTTCGCCGAGGCACGGCAGGAATTAGGCACCGGATGATGAGCACGCCGATCCCCGACGCCACCCTCCAGGAGCTTGAGACCGCCGCGCGCACTGCCGCCGGGCGGGCATACGCGCCCTACTCGAAGTTTTGCGTCGGCGCCGCGGTGCTCGGCGACTCGGGAAAGATTCACTCCGGCTGCAACGTCGAGAATGCTTCCTTCGGACTCACCTCGTGTGCCGAGCGCAACGCCATCTTCGCGGCGGTCGGCGCCGGCGAACGCGCAATCCGCGCCGTGGCCATCTACACGCCGACATCCTCAGCGACCGCACCATGCGGTGCCTGCCGGCAGGTGATCCGCGAATTCGGACCAGATGCCATCATCATCTCCATTTGCGATGGCGACAGCCGCATCGAGTCGACGATCGGCGAACTGCTGCCAAGGAGTTTCGGACCGGAAGATCTGAATTAGCGGAGTCGTGGTTCCCCTCAGAGCACCTCACGCTTCGTCCTCTCCCCCACCTGTTCGTCCACTGCCGAGTCCCAAGCCCATTAGTCAACCATTGCTTGACTAGTGGCATTGTGCGACGCGCCCGGAGGGTGGAGTTGTTTGAGTTGAACTGAGGTAGCCCGCGATCTGCCGCCTTCGCCAAGCGGTTCGGCGAGCCATGTCGAGCGCGGGTTTCCGGATCAAGTGTCGGCCGTTGCGGCGAACCTTCGGCGGCGCTGCGCAAGCGCAGGTCCTCCTTCCTCGATGGCAAATCTGTGTGTTGCGCGCTCGCCGCGGTCCGCTGACCAGCAAAGTGGCGAGACAACCGAGCCACCAATAACGGGCACTCCGAAAGCAAATCGATCTCAGCACCCTGCAGAACGGCGACCACCACGGGCTTTCCCAACGCACTTCAGCTCAAGCCAGTTAGTCAAGTATTGGTTGACTTGAAGGCTTGACTGGCGGCGCTGATTTTGAGTCGCGCTGTGGCAGAGGCCTCAGAAACCGTGGCCGTCCTACGGCTGGGGCGGCAGTCCATCGACGAACTCGCGGATGCGCGGCCAGTAGTGATCGCCGGCGACTGTGAGCAGGTCGTTGTGCCCTGCGCCTTCGACGGCCCAGATCTGTTTCGGCTCCGGTGCTGCCGCGAAAAGCTGGGGGCCGTTCCACTCACCTACGACTTCGTCTTGCGTACTGTAGATCACGAAGACCGGGCAGAGCGGACGCATGATGTCGTCGATCGTTTCGAAACGGTCGCCGAGCAGCACGGGCTTCACGGTCATCACGCGATACGCGCTCACGAATGCATTCTCGACGATGAGCGCGGCGACTGGATTTCGCGCTGCGATCCGCGCCGCCGCTGCTCCGCCGAGCGAGCGGCCGTGCACGATGATTCGATCGGGTTTCCAGCCGAGTTTGTCGCGGCAATGGGCGACTACCGTCGCCGCGTCGGCGTAGTAGGCGCGCTCCGACGGCGAGCCGCTGCTGAGCCCGTATCCCCGGTAATCGACGCCGAGAACCTCGAAGCCCTCCGCCCTCGCCTGTTCGAGCCACCAGCGTCCCTCGCCGATGTCCTCGCCGTTTCCATGGAAATGGAGAAACAGGTACTTCGCATCCGGATTCCGCAGGTGCAGCGCGGCGAGTGGAGTGCCGTCGTCCGCGGGGATGAAGATCAGGTCCGGCGTCGCCTCGCCGTAGCTCGCTGGCGGCGGCCGGAAGACCATCCCTTCCGACACGAGCCGCGCGAAGATGCACGCGAGCACGTAGATCAGGATAAGGATGACGAGGATCTTCACGAGGGTTGGCTGGATTGATGACGCGCGGTGGCGAGGACGGCAATGGCACTCACCGACTTCGCCAAACATCGCGCCCCTCGGCGAGGGACGCGCTACCTTGCTGCGAACCTGCTGGGGCACCTTCAATGGTCTTCCGTCTGCAAGGTAGGGTGCCTCTCGCCGAGAGGCACCTTCACCGTTCGTGGCTCTCCAGAACTGTAGGTCCGGTCCCCCGACCGGGCGCCGGACGCCGCGCGTGGGGCACGCGGTCTGCAACGGATGTAGGAGCGCGCTCGCGCGCGATGCATCATGGCTGCGTTTTGTGGGTCGGGCTTTACGCCCGACTCCGTAACAGGCTGTCGGGCGTAAAGCCCGACCCACAAGAATCGATCAGCCCAAAATATCCCGCACGGCCGCGAGCAATCCCGCAGTCGGAAACTCGTGCTCGGTGCTGTCGCGCAGGTCCTTCACTTTCACAGCGCCGCGTGCGACTTCGTCGCCGCCGTAGATGAGCGCGATGCGCGCGCCGGATTCGCCGGCGGCTTTGAACTGCTTGCCAAAGCCGATGTTCTTGAGCGGGTATTCGACACGATAGCCCGCGGCGCGAAGTTCCTGGATGCCCGCAAACGCCGCGAGCCGCTCCGCGGGCCCGCCGATCACGGCGTAGCAATCCGGGGCGCTCACGAGCGGCGGCGACAGCCCTCGCTCCTCGAGCAGGAGCGCCATCGTCATGTCGCCGATCGCGAAACCGACTGCGGGCAGTTCCGGCCCGCCGAGTTTCTCAACGAGGTCGTCGTAACGTCCGCCACCGGCGAGCGCGCGAAGTTCGCCTTTGCGGTCGAACGCCTCGAACACGAAGCCAGTGTAGTAGGCGAGGCCACGCACGACGCCGAGGTCGACGGTGATGAAGTCGCCGAGTCCCATCGCGCGAACGCCATCGAGTATCGTGCGCCAGTCCGTAAGACGCGCAGCGATTCGCGCGCCGCCGATCGGTGCGAGCACGGCCTCGAGCGCTTCGATCGACTTTATGCCGAGAAACGCGATGACCTTCTCCTTGATCGCCGGATCGAGCGGGCCGTGCGCATCCTCGTAAGGCTTGAAGGCGGCATCGCCCGCGCGCTCGAACTTGTCGACCGCACCGATCAGCGCCGCGGCGCGGGTTTCGTCGAGTCCAAGCGCCTCCAGGTAGTGGAACCACAAGTTGCGATCGCTCAGCCGCACATGGAAGTCCGCCGCTGTAAGCCCGAACGAGCGCAGGCACTGCACGAGCAGCGCGATCAGCTCGACCTCGGCCTCTGGACCGGGCTCGCCGAAGATGTCGGCGTTGAGCTGGAAAAAGCAGCGACCGCGACCCTTCTGCATCCGCTCGTAGCGGTAGAATTCCGCGACGCTGAACCACTTGATCGGCCGCTTCAGGGCGCTAGCGCGCGCGCCGACGAGCCGGCACACGGTCGGGGTCATTTCGGGCCGGAGCGCAACTTCGCGGCCACCCTTGTCGGTGAACGAAAAGAGCTGGCCTTCGATTTCGTCGCCGGACTTCCGCCGGTAGAGATCGAGCGGCTCGAGGACGGGCGCGTCGTATTCCTCGAATCCGAATGTGACCGCGGTCCGGCGCCAATGCCGGAATATGAAGTTACGCCGGGCAAGGTCCTCCGGGTAAAACTCCCGGAAGCCCGGCAAGGTCTGGAACCCGGCCATCGGCGCGCGGCTCAGAATCCCAATGGCGGTGCCGGAGGCGGCGTGCCGGTCGGCGCAGGCGGAGGAGGTGGCGAACCGCCACCGCGCTTGTCCACCCGGCTGAGGTCGAGCTTCTTGAGCTTGGCCTTCAATATCTTGCCGGACTTGAACTTCACGACAGCGCGGGTCGGGATGATCACCTCGGTCTCGGGCTTGTTGGGATTGCGCCCGATGCGAGCCTTGCGGACCTGGACCTCGAGCACGCCGAAGTTGCGCAGCTCGACGTTACGGCCTTCGGAGAGGGCGTTCTGAATGATATCGAGCGCCATCTGCACGGTTGTTTGAACTTCCTTCTGCGGGAAACCGGTTTTTTGGTAGATTTCCAAAACGATTTCGCGCTTGGTCAGATTGTTCGACATGTTTCAGTGCCTCCTGTTGTTTAGAAAGTCCGGTAAGACTTGTCGGTAAGCTATTTATGGAACCCCTCTTGCGTCAACCTGAAAGCCAAGACATTTCTTAACTCCGCAGGCCCGAATTTTCCCCGGTCACACGCGCCAAAACAGACACCACAATGAGCGACAAGGAACCCAAAAACCCATTCGAGGAATTCCAGGAACAGCTCAACAAGTTGTTGAAGGACCCTAGGATACAATCCCAAGTCCGCATGAATTTCAGCACTCCAAACGCGGTGCCCGCGGGCGACGAACCGAAGGACGCCGGCAAGCCCGAGGACGACGAAGTGCTCCGCCAGATTCAGGCATTTAATTTCAAACCTCGCGAAATCCGCGACTACCTCAACCGCTTCGTCATCAAGCAAGACGACGCGAAGAAAATCCTCTCGGTCGCGATCTGCGACCACTACAACCACGTCCGCCAGTGTCTCGACGATCCCGCGCTGCGCGAAAAGGACTACCTAAAGCAGAACATCATTCTGCTCGGCCCGACAGGCGTCGGGAAGACCTACCTCATGCGCACCATCGCGCGCCTGATCGGCGTGCCGTTCGTCAAGGCCGACGCGACCAAGTTCTCGGAGACGGGCTACGTGGGCGGCGACGTCGAGGACCTCGTGCGCGACCTCGTGAAGATCGCCGGCGGCAACGTCGACCTTGCGCAATACGGCATCATCTTCATCGACGAGATCGACAAGATCGCCTCCGCCTCGGGCACTACTACGCGCGACGTTTCCGGGCGCGGGGTTCAGATCAATCTGCTCAAGCTCATGGAGGAGACTGACGTCAACCTGCACAGCCAGACCGATCTCCTCGGCCAGATGCAGGCCGCGATGGAAATGCAGCGCGGCGGCAAGCCCGGACGCAAGACGATCAACACACGCCACATCCTCTTCATCGTGAGCGGCGCCTTCGACAAGCTCGCCGGCGAGGTGAAGAAGCGCATCCAAAGCAGCCAGATCGGATTCGCCCACGCGAAGGAAGAGGAAGACGACTCCGACTATCTCGCACGCGTCACCACGCAGGATTTCATCGGCTACGGCTTCGAGCCGGAGTTCATCGGCCGGCTGCCCGTGCGAGTCGCCTGCCAGGCACTGACTGCGTCGGATCTCGAGGAAGTGCTCCTTACCTCCGAGGGGAGCATCCTCTCGCAATACCGCGCCGACTTCGCGGGCTTCGGCATCGACTTCAACATCTCGCGCGAGGCCATCCGCGAGATCGCCGAACGCGCCGCTTCCGAGAAAACTGGCGCCCGCGGACTCATGACCATCCTCGAACGCGCGTTCCGTGACTTTAAGTTCGAGCTGCCATCGACCGCCATCAAGACGTTCAACGTCGACAAGGAGACGATCGCCGAACCGACGAAGGCCGTGAAACGCATGCTTCGCGAAAACGCAGCCGCGCAGCACGGCGTCCTGCGCGAGGAGGTCGCCGGCTTCGCGAAACGGTTTGCCGCAGCGCATGGTTTTGAACTCGAGTTCGACGAGGATGCCGTCAACGCGCTCATCGAGGAGAGCCTCGCGACCGACACGACGATCCGCGGACTTTGCGAGCAGAAGTTTCGCGACTTCCAGCACGGGCTGACGCTCATCAACCGCAACTCGGGCCGCACGCGTTTTCCGATCGACGGCACGGCCGTCAAGGACGCCGACAAGGCGCTCTCCGCATGGATCATCGAGAGCTACAAAGGCGCGAAGGCGGAAGGCGGCGGGACGAGCGAGACCAAGGCAACGTGAAACCACAGATGGACTCGGATGCCGAATTGTGGGTCGGGGTTTATCCCCGACGAGTCGCCAGCGCCAAGGAAGATGTCGGGCATAAAGCCCGACCCACAAAAGGGTCCGACGCTTCGAATGCCTGATCCCGTCGCAGTTCAAAGCATGTTCGGTCGCATCGCGCGGCGCTACGATTTCGCGAACCGGTTGCTGAGCGGCGGCGCCGACGTGTGGTGGCGGCGGAAGCTTGTCGCTGCGGTGAGGCGCCGCGCGCCGCGCGATGTGCTCGACCTCGCCACCGGCAGCGGCGACGTAGCGCTCGCGCTCGCACGTAAACTGGGAAGCGAGGTCGCGATCACCGGGATGGATTTCTGTATCCCGATGCTCGACGAGGCTAACAAGAAGCTGGGGATCGCCGGGTACTTACCGCTCGTGCAGTTCAAGCCCGGCGACGGCATGAACCTGCCGCTCGAGGACGCGAGCTTCGACGCCGTCACGATTTCATTCGGCCTGCGCAACATGGCCGACCGGCACCGCTCGCTATCCGAGATGCGCCGCGTGCTGCGGCCCGGTGGCTCGCTCTTCGTGCTCGAGTTCTCGCAGCCACATCGGTGGTTCGCGCCACTCTACTTTTTCTATTTGCGACGCATCCTTCCGACACTCGCCGGCTGGGCGACAGGCGACAAGGGAGCCTACGATTACCTCTGCGGATCGATCCGCGAATATCCAGGACACGAAGGCATAAGCACCGAGATCCTCGCGGCTGGTTTCAAGAGCGTGAGCGTGCGCCGGATGACCTTCGGCATCGTCGCCCTCCACGAAGGTTTTCGCGAAGCGAAAACCTAGTTAAACGACTTGCCGCAGCCGCAGGACGACTGGGCGTTGGGATTCTTGATCTCGAATCCCTTGCCATGCAGGCCATCGTCGAAGTCGACGACCGACCCACTCAAGTAAAGTCCGCTACCGGGATCGAGAAGCACGCGCACGCCCTCGCTCTCGATCACACTGTCGTCGGGCTTTGGTGCGTCGAACGACATGCCGTATTGCATGCCCGAGCAGCCCCCGCTCTCGACGAAGACGCGCAGCAGTTGGCCCTCGGTGGCCTTTTCCTTCTGCATCCGCTCGACCTGGCGGGCGGCACGTTCTGTCAGAGTGATCATGTTGCTCACCGTAGGCTGCGACCCGGGTCTGTCAAACGAAGGGGCCGCGACCGGCCACCGAATGGTAGCCCGGGCTCTCCGAGCACGGGTTTTTTGCCTGCTGTAGGCCGCGTGCCCTCACGCGACGTATGGGTGCGCCCGATGGTGGCACCGGGCCTGCGACTCGCGTTCCCGCGGTGACGAATCGCGGGCTACCTCACTGTTACGGACCGGCGCTCTTGCTACTCCCGCCCCCACCGCTAGCCTCGTGCCAATGCTGCGGGAATTTTCTATCAGCTCCCGAATGGACGGCGCAAACGCGCCCTGATCGCCATGTGCGCCTACGGGTCCGGATTTTCCCAGAATCTCAGCCAGCGCCAAAGCCAGAACATGGTGCTGGCGCCGCAGCTCCGGCACTCGCTGAAGATCCTTCAGGTCGCTGCGCTTGATCTGCGTCAAACCATTGCGGAGGAACTACAAACGAACCCCGTTCTCGAGGAGCTTCCGATGGACGGGGTCTCGATCGAACAGGTCGACTCCGATGGCGCGCCGGAAGGCGTGGACCAGCGCGAGGAGATGAAGTTCGACAACGAGTTCGAAGTCCTCGCGAAGATGGGCGAGGATTTTTCCGACTCGATTGGCAACGGGGGCGAGTCCGAGTCGTTCAACCCCGAGGCCGCGGACCGCCGGCAGCACTTCTTCGATTCGCTCACGAGCGAGACCACCCTCCTCGAGCACTTGATGGAGCAAGCGCAGCTCGCCGACATACCCGACGAGGTCCGACAGGGCATCCGCTACATCGTGGGCAGCCTCGACAACAAGGGATTCCTCTCCTCCCCGTTCACCGAAATCGTCGAGGCCTCGGGGATGCCGCCGGAGACGATGCTCGAGTCCAAACGCTACTTGAACTACTTCGACCCGATCGGCATCGGCGCAAAGGATTTGCAGGAGTGCCTGCTCATCCAACTCACCGCGAAGGGCCGCGGCACTTGCATCGCCGCGCGAATCATCCGCGATCACTTCGCCCTGCTCGTGCGCCGCCGGCTGCCGGACATTTCGCGGAAGATCGGCCTGCCGGTGGAGTCGATCCAGGAAGCCATCGAGGAGATCGGCCGGCTCGACCCTTCGCCGGGAAGCCGCTTCGCGGAGGATACAAACCGCGTCGTCGTGCCCGACGTCACGGTCGAGAAGGTGGGCGACGAGTGGCAGATCATCCTCAACAACGACTACATTCCGCGAGTGCGTCTGAGCCGCTCTTATCGCGAGCTCATCGCCAAGGGCACGCTCTCCGAGCAGGAGCGCAGCTACCTGCGCGAGAAACTCCGCGCCGGTAAGTTCCTCATAAATTCCATCGAGCAACGCCAGCAGACGATCGAGAAAATCACACGGGAGATCCTGAAGGTGCAGATGGAGTTCTTCGAGGAAGGCGTCTCCAAGCTCAAGCCGCTCACGATGACGCAGGTGGCCGACGTAGTGGGCGTCCACGAGACGACGGTCAGCCGCGCGCTCGCAAACAAATTTATCCGCACGCCGCACGGCGTCTTCGAGATGAAGTATTTCTTCACGCCCGGCTACCAGTCCGACGCGGGCGAATCGATTTCGAACACGAGCGTGAAGGACAAGATCAAGGCGCTCCTCGAGGAAGAGGATCCCGCAAAGCCGCTCAGCGACGAAGACATCGGCGGCATTCTCAAAGCGAAGGGCATCCCGATCGCACGTCGCACCGTCGCCAAATACCGCGGCGAACTCGGCATCCTGCCGAGCAATCTGCGAAGGCGGTTCTGAGGTCGGAAGCGCGACTTCGCGCTCCATGCCGAAAGCAGGCATGCTCGACTCGACGGGATTACGATCGCGGCGCGATCACTCCGATTCGCGGCGTTCCGGGAGTCTTCGCAATCGTGGCGGAAAGTGGAATGAAAACGAATCTTGTCGCACGGGAGGGAATGCCCGGACACTGCCGCGCTCATGGAAAAGGGACAGGAGAGCAAATCTGAAAGCTCCCGCTCCGACGACGACCGCGAATCGGCTGCTGGGGAGCCTTCGCGAATAGTCGCTGGTTTTTGGGAAAAGGCGGGAGCGTGGGCACTGCCACGCGATTCACGGGGAGAGGGCTATGGCCCTATCCTGCGTGAACGCTGGGTCGAAATCTCCTTCTGCACGCTGTTCGTCTTCGCCTCGAGTTGGGGGCAGACGTTTCTGCTCTCGATCTTTCAACCAAGCTGGCGCGAAGAGTTGAGCCTCTCGAAAGGAGCGATGGGCGCACTTTATGGAGGCGCGACGCTTGCGAGCGGTCTGTTGCTCCCGCTGGCAGGACGATGGCTCGATCGCGCGCCGTCGGATCGCGCAGCGGCAGTGACTCTGGCCGGGCTCGCAATCGGCGGGCTGATCGCGGCGGCTGCGTCGGAGGTGTGGATGCTGGCCCTCGCGCTTTTCGCGCTTCGATTCTTCGGGCAGGGATTGAGCGCGAATGTGGGCGTGACCCGCGCTGCGCGCTGGTTCGAACACAACCGCGGCAAAGCGGTGAGTCTTGCTGGTTTGGGTTTCCCTCTCGGCGAGGCGGTGCTGCCAGCCGTGGTGACAATTCTGATCGGCGTGATGGGATGGCGCTGGGCGTGGGTCGCGCTAGCAGGCATCGCCGTCGCTGTTCTCGGGCCGGTCGCGTATGCGCTGCTTCGCCGTCGACGCGCAGCTCGCGGGCTCAGCAAGCCTCTACCAACCCGGCGCACTCACGATCACGGGGCCCGCGGCAGCCTTATGCGCGACTGGCGGTTCTATGGCATGCTCGCAGTGACGGCTCCTGTGCCTTTTGTCGGCACGGGCGTGATATTCTTCCAAGGCACCATCGCTGCAGACCGCGGGTGGCCGGCTTCTGTGTTTCCCACGGGTTTCATCCTGTTCGCCGTGATCCGCGCCTTGTTCTCCCTGTCCGCCGGTGCGTGGGTCGATCGCGTGGGGTCGCTTCGACTGCTTGCCGCTCCGACGACTCTCTTCGCACTCGGGCTGGTGTTGCTCACGCAGCCTTCTCCTGCCTTCGCGTTTGGATTTTTCGCACTTCTCGGCGTGGGCTTCGGGGCGGCGAGCGGCGTGATGACGACCGCATGGACCGACCTGTTCGGAGCACATCGCATCGGGCTCGTGAAAAGCTTGAGCAGCTCCTTTGCCGTGATCTGCGCCGCGCTCGCCCCGATCGTGTTCGGCTATGCGCTCGATGCTGGCGTTTCGATCGAATCGATCCTGTGGATTTGCGCCGCAGCAATGGTCGCCATCTCGTGGCCGATGAGTGTCATCCTCCGTCGAGGATCACCAGCGTTCGTCAGGTGCGCATCCTGAAAGCTCAAACGCCAGGCGGACGCACACTTGGTCCCCCGGGTGGGTCGGCCTTGGGATCAGAGATGGATCCCGGCATGCCGATCCCGCCGATCATAATCCGCCGGATGCGTTCGCCTGTCTCAGGATGGACCTCAAGCGTCGCGTCACGCATGTGCTGCCAGATCTCGTATCGTTTCCTCGGAGCAGCCCGCTTTCCCGGATCAGGCAACGTTTCGTAGACGTAGATTGGCATGTGACTCCTCGGGATTTAGCCTGTGATCACGTTCACCTCGCCGCACCTCGAGAGGGCGATGAGTATTTCCGCGGCTGAAAAGGTGGACCGCGGCACAAACGAGATCTCGCTTCGCCACACTTGTTCGTGCTCAGAGGGAAGGATCGTGATCGTCCGAAGCTCACCTTGGAACTCGCGGACAAGCCGGCCGAACTTCTCCTCGAGGCCGGGCCCACGTTCGCAGGTCATCCGCACTTTCACCGGTCGCTTAGCGGCGGTCGCGCGCACTAGCACCTGCAAATCGGAGACCTCGCCTTCGAATTCACTTGGTGAAACCTGACTGGTCGAAGCGGGAGTCATTGTCGCCACCCCGCTCTCTTTGACTCCCGCGCTGCGCGGGCACTGGCCACGCGCTGCCGCTCGTCTGCTCCCGCGTAGAGGACGACTCCGCAGATCTGGCAACGAACGATTTCGTCGCCAGTCAGCAGGGTCGTATGGTCGCCGCGGGGCATCGAGAGATTGCAGAATCCGCATCGCATTCCATAGGCAGAGGCGATCAGTGGCTGGTCGCCGGCAAGCCGGGACCGAACTGCGACGAATACTTCCGTCGGGAGTTTTCCCTGCAGATCGAAAAACTCGGCTTCGAGCGGTTCGCGTCTCGCCATGGGCAGATCGTGTTCAGGCGTGGAGAGCAGTTCGCGAATGCTCTCCAGCCGGTGCAGAGCGGCGATCCACCCGGCTTCTCCGGTTGATGATTTGGTGGTGTTTGGCATAAAGCTTTGGGCGTGGAGTTTGCCCCGGCCGCACATCGACCCGACAGACCAGCAATTCTGCGGTCGGGCCGCCGCACGGGCGGGCTCTCACCGAGGACGTGCTCTCCCTTCCAGTCAGCGACACTGCGGGAAAAGCATCCAAAGCGGCCAGTATCCGTCCCTTAGGAGCTCCCAGCCGGCAGTGCAAAACGGCATGGGAGTGACGGACACCGGCAAGCTTCTAGCCAGCGGTCCGGCGACTCTAGCGGGTTCTTTCGAATTTTGTAGGAAAATCTTCAGGACTCTTCCTGCCGCGAGTCCGCGCCCGGAACGGGCAGTTCAAGAGCATCATCTGCGGCGTGGGCATTCCTTTCCCTTTCCGCTGCTCCCACTCACCCGTAGCGTCGGAACGAGGCATGAACCAGCCACCCTTCACTTTTCGCGCACTGACCAGGGCTGATGCGAAAATGCTCCTGTCGTGGCGTTACCCGGCACCCTACGAGATCTACAATCTGGACGAACGCGCGTCTGCTGGCGTCGTGGACTCCATGCTTCGTCCCGAGCACCACTATCTTGCCGTCCTGAATGAAGCGGAGGAGATTGTTGCGTTCCGTTGCTTCGGCAAAGATGCGCAGGTTATGGGCGGCGACTACACACGCGATGCCCTCGACATGGGAGGTGGGCTACGTCCCGACCTTACTGGGAGAGGACTGGGACGCCTTGTGATCGGAGCCGCAATGGACTTTGCGATTGAGAAGTTTCGTCCTGTTCGATTCCGGACGACCGTCGCGTCATTCAATGGTCGGGCAAGACGGGTCTGTGAGTCTCTTGGATATCACGCTGAGTCGGAGTTTGTCCGTCCCGGCGATCAGGTGAGATTCATCGTCCTGTCTCGAGAAATTTAGGCAGGTCTACAGAGGGTCTGAAAGGAGTCCAGGGAACATCCATGAAGTTGAGAAAGGACATGTGTGCTCGCGTCGATCCGGCGCGCGTCAATTCCCCGCTACAGCGACTTCCCCTATCTTGACCAGCGTCGCGCCGTCTTCGATGCTGCGGCCATGATGCGCTCCCCTCTTGTTCGTCTGTCTTTGTTGGCTGCGTTTGTCTTCTCCGCCGGCTCCGCTCTGGCGCAAAGCGAACCGAAGTTCGAATCGCTCGGCGACAACACCTACACCGTCACAGTGCATGCCACGCACAAGTTCACTCGCAACACCAAGAAACTCGAAGCGCTCGCCACCGAGGCGGCCGAGGCGTTTTGCGCGAGGGAAGGAAAGGTGATGAAGCTCATCTCCACCGACGACAAACGCGGCATGTATGGAGTGGGCGAATTCGCCAAAGCCACGCTCACCTTCAGGGCCCTCCCGCCGGGCGCCGCAGAACTGGCCCCAGCGCAGTCGCAGCAGACCCAGGTCCGCGCGCCGCTGCCCGCGACTCCCACCGATTCTCTCTACGACGAATTGCTCAAGCTAGATGACCTGCGCAAGCGCGGCATCCTGACCGATGGGGAGTTTGAAGCGGAGAAGAAGAAGGTCCTCGGCCGCTCGCAGTAGCGCGGCGCGGGGTGCGGGCCACGGAGCCGTATGGCGATTCGCTCCTCGCTTCGCGTCGATCACAGCACAAGATCGCGCCACCCCAATGAAGTCCCCTTGCTTGATCGTCGCGGTCTGTATCTTCCTCGCGGGATGCGCCGCGGTGCCCCGACTGTCGGACGCCCCAGTTGTTTCGGGACTCACCGAAGAGCAGGAGTCCAGCCTCTACGCGCTGCACTACCAGATCATCCCCGGCTGGCTCTTCAACAGCAACGGACTGTTCTTCGTATCTCTCATCAATGAGGACATCGACCGGCTGCGCGATGCGATCGCCGAGATCGCCGGAGCCGAATACGCGGCAGGTGTCGGACTGAAGGTTTCCGAGAACAGGCGGATCGTTTACATCACGTTTCCGAAGCCAGCGCGCACGCCGCTCTGTCACCACGTGGCGCTCGTGCGGATTCCCGGGAGTTTTCGCTACCTCACGCTCGAGCAAACCGACAATCCATTTTCGCTGTGGCGGGTGTCGTTCTTCTGCGAATGGACATCCCAGTCTGCGCGCTTGAACTACGGTCCGCGCAATTACACCTCGCTGCAGAAGTTCGAGAAGGAGGTGGTCGAGTTTCAGGGAACTCCATCCTTGCGGTCCCCCGGTGCGGCGACCGAGTTCAACTGAGCGGGCGGCCCGGTTCATCGCATTTCCTTTCCCACCATGCCATCCGTCCGCGAAATGTGGATCGCCCGGTCGGCCACTTCGCCGATGTCGAGCTGCACGGAGGTGCAAGCCGTCGCCGGCCGCGGGCTCGAGGGCGACCGCTACTTCGCCGGCAGCGGCACATTCTCCCCGCATCCGCAGAAACCCGACTTCGAACTCACGCTCATCGAGTGGGAAAAGGTCGACGCGTTCGCGCGCGAGAGCGGCCTTCCGTTCACGACCGCGCACGCTCGTCGCAACCTTGTGACCGAGGGCGTGGACCTCAACGCATTCGCCGGCCGCGAGTTTCGGATCGGCGGCGCACTCATCCGCGGCATCCGCTTGTGCGAGCCGTGCAACTATCTCGCAAAGACCTCGTTTCCCGAGACGCTTCGCGGCCTCGTGCACAAGGGCGGCCTGCGCGCACAGATCGTCGAGGACGGTATCATCCGCGTCGGAGATGCCGTGATGCCTGTGAATCCGAGGGCACTCGACACCACGTCCGCGGACCAGGATTCGAAAGCCTCATGACTCGAAACATCCTCTCAACCCTCGCCGGCCTTCTCGTGGCCGTGGCTTTCGTTTTTTTGATCGAGCTCATCAGCCACAGGATCTGGCCGCCACCGGCCGCGATCAGCGACATGAGCGACAAAGAGGCGTTGCGAAATGCAGTCGCGGCGATGCCGTTTGGCTCGCTCGCGAGTGTGGCGCTAGCATGGATCGCAGGCGCATTCTCGGGCGGATTCGTGGCGGCGAAACTTTCGCGCAAGGCCGTGCCGGCGTGGATCGTCGGTGGATTCATTGCGCTGTCGGGAATCGGAAACCTGATGATGATCCCTCATCCCTTCTGGTTCTGGATCGTGGCGATCGTCCTGGTGCCGGCGGTCACGCTCGCCGCGGCGAGGCTCGGTGCACCGAGAGTCCCGGCGTCGCCATGAACCTTCCTCGTGGATCTTTGTGAACGCATGCTCTAGCTGATCGAGGCACGCCAAGGGCGGTTCGCGAACTTCAGGAACGCGCGGATGGTCGACTGGGCCCT
The DNA here is from genome assembly GCA_035513275.1 of Opitutaceae bacterium. GTDB lineage: Bacteria > Verrucomicrobiota > Verrucomicrobiia > Opitutales > Opitutaceae > DATKCJ01. The sequence continues at coordinate 16,845 of DATKCJ010000048.1, forward strand.
GCACGATCCGTCGCACTGAGCGCCAACTGATCCGGCTCCACCGTTCAGTCTTTTCCTGAATCCGGTTCGCCGCGGCGGCGCTTCGTCTCCTCGATGATGCGGGTCTCGCAGGTCGTGCAGATGCTGTGCGTGAAGTCGACATGCGTGTGCGCGCTGAAATAGTCCTCGACCTGTTTCCAGTAGCCGTCGTCGTCGCGGACCTTCTTGCACCATGCGCAGATAGGGAGCAGGCCCGAGAGCGTTGCCATCTCGACGCGCGTGTTGGCGTGCTCCTCGTCGTCCTTGCGCATCGTCGCCACGAGGATCGAAACGTAGATCGCGACGACGAACATGCTGGCCTCGAGATCGCCGATCACCTGCAGGCCGTCCAACATCGCCGCCCACGCGAACTGACCCGACAGAACCGAGAGCAGCAGCCGCACGGTGTGGAAAAGCGCATGGACCAACATCACGTTTGCCGGCGAAAACACCGCCTTCCAGAAATACTCCGGGCCGTTCCGAAACGCTATGAAAGTCGCGAACGAGAGCCCCGCCCAGATCGCGCCATTGGAAACCGTGCGCCAGTGTGTCGGCTGATCGAGAGTCAGAAAGAACGCCAGGAGCAGCACGTGCACGAGCACCACGACTCCCGCGATCCGAATCCCGGGTTTGCGGCCGGCGGTAACATTCGCGCCGAGAAGAAGAACACCCAGTGCCACGGTCACGAGACCCGTCGGGAAAATCCGGCCGACCCAGAAAGGCAACATCGGCCGCGCGGCAAAGAGGCAGTTTGTAAGCACCATCAACCACGCCGCCGTCATCCAAAAACCCATCGGGCCCTTCCTGCCCTTCGAGATCCAAGAGTGGCTCAGCATCGAGGCCAGCACTACAGAAATTCCGATATTTGTGAGGTAGGTGACGGATTCCTGAGTCAGGTTCATACTAAGAGCCTGAATTTCCTCACAGAAAGCGGCCGAAGGGAAGCGCGGTTTTTTGTATAGAGGTAGCGCGGGTCCTTTGACCCGCGTCGTTGTAGGGGCGCGTCCCGCCATGGCGGGATGCGCGCCCTAGATCAATCCCGCGCAAACGCGATACAGGGCGCGGTCAAGCCGCGCCCTACATATCCGCCAGCTCCAGCGACGGGTCGAACGTCAGCCCCAGTCCGTCATCGGACGGCGCCACGCCCGCGATCCCATCCATCCACGCCGCGAACGCGATCATCGCCGCGTTGTCGCCGGTGTGCCGCGGCTCGGCCGCGAGGAACCGCACGCCCGCGTGGTGCGCCACGGCGTCGAGCGCCGCGCGCAGCCGATTGTTGTTCGCCACGCCGCCCGACACTCCAAGCGATCGGTAGCCGCCGCCGGTGAGCACGCGCGCGGTCTTCACCGCGAGCGAGTCGACGACCGCCTCCTCGTAGCTCGCGCAAAGATCCGGGATCGCCGCGCGCAATGCCGCGTCGTCCATCTTCTCGATCGTATAGCGCAGGCTGGTCTTGAGTCCCGAAAAACTGAACTCGACTGCGCTCCGCGTTCTGCCGGACGGAAGAATGCCGCGCGAATTGTTGCCGCGCGGAAAATCATAAGCATCGCGCCGGCCTTCGCGCGCGGCCGCCTCGATAAGCGGTCCACCCGGATAGCCAAGGCCGAGAAGCTTCGCGCCCTTGTCGAGCGCCTCGCCCGCCGCATCGTCGAGCGTCGACGCCACCATCGCAATCCTCCCGCCCTCGGAGAGCGAGAACAACGCGGTATTGCCACCGGACACCAGCAATCCGAGGTGCGGCAACAGTCCGTCGAGCGCCTTGTCAAATCCCGCCGGATCCGCCTTGTGCACGGGGATGAACGGCGACCACGCATGCCCGCGCAGGTGGTTGCCGCCCACAACAGGCACGCCCCACGCGAGCCCGAGCGCCTTCGCAGTCGACACGCCCATCGCGAGGCACGAAGCAAGCCCGGGGCCGCGCGTGACGGCGATCGCGGTGAGCGCGGCGGGATCGATGTCGCTCATCGCGGCTCGAAGCAGCGGAACGAAATGTTTCAAGTGCTCGCGACTCGCGAGGTCAGGCACGACGCCGCCGTAGGCGCCGTGCAGTGCCACCTGGCTGTGCAGCCACTCGCCACGCATCCCTGTTTCTGGATCGAAGAGTGCGAGCGCCGACTCGTCGCAAGAGCTCTCGATCCCGAGGATCATGGCGCCGCCGAGGCGACTGCCGACGACTTTGCCGGAGACATCGCGAGCACACCGCGCAGCAT
>DATKCJ010000049.1:0-6705 GCA_035513275.1 Opitutaceae bacterium
GGTGATGACACCCGCCTCATCAAGGATGATGGTGTCCTTGTTTGTGTCACCAACAGGACGCTGGATGTTTTCGACCTGTTCGAAGGCGATTGAAAGACCGGTCCCGGTGATCGTGCCCGAGTTAAAGCCGGTGATGTCCCATTTGATGTCGATGCCGAGATCGACGATGACGGTGTCGTTGAGGCTGATGACGGCACCCTTGATCGTGTTGACGCCGGTGTAGTTCTCTTCAACGACATCGTTCACCTTGACTTCGACAGTGATCGTTCCGGCATCGTCCCAGATGCGGAATGTCACAGCATCCGTGGAGAAGGATTTATCGATCTCGCCATTCGTCGCCGGCACACTTGAGGCGGTCGGCGGATCGTTGAAATCGCCGCCGCTTGTCGCCGCCTGCGCAAAAACAGAAAGGTCCTGCGTGTGCAGGACCGTACCATCAGCAGTGATGCTGTTTGCGGAAACAGGGGAATTTTCCGTGTCACCATCAACTTGTGACGGAGGCGCGTTCGCCGCGTTGAGCGACTCGGTGAGTTGTTGGGTCATCGCAGACCCGCCGTCATAAATTGAATACAGCGCCTCGGGCTCATCGGAGCCGGACGCTGCATCGTTCGAAGTCGTGGTCTCGACCGCGGCTTCCACGGTGCCTTCGGCTTCATCGGAATTCGTTTCGACCGCGGCTTCGATCGTCTGACCGGCGACATCGAAGATGTCGTCAACCGCAGCTTCGGATTGCACGGCGCTTGAAGACTCGGCGTCGCTGGCGACCGAAAATTCCACAACGACCGCCGCCGGATTCTGCGCGTTGATATCCTTCTCGATCAACGAATCGGTTCCATGAACCGCAGCCAATCCATCCGCCGAGAGCAGCAACCTGGGCTCGAGAGCCTCAAGGTCGAATGCGTCCTGGCGTCGGCCGAGCCGATTGTTTTGTGCTTGGGAGGAAATAGCGAAGGACGGTTGGGGAGTCGTTCCTGTCTGCGGAGCAGACGCATTGGTTAAATGCGCGCTAATTGTCCCGGTCAATCCCACTAATATCTCCTGCGTCAAAAATCAGGGAATCCCCTACGGGCCAATCAGGCGGTCTTGGAAGAAGCCATCTGAACGTGACGCGAACGCCACGCGGCGTCACTTCGCGCGCGCCCGTCATGCGGGCACGCAATGCAGCTCACGCGCCCGGATTTCCGGCGAATGAGAGCGCTTCGTCGAGCCACGTATCCATTCGCATGACGGATTTTCTCGAACGAAACGCGAGCCGCTGCGCACGGATCTGCAGCATTCGAATCACCGTGTTGGCCGCGAGCTTTGAGCCGGGTGTGCGCGAGGCGATTGCGCGGCGCAGCATCCCAGTGAGCCACGGCGGCGCGAAGCGCACGAACAATTCGTCGTCGGTGCAAAGGTAGCACGTGGCCGTGCCCGCGTCGCCCTGGCGGCCCGCTCGGCCGTAGAGCTGGCGGTCGATGCGGCCGGACTCGTGATGCTCTGTCGCGATAACATGCAGCCCACCCTTCGCGGCGACACCGGCACCGAGGATGATGTCTGTGCCGCGGCCGGCCATGTTCGTTGCAATCGTGATCGCGCCTTCGCGTCCGGCCTGCGCGATGATGCCCGCTTCCTCGCGATCGTTGAGTGCGTTGAGGAGATTGAAGACGAGCCCGGCGTGATCGAGCCGCTCCGCGAGCTGCTGGCTGAGTGCGACGCTTCGCGTGCCGACGAGCACGGGTCGTCCGCCGGCGTGGAGCTTGCGGATCTCGTCGACGACCGCGTTCAATTTCCTGTCGGGGCTCGCGTGCACGCGGACCGGAAGCTGGCGGCGGATGCACGGCCGGTTCGTCGGGATAGCGACGACGGGAAGTTTGTAGACCTGCCAGAATTCCGCTGACGCCTCGCGAGCGGTTCCGGTCATTCCGGAGATGCGCTGGTAGAGCCTGAAGAAGCGCTGGAAACTGAGCCGGGCGAGTGTCGTGTCGACCGCCGATATCTTCACGCCTTCCTTCGCCTCGATCGCCTGGTGCAGGCCGTGGCGCCATTTGCGCATCGGCATCAGGCGGCCGGTGAACTCGTCGACGATCACGACCTCGTTGTCACGCACGACATACTGTTTGCCACGTATGAAAAACTCGCGCGCCGTCAGCGCTTGCTCGACCAGTTCGATCGGTCGCGAAGCGGAGCGCCAGGCCGTGGGCAATTGCTCAAGCCTCGAAACGACCTGGCTCTCGCCAGCCGGCAGCAACTCGACCTCGCGGTAGCGGAGATTGAGCTTGTAGTCGCGCCCGGCCTCGAGGGTCTCGGCGATCTTCCAGACTATGCCGTAAAGCTCGTTGAGGGTCTCGTTGTCCTGCGGCGCTGAAATGATGAGCGGTGTGACAGCCTCGTCGATCAACACGCTGTCCGCCTCGTCGACGATCGCCGTGTGCAGGCCGCGCTGGACGACCCCCTCGATGCCTTTCCACCTTGGGTTTGCCGCTTCGTAAATGAAGCGGCGGGTCGGGTGTGCGAGCGAGCCAAGTTGGATCCGATCGCGGAGGAAGTCCGCCACGATCTCCTTGCTGGTCGTGTAGGTGACGTCGTGCGAATACGCCTCCGCGCGAGCGCGATTGTCGAGCTTGCTGGTGACGAATCCGACGCTCACGCCGCACCACTCGTAGAGCGGACCCATCCACTGTGCGTCGCGCTGGGCGAGGTAGTCGTTGACGGTGATCAGGTGGACCGGTTTGCCGCACCAGCCGGCCAGCACGCCCGCGAGCCCTGCGGTGAGCGTCTTGCCCTCGCCTGTCGCCATTTCGACAAGCTTCCCATCCAGCAGGGCGAGCGCGCCCATCAACTGGACGGGATACGGCTTCTGCTTGAGTTGCCGGACCGCGGCTTCGCGAACTGCGGCAAGCGCCTGAGGCAGCATCGATGCGACGGGGGCTCCGTTGCGGCGAAACGCCTCGCGGCACTCAAAACAACGCTGGCGCAGCGCGTGGTCGTTCAGAAACTGGTAATCCTCCGCGAGGCGGTCGATGTCCCGCGCTGTCCGCCAGAGCTTGCGGATGACCGAGCCCCGGCGCCTCCAGCGTCCGATCAGGTTGTTCACGAGCGCGTCCGCACCCTTCGGCGGATCCTTCGGGATCCGGACGTCGCCCAGGCGGTAGTTCTCGATCAGGGTCGGCAAGGGGAAGGAAGGGAGGGACGAGTGAAAGTGAGAGGGAAGCGGAAGCCCGCGAGGTAGGGGCGGTTATCCTTAACCGCCCTCAAGAACGTTCGTTCGCGCGAATGCACAGAAAGGGCGCGTAGGGATACGCGCCCCTACCCTCGAAGGAAGCAGTCGCACTTCAAATCCCATAACGGTTCTGGAGGATTTGCCGCAGTTTGCGGATCCACCGCGGGAGCAGCGGCTCGGGCGGGAGTTCGAAACGGATGTAGCCCGAGCGGCCCTGCAACAGCGAGACGCCGGGCACCATGTCGAGCGTTGCGCGGACTTCGAAGAATGGCTCCGAGGCCTTCACGCCCGAGTCGTCTTGCAGCTCCACGGGCACTTCGCCGCCACCGCGCCAGCCGAGAGCGGCCGACGGCAGACTCTGGCGTTCCGCGGGGACGATGAGCCGGTTCGTCACGGGAACATCTTCGCCTGCCTGGCCTTTCATCCGAACGGCGGATCCGGCAATCTCGTTCGTGAAGAGCCGGCTCGCTTCTTCCTGTGAAACGATTGCCGTAAAGAAGGTGCCGGACTCGTTGATGACCTCGCCCACCGGCGCGCCGCGCACCAGCCATGAGCCCGTGAGGTTGGCGATGTCGGGCGCGATCCAGCGACCAGCGTGGGGCGCGCGCACGACAAGTGCTTCACGACGCTCGTGCAGCGCAGCTAGAAGGTCGGTCACCGCCTTCACCCGGGTGGCGATCGGCTTGAGGTCGGCGGTTTGTTTCTCGAGAGCGCGCAGCTCGAGAGCGCGCGACTGGGCCAGCTCGGCCTCGGCGCTCTGAATCTGAAGATCGAGTTCACGGTCGGTGAGCTCCAGCAAAGGCTGCCCTGCCTCGACGAGGCTGCCGTTGGGCGTGAGCACCGCAGTGATGATGCCACCGGTGTCTGGCACTATGACCGAGTGCTGCACGGCCTGCACGACGCCGGGCGCTCGGAAGCGGTGCGGAAACGGAATCACGTCGAGCAAAACGATGAGCACCGCGGCGATCGCGCCGACGATCATCAGGGCGCGCGGCCGGGTGCGCTCGAGCTTGGGGCTGCTCGCGAGGTAGACCACCAGCTTGCCGATCGGGATGAGCACCCACGAGATCAAGCAGGCCACCGCCATGAGTACTCCGAGGATGAGGAACCGGTCGGCCACGAAGACGAGAATCGCGGCGAAAACGAAGACGCGGTAGATGTTGCTCGAGACAGCGAACACACCGAGCCACGCAGCCTCCTTGCGGCTTCGCGCGGGATTCTTGGTGTCCTTGATGCCGAAGATGTGCTTCTCCCAGAGGTGACGAATAAACGCGGTGCCGCGCTGGTGGAGGTTCGGGATGTCGAGCAGGTCGGAAAGGATGTAGTAGCCGTCGAAGCGCAGCAGCGGGTTCGCGTTGAACAGGAGCGTCGAGACCGACGCGATGAACATCATGTTGTAGGCGACGCTGTTGATCACCCCCTGGCCGGTGTTCGCCCACACGAAGGTCGCGATCGCGGCCACGAACACTTCCACGATCATTCCCGCGCCACCTACGAGCGCACGGTGCCACCGGCTGCGAAACGCCCATGACGAAGTCGCATCCATGTAAGGGATCGGCGTGAACAGCAGGAACATGATGCCCATCGTGTGCACCTCGCCCCCGTAGCGCCGGCAGGCGATCGCGTGGCCGAACTCGTGGATCGTCTTGATCAACACGAGTGCCACGTAGAGCCAGAACAGGTTTCCGGTGGCCAGGATGCCCTGGCTCTGCGTCTGCAGGTCGGGGAAACGGTCCGCTACGAGCTTGAGCGCCGCGAACACGACCAGCAGCCACACGGCCGCGCCGAACCAGCTAAAGCAAATCTTCGCCAGCGGGGTGATGCTCTTGAGGAACCGGTCGGGATCGAGCAGCGGCACCCGGGCGAACATGATGTTCTTGAGGTAGGCCCGGGTCTCGCGCTGCTTCCGCTTGCGGTAGCGCTCGAAAAGCTTCGCCGTGTCGGGCGCGAGATCCGAGTGCAACAAGTTCGCGGAGTAGAGCTGGGCAAGGAGCCGGATGACTTCCTCCTGCCCCGGCGCCTCGTCAGGCCGGTCGTCGAAGCATTCCTGCCAGACTGACTCGACCGTGCGGTCCGGCGTCAGGCGCACAAGAAACGACCACGCCACCGGACGCACGCGGAAGAACTGGTTGTTGAACGGATCCTCGAGCACGAACCAACGCTCGCCGCGGAAACGCTGGCGGCGAACCTCGACGTGCGGTCGCAGGCTGATCCGCTGGTTCGCGATGCGAAACCAGGATTCGCTGAATGTGCCGGGTGCCTTGGCCATGTCAGTGCGTGTTTCTCTGTGCCGTTACCACCAGAAGAACATCCGGAGGAAGTCGATCGTGCGGTGGAAAATGATCCAGAACAGCGTGCGCTCGCCCGCCTCGATCTTGCCGACACCACTCATGCCGGGGCGCCACCAATCCACGACCGGGTCGATGACCTCGCATCGGATTACGAACACGTTCCCCTTCTCGGCGGTCTTCGCGACCGGCTCGACAAGGACCACGCGAATCGGATGCTTCTCCTTGGGCTGGCTCGCAAACGCGATCTCCCCGAGTGCGCCGGGCTTGAGCTCCTGGATATCGCGCTCGTCAACCCGCGCTTCGATGTAGATCCGGTCGAGCCGCGCGATCTTGAAGAGCAGGTCGCCCTGCCGCACCGGCGAGCCGAGGCGTTTCTGCAGGTCGCCCTCGATGACGACCGCGTCGAACGGCGAAACGATATCCGCCTTCGCGAGCCGGTGGCGGATCAACTCAAGTCGCGCACGCGCCTGTTTCAACTGGGCCTCAGCAATCCGCATCTCGGCGAGCTGACGCTCTGCCCTCGCCTTCTCCTCCTCGCGGGCGAAGCGGTCGCAGTCCGCGAGCGCCGCCGCCTCTTCAAGCAGCAAGTCGCGGGTGTCGAGCGACAGCAGCTTGCCACCGGCGCGCACCGTCGAGCCGATTTTCACGTCGACGGTCGAGAGGTAGCCGTCAAATGCGGCCGACAAATACGAAACATCTTCCGTGCGCAGGATGAACGGTGCCTCCACGCGGTAGGAAAACGTCGGGATGAACAACACGCCCAGCGCCACCGCGCCGAGGATCGCGCCGACTTTCCCCCACGTGTGCTCGGGGCCGAGCAGGCCGGCCGCCTTCTCGCGCAGCGCTCCGGTCCACCGAGCACCAAACCAGCGGTCGCGCTTCTTCAAATCCGCGAGTCGCGGCGTCGCCACATCGGCGCAGATGCGCAACATCCTAAGCTCAGTGTCCTCGAAGGGCGCCGACTCGCGCTCGAGCGTCACCACCGCGACCGCGGCACCATTGATTCGCAACGGCACCGAGCAAAGGTGCTTCACCGACTGCTTGACCGCGAACTTGCCGTGGTCGCGAGTTATGAGCGTCTCACCGTCGAGCGGCGGGTAGTAAACCTCCTCGTCCTGATCAAGCGCCTCCTCCATCGCAGCCTCGAGCACCTGCACGGCCTCCATCTTCTCGACGAACTTCTCTGTGTGGCTGATGGCCTTCACACGCACG
>DATKCJ010000050.1:0-4916 GCA_035513275.1 Opitutaceae bacterium
GAAGGCGACGACGTCGGCGGTGCCGCCGCGGCCGCGGGCGGGTTCTCCGTCCCAGACTGCTATGAGCACGTCGCAAGTGTTAACCGTCTCTATACCGCAGTCCAGGTAGGCTTCGTCACGGCTTCCGAATGACGAAACGACACGCACAGTCTTGGCCTGGGCCAGCAGCGCCTCGACCTCGCGCCATCCTTCGGGGGAGAAGTCCTTCTGGAAATCCGCCGGGGCCAGGGGCAGCACCGCCTCCCACGCGATGCCTGCCGCGATCACCTGTCGCGCGAAAATCAAATCGCCGCCCTGCGCCGCGGACGATGTGGCGAGCCATTCGCCGGTGCTGCCTTCGCGGAGCGACGCGAGCACCAGAGCGATGCATTTTTCCGTGATCGCCGAATCGACCAGTTTCCGATGTCCAGTAAACCCGACGATGTGAAACTGCGGCAACTGGCTGGACGAGGGCGGGAGCATCACAGGTGGCTCGGGAGTTTGACCGTTCATGGACGCAGCCTGTCAACGTTGAATCCGGCTCGCGGCGGCACGTCGCAAGCCTCCGACGCGGCGCATCGCAGAATCGACGCACCCGCCGGCGTGTAGGAGTGTTTCGCACGGGCTACGCGGTGGCGATTCGTGGGATCGCAGGTTTCGGCCTTCGACGCCATCCGGTCACGCAACCGCGGTCTTGCTGTAGGGGAACACACGCCGTAAGGTCCGCCCGTGCCACATGACGAGGAACCACTGACCGAAGAACGCATCCGGGAGGAAAAAATCCGCTCCCGGATGGAGGATCGTGCGCTTCTGGAGTCAGGGGCCGTGACACCCGAGGAGATGCAGCGTCGCAATTCGCTGTTCACCCGCGAGGAAATCGCCCAGTTCAAGTTCAACTTTCCCGCATGGCGGAAACACCTGGCCAAGATCCACGCCGCTTCCGACTCCACGACTTCCTCCCTGCGCTGAAGGCCGGGGTGCTGGTGGGTGGGCAGGCTGTGAATCTTTGGGCCGAGGTCTATCGCGCGCGCATTCCTGAACGGCTGGAACCATTTGCGCCGTTCGTGAGCAAGGATTGCGATCTTCACTTCCGCACGCGCCACGAACCCGAAGTACTGGCGCGCGAGGTCGGCTGGCGGTTTGTGGCCACGGAAGGTGTCGGGCAGATTCTCGGCCGCCTGCAGCACGAATCGGGTGCAATCATCGAAATTCTTGCGGGCATTCGAACTGCGATAGCCGACCAGATTGAACGCGAGGCGGTCGACGGTGCGCTCGCTGGACAAGTCGTGCGCGTCCTTAATCCCGCCAGCATGCTGCGGGAGAAAGTCTCGCTGGCGGTGGAGGCGAACCAGACAGGGCGACAGGACGCCAAGCACGTGGAGATTCTTGCGCCCTGCTGCCGATGTTTCTTCGAGGATCTTGCCGCAGCGGTGACGGCGCGGGAGCTGACGGGACGGGACGCGATCTTCTATCTCAACATCGCGCTCGAAGTTTTGCGGTCACGAAACGCGCGACACTTCGATGCCATCTGGGGAACGCAGTGGACCAATGTCATTCCGTGGACGGCACTCACCGCAACAAACGATCCGGCGTTAGGCCGTTTCGCCCGGCATCAGTCGCCATCCTGACGTCGACTTGTCCAGCCGCGAAACCTCGATGAGCGAATCAGGCAAAGCCGTCTTCCTCAGCTACGCGTCGCAAGACGCGGAAGCCGCGCGGCGTATTTGCGAGGCATTACGCCAGGCCGGCGTGGAGGTGTGGTTCGACCAGAGCGAACTGCGGGGCGGGGACTCGTGGGAAGCTGCGATTCGGAAACAGATCAAAGAGTGCGCGCTGTTCGTGCCGGAAGTCTTGGTCGAGAGGGCTGGAGACCCCGGGGGACTGAACGGACTGGCGACCGCGTCACTCGATTCGGCTCTTTCGCTCGATCCAGAATTCCGGCCGGCGGCGCCCGTGTGCCACGGCGAGAATCCAGATCGTGTCGTCAACGATCGCATAGGCGATGAAGAAGCGGAACACGCGCAGGTTGACGCGGCGGTAACCATTCAGCCTGGGCCGCGGAAGCGTCGGATGTTCGCCAATCCATGCGATTGCGGCACGGACCTCTTCTTTGAGCCGCGAACCCAAACCCGTTTCGATTTCTTCGTAGCCGGAAATCGCCTCGGTCAACTCACGCTCCGCCTCGGCGACGATCCGGATCTTCACCGCGGGAAACGTCGGTCAAGGTCGGCAAACACGTCGTCCGCACTTCGCGACTTCGCGGTTCCATCTTTCACTGCTTTCAGGCGGCCAACGATTTCATCGTCCCAAAGCGTTTCCAACTCGGGCGAGAAATCGAGTGAATCCTCCGACACATCGAGGAGAATGCGCGCCAATGTCCGGCGTTGGGCGGGCGAAAGATCGAGGGCGTCGCGCGTGACTTCGGAAAGCACCTTGGCCATGAATGGCACGATATTTCCGCGCCTGTTAACGTCAACCGGCAAGAAGCGTCCCGAATGAGCGAACCCACCAAAGCCGTTTTCCTGTCCTACGCCTCGCAAGATGCGGAACCGGCGCGGCGTCTTTGCGAAGCGCTCCGCGCCGCCGGCGTCGAGGTGTGGTTCGATGTCGAAGGCGGACTCGAGCACGGCGACGAGTGGGACGCGAAGATCCGGCGGCAGATCAAGGAGTGTGTTTTGTTCATCCCGCTCGTCTCTGCGAACACGCAGGCGCGACACGAAGGCTACTTTCGCCTCGAGTGGGACATGGCTGCAGAGCGTGCCCGCAGCATCGCATCCGGCGTCGCGTTCATCCTGCCGGTCGTGATCGACGACACGCGCGAACCCGAGGCACTCGTGCCGGACCGGTTTCGCGCGGTGCAATGGACGCGGCTCCCCGGCGGCATCGTGCCGCCCGAGGTGCAGGCGCGTTTCCTGAAACTCTGGTCGCACCGCACGGGGGTGCTGAAGCATGAGGCGGTGAGCGGCGGAGCGACGACGGAAGGCAGAGGACGGAGGACCGAAGACGGAGCAGATCAGAGCAAAGGCCGGAAACGAAACCCCGCGGTGATAGCGTTCGCGATGCTCGCGCTGGTCGCCGTTGCGTCGCTCGTAGTTTGGCGTCCGTGGCGAAGTTCCGACTCCGACCTACTCGCTCCTCGCTCCTCGCTACCCACCACTGTCTCCATGTCCGAGTCCCGCCAGCTCGTGGCCAGGGCGTGGGAGCAGCTCAACAAAACCGGGCGGTCGCGCGCGGAATTGGAGATGGCTGATCGATTGTGCCAGCAAGCGGCTGAGCTCGACCCGAATGATGCCGATGTTTGGGCCGCGTGGTCTCAGGTTGATACGTGGTACTACTATTCGAATCTGGAGCGCACCGCCGCGCGGCGGGAGCGTGCCAGTTCCAAGGCGGCGCGAGCCCTGCGAATCGCGCCGGATTCTTACGAGGCTCAGCTTGCGCAAGCTTGTTTCCTCGTGCGTGAAGAGCCACATGAGAAATCGATCTTCGCGGCCGAGGCTGAACGTCAGTTGCGTCAATTGCTCGAGGAGCAGAAGGATGAACCGCGGGCACTCTTTGCCCTCGGGATCCTCCTGCGCAACGGGCTCCGATTTGATGAGGGTGCGCAGATGTTTGATCGCCTGGCCCAGCAGCCGGCTTTCGCTGCGACGGCGCTGAGCGAGAAAGGATTCCTGCGGCTGTTCGAAGGCCGCTTTCAGGAGGCGGGCGAATGCGCTGACCAATCGATCGCGGTGGAGCCGTTCTATGGAAATCTCGCTTTAAAAACGTTCGTGGCGGTGGATTGGTACGGCGACCTTGACCAAGCGCGCGACGCGGTGGAGATGATGCCCGCTGCCGCTTTGATGGAAGATTACGGCGCGGCAGCGGCCTACGATGTTTATTGGCGCAGGCGGGAACCGGACAAGATGTTGAGAGTTTTGCGAGCGCTGCCGCGTGACTGGCTGAGTTCGAACAACCTCTCAGGCCCAAAACAATTCTACGTTGGCGTCGCGCATCGGATGGCGGGTCGCCTCGACGCTGCGAGGACGGAATGGCGAACCGCGTTGGAGGTGCTGAATCTTCGTCTTCAAAGTGATCCGAATAATAGCGAATGGCATTTCGTGAAGGCGAAGCTGCTGGTGTGGCTGGGAGGAAACAAGGCGGACGCGGAGGAGCACTTTCGGCTCGCGCAGGAATTCGCCCCGGATGCCTGGCAAAAATTTGGCGTCGACGTCGAACGTGCGATTGTGTCGGGCGACGTGGACGGAGCGATCCGGGTGGTGGAACAATCTGCGCAAAACAGTCTGCGTCGGGCGACGGCCGCAGCGCTCAGAACGAGTCCGATGTATGATCCAATACGAGCGGATCCGCGGTTTGAGGCGTTGCTCGCGCGCGTGGAGGCAGATCCGCGGCTGTCGCCGAATGCGGGGCCCAGCAGTCCGGCGAATCGGAAGCACGTGGATGACAAATCTGTCGCCGTACTCGCGTTCGCGAACCTTTCCGACGACAAGGGCAACGAATATTTCTCCGACGGCATCAGCGAGGAGTTGCTCAACGTGCTCGCGAAGGTTCCCGGCCTGAAGGTGACCGCGCGCACGTCGGCATTTTTCTTCAAAGGCAAGCAGGTGCCGATCGCGGACATCGCGCAGCAGCTCGGCGTCGCCTATGTGATCGAGGGCAGCGTGCGCAAACAGGGTGACAGGGTCCGCATCACCGCCCAGCTCATCAAGGCGGCGGACGGGTTCCCCGTGTGGAGCGATACGTTCACGCGCGACCTCAAGGACATCTTCGCCGTGCAGGACGAGATCGCGGGTCTGATCGCGCAGCAACTGCAGCTCAAACTGGGCGCGACGAAGGTCGCCCGGGTCGTGAACCCCGAGGCCTACCGCCTGGTGCTGGAGGGGCGGTATTTCTGGCTGCAGCGGACGGACGAGGCGCTCAACCGCGCTGAGGCTTCATAC
>DATKCJ010000051.1:0-4520 GCA_035513275.1 Opitutaceae bacterium
CCGCAAGCTCGAGCGGCTGATGAAAGTGAAGGCGCGGCTCCGCGTCGCGCTCGAGCGCAACAAGGTGTCGCCGCCCGCGGTTGAGGCGATCATCCAGGCGCTCGGGTCGTTCGCGCTCTACGGGTTTCCCGAGTCGCACGCACTGAGCTTCGCGCTGATCGCCTACGCACGTGCGTGGCTGAAGGTGCACCGGTCTGCAGAGTTTTGCGCCGGGCTGCTCAACAACCAGCCGATGGGTTTCTACTCGCGCGCGACGCTCGTGCAGGACGCGAAGCGCCACGGCATCCGCGTGAAGCCCGTGTGTGTGCTCGTGTCGGCCGCGACATGCACGGTCGAGGACGACACTTCCGTGCGGCTTGGATTCAACCAGGTGAAGGGACTCGAGACCACATCGGTCGAGACGCTGCTGCGCGCGCGCGCGGAACGTCCCTTCGATTCAGCCCCCGACTTCATGCGCCGAGCCCCTATGAGCGCGAACGAGCGCCGCGCGCTCGCACTCGTCGGCGCGCTCAACGCGCTGCCCGACAGCTCGCACCGCCGCGAAGCGCTGTGGCGCGTCGAGGAGCCGGTGGAGCAGGGCGACTTGTTCAGCTACGCAGGCGCGACGCTTGTCGATGCGGAGCTGAGCCCGCTCGAGACGATGACACACCTCGAGCGGATGCAGGCGGACTACGCGGGGCTCGACCTGACGACCGGCATCCATCCGGTCGCGGCGTTGCGCGCGTCGTTGAAGGATGTCTGGCGCGCGGCGGACCTGCGCGAAGCGCGCAACGGCCTGCGCGTGACGATCGCGGGTGCGGTCATCTGCCGTCAGCGTCCGGGCACTGCGAAGGGCTTCGTGTTCGTAAGCCTCGAAGACGAGACCGGCATCGCGAACGCCGTCGTGCGGCCCGACCTGTTCGAGGACATGCGGATGACTGTCACTCAGGAGCCGCTGCTGCGGATCACCGGCATCGTGCAGAACGTCGACAACGTGATCCACGTGAAAGCCGAGTGGATCGAGGCGCTGCAAGCCGACTCAGTCCCCCGCGGCGTGTCGCATGATTTTCATTGAAGAGGGCGGGCAAAGAGACCACGAAACCACCGACTACGGACCAAGGGACCGCAGACCTGGATGATTGACATGATGTTCTTACATGATAGTTTTAGGACATGAACGAAAGCACGCTTACCGAACGCGGGCAGATTTCCGTGCCCGCTGCCGTGCGGAAGGCACTCCATTTGCGGCCAGGCCAACGCCTGAGGTTTGAGGCTGTCTCCGCTCATGAATTTCGCGTTTTCGCACCTCCGCAGAAAGCGGCCGGTCCCGTCTCGGTCTTGGGATATGCGAGGAAACTCGGAAAGACTCCTCGGCCCACCAAGGAATGGATTAAGGAACTGCGCGAGGGGGAGTCCTGAATGTGGGTCGTCGATACCTGCGTCGTTCTGGATGTCTTTGAAGACGATCCAACCTTCGGACTGCCCTCCGCCAAACTCCTCGAAAAACTAATGACCGATGGCTTGTGCGTGTCCCCAGTCACAATGGTCGAGCTGTCGGCCGCATTCTCGGGAGACCTGCTCGAGCAGAAACGGTTTCTCGATCAAGCCGGGATTTCGTATAGCGAGCCGTGGACGACCGCGGACACGGAGGGGGCCCACCATGCATGGCACATCTATGTGCAGGCTCGGCGCGCGGGAAAGTCGGACAAGCGTCCGGTGGCGGATATCTTGATCGGCGGCTTTGCCATGAGCCGCAGCGGTCTGGTCACACGCAATCCGTCCGACTTCAAGCGCTGGTTTCCGAAACTAAAGATCCGCGAGCCATGAAGACATTCGCATCGACCGTGGAGGCGCTATTGCGGATCATCGGCCCGGTGCGGAACGTCAAGATTGAGATTTGAGAATCAACGAGGATCTGAAACATGGGCAAGATTCTGGTCTTGGGACTATTGTTGATTTGTTGCTTCTTCGCAGGATGCGGTCCAAGCGACCCTTATCAGGGTTTGAGAGCAGAGACACCTTCCGTGTTTTACCTTGGTCGCAGCACCGAAGATCCCGACTTGGACAAGATCGTTCGCGCCGCAGCTGTGGCGTTCAACAATGACGACGCAGCTTGGTCATATTACGACAATGTGGTGATCGTTGAGGAGAGTGATTACTGGACTGTGTCCTTTCATGTTCGGGGCAATGGAGCTATTGAACCCTCGTTCCTGTGGCCAGATCCTCCGAGAGTCGTCGATGGGAATTTCGTCGTGCACCTGTCGAAGGACGAGTTGACCATCCTCAAGACCGCCCCTGATGGCTCGATCAAGTTTGTTCCTCAAGTTCCGGGCGGATTTCGCCGGGATTCAAAGCGAGAAGCAGCAAAAGATTCCTGATCAGAGTACAAACCCGGCCGGCGAAATGGCGACGACGAATTCGCCTTTCTGGCTGAGCTTGGCAAGGCGGTCGCGGACGTTGCCTGCGGGGCCTACGAGGAAGGTCTCGTGCAGCTTGGTCACTTCCTTGGCGATGCAGACGACGCGCGCGGCGCCGAGCACGTCGACGATCTCGTCGGCGAACTTTGCGATCCGGTGCGTCGATTCGAAAAGGCAGACGGTGTAGTCGGCTGCGCGGTGCTTCTCGAGGAACGTGCGCCGCGCGGCTGATTTTGGCGGGAGGAATCCGGCAAAGAAGAAGGCGTTTGTCGGCAGTCCACTCGCGCTGAGAACAGCGATCGGCGCGCTCGCGCCGGGAACCGGGATCACGGGTAATCCGCGGCGTCGGCACTCGCGGACGAGGCGGAATCCCGGATCGCTGACGGCAGGCGTGCCGGCGTCGGTCGCGATGGCGACCGATTCGCCTGCGGCGAGCCGGTCGGCGAGCTTCGACGCCATCTCCTGCTCGTTGTGCTCATGATAGGCGACGAGCGGGCGGTGCAGACCGAGTCGGGTGAGGAGCGCGCCGGATGTCCGGGTGTCTTCGCACGCGACGACGGATGCGGAGCCTAGAATCGCGCGCGCGCGGTCCGTGAGGTCGGAGAGATTGCCGATCGGCGTCGCGACGACGTAGCAGTGTCCAGGCTGGGCGGTCAGGGAGGTGTTGGTGGTCGGCTCCACGTAGACGGAATCCTGCCTCAGTCGGACAAGACGGCAAGAGTTGGCCGCATTCTGTGGTAGGAGCCCGCTTGCGGGCGATTCTGCGTTGTAGGCCGGGTCCCCTGACCCGGCGGTCCTGACGCCCGGTGAGGGCACCGGGCCTACAGGGAACCGAGAAACAATCGCCCGCACATGTCCGCCATAGCCTTGGCGACGGCGGAAGCGGGCTCCTACCTACGACGGCCCAGCGGAGTGGAAATGCTCACCGCGAGCGGTTCCGCCCTACCTCAAAGACTGCGAGGCGAGTTGCGGGTCGCACAACACTCACCTTCACTTTCACTCCGGCCCATCGGGCCGCCGCGCCGAAGTCCCGTTCAGCGGGACGAAGGCGGGTCACTTTCACTCCGGCCCCGCTCACCCGCCCATGCCGGGAATGCGGCCTTCCCAGTCGGCGGGGCGGCTCCACGGAATGGCGTTTTCGTCCTGGCGCTTGGTGCACCCGGCGACGGCCATCAGTGCAACTGCGGCGAGAAAGAGGAGGATCGTGCGGCGCTTGAGAGTCATTTCAATTGAGGATGGTGGCGTTGTCTCCCACGCGGAGTTTCCCGGTCAGCGACCCGGCCTCCACCTGAGCGATGGAATAGTTCTCATTTACTTCGCTGATTTGCAACCGCGCAAGTGAGAGACCCTGCCGGTCGATCGCGAGCTGCAGACCCGGCCGGGCGCCATGGACGGAGCCGATGTTGAGAACAACGAAGGCTGACTTCGTCCCGACGTTGAGGACGCTCGCTTTCTGGATGCCAAAATCGCGGGGCGAGGTGACCGGCGTGACCCGCACGGTGCGACCGGGCGTGGCCGGCGATCCAGTGCCGCGCCCGGCAAGTTGTGCTTCCAGCGCGTCGATCCGCTCCTGCAGTGCGGCGACTTCCGCCTGAGTGCCCTGCTCGAGCAGCGTGCTGCGCGCCTGCACGAGGTCGCGGCGGAGCTGGGCGACTTCGCGTTGTTGCGCCTCACCCGAGTCGGCCTTCTCGGCGAATTCCTGGCGCGCCTGCTGAAGCTCGCGCGCAAGCTGGGTGGCGCGCGCCTCGAGCGAGACGCCGCGGGATTTTGTTTCGCCGAGCTGTTCTTCAAGCGCGCGTGCCTGTGCCTCGAGGACGTCGCGTTGCGAGCCGAGTTCTGCCGAGCGGACCTCCAGGACGGCGATCCGGCCGTTGGCGGTCGCGAGCTCCTGTCGCAGCACGTCCTTCTGGTTTCCGATGAGAAAATAGAGGACACCGGACGCAACGGCTGCGAGCACGGCTGCCACGGTGAAGACGAGGTGGACCGCTTTCATGTCGAGGGAGGGGATGCGGCGGCTTTTGTGGGCCGAAACGCGGGAGTTGGGAAGTAGAAAGTGGGGGCGCGGATGAAGCGATTTCCGGTTTGGAGGTAGCCCGCGACCTCCGGGCGCGGGTTCCGAGAAGA
>DATKCJ010000052.1:0-12848 GCA_035513275.1 Opitutaceae bacterium
TCTTTGGCGGGCACCTTGCTTGGCGGCCTTCGTCGGATCGACGGTTTCGTGGGAACCAATGTGTTCCTCCGCTACATCCTCATCCTACTTGTTTATTCGGTGGAGTTGGTGACGGCGTTCTATCTTGCCTACGAGGTGCGCTGGGACTTTGCGGTCCCGCTGGACGTGCAACACCAGCGGTTCGTGCTGATTGGTGTGGTTGTGGGCTGCAAGTTGGTCCTGCTTCATTCGTTCGGGCAGTTTCGGAGTGTTCTGAGCTACTTCGGGCTGGCCGATTTTGGCGCCGTCCTGGTGTCGATGAGCGCGGTCTCGGGGATGATGTTGCTCCTCTGGTATGCTTCGGAAGCTTCGGCAGCGCCGTCGCGTGGCGTGGTGCTGATGGATTTCGTGCTGAGCGTGGCACTCATCGCGAGCTCCAGACTGACGCTGAGAGTTGCACGGACCTGGAGCAGTTCGGGGAAATCGCGGGAGCATTCCGGACAACGCAGAGTGGCGATCATCGGAGCCGGAGACGTGGGCGAGGCGCTTGCGAAGGATTTGTTGCAGCGCCCGGGAAATGGACTGACGCCCGTGTGCTTCATTGATGATGATCGCAAGAGCATTGGTCGGAGTGTTCACGGCATTCCGGTATTGGGCCCGATCGAGAATTTGCGGGAGATTGGAGCTCGGGTGAATGTGAACGAACTGGTGATCACGCTTCTCGACGCGCCGCCGAGGCAAGTGAAGGAGATCGTCGAAGTGGGACGGCTGATTGGCGCGAGCACACGCATCATTCCCTCGTTCTCGGATCTCGCCTCCGGCAAGGTGAAGGTCGAGCGTTCCCGGCCGGTCGCGATCGAGGATCTGCTGGGTCGCGAACAGGTGCGGCTCGACTCGGACGGCATCGCGCGTCTGCTGTGCGACCGTGTGGTCATGGTGACGGGGGCAGGGGGCAGCATCGGTGGTGAGCTGTGCCGCCAGATAATTTCGCACCGGCCGCGGCAGCTTGTGATGGTCGACCAGACGGAGATCGCACTCTTTGAGATCGAGCAGGAACTTGTGGGAGCGGGTGGTGGCGATCCTCTGGTCCCGCTGATCGTCGATGTGAGTGACGGGCCCGCGATCCGGCTCGTGATGGAGCGATTTCGACCGGCGATCGTATTTCACGCGGCGGCGCACAAGCATGTGCCGCTCATGGAGCGCCAGCCCGCCGAGGCGCTCAAGAACAACACGCTGGCGACAGCGGACCTCGCCCGGCTTGCCAGCGAGTCGGGTGTCGAGCGGTTTGTGTTCATCTCGACTGACAAGGCCATCAACCCGACGAGCGTGATGGGTTGCAGCAAACGACTCGCCGAGAAGGCGCTCCAGTCGCAGCAACACGCCCCGGGAAATGAGACCGAGTTTCTAGCGGTCCGGTTTGGCAATGTTCTGGGCTCGAGCGGAAGCGTGGTGCCGACCTTCAAGCGCCAGATCGCGCAAGGTGGGCCGGTCACGGTCACGCACGAGGAGATGACGCGCTATTTCATGACAATTCCCGAGGCGGTCGGCCTGGTGTTGCAGACGGCGGTGATCGGCCACGGCGGGGAAATCCTCATCCTCGATATGGGGCAGCCTGTGAAGATTGTGGAGATGGCCCGCCAGATGATTGAACTCAGCGGCTACCGCCCCGGGTTGGATATCGAGATCAAGATCACGGGACTGCGCCCGGGCGAGAAGCTCTACGAGGAACTCCGCCATACCGAGGAGAATCATGAGCCGACAGTGCATCCGCGCATTTTCCGTCTGCGCAGCGAAGCGACGCGCGAAAGCGCGGAGCCCTGGCTGAACGAACTTCGCGGTGCGACGGCCGCACCGTCTGCAACGATCAAGTCGCTCATGCGTCGCCACGTGCCGGAATACCAGCCGTTCTACACGTGTGATGAGGACGATTCGTCGGCCCACCTTGTTGAGCCGGAATCCAGGGCTTTCGTCGTGTCCGTCTCGTGACCTTGCGGATCGGGCGACGCTGGATTGTCCAGCTCGGCCCAGCGCTGGCTGGCAAAAAAGAAAACTGCGGCAGTCATGAGCACGGCGGGAGATTGCAGCACGAAATCCACGTTGGCGTGTAGCGTGAGCAGGCCACACGCAACGAGCATGGAGAGGCTGACAGGGTTGTCCCACAAGCGGCGGCGCACGATTCGAGCGAGTCCTTGAATCAAGACGAACACGACCGGCAGAACTCCGGCGAGCCCGAGCTCCAGCGGAATCTCAATCAGGTCGTCATGTGCGTGCTCCCAATGGATGCCGCCACGCACGCCCACTTGATAGATGTCCGGATAGTTTTGGGCGTAGAGCGGAAACCCGTGTCGGAAACTCCCAGCGCCCCAGCCGAGCAACCAGCGATCGCCCAACATCGTCCACGCCGCTTCTCTGACCTGGAGTCGAGCCTTCAACGCAACCTGTGGATTCTCGAGCAGATCGTTGAAGCGAGACCAGGCGCGTGGCGAGTTGATCACGGTCAGGCTGACGGCGAGAACGCCGACAAATGCGAGGGCGAACGGTGCCAGCCTCGCCCTTCGGCTTCCCCCTGAGAGTCGGCGCCACACCCAGCGGATTCCGAGAGACGCTGTTAACAGGGCCGCGAAGGCGAACAGAAGGGCGATCGAAGCGCGGGAGTATGAGAACACGACCGTCATCGCGGCGGACAACGCGATGATGATGAAAACCCAGGCCTGGCCCGGTTCCTCCAACTTGAATCGCTCGCGGCGGTGTGACCAGAAGGCGAGTCCTGCAGCGAGCGCGACCATCAGGTTCAGGTAGGCACCCGCGTGGTTGGGATAGATGAAACTGGCGGTGAAGGCACTGTTGCTCGGAGCGTAGATCCAGAAGATCTGTTCTGTGCCGGTGAGCTTCTGAAGCAGACTCAAGAGTGCAATCAGCGCGGAGTTCGAGACAAGCAGTGTGAACAGCAGGCGGTAGCTCTGCCTCCGGGAGAAGCCGATCCAAACCGAGCTGACCGCCAGCCAGAGGGAGGCGCAGGTAACAAGAGCCCTCCACGGATTGGATCTGACGAAGGGCGCCTGAATCCCGGAGGGAAGCCAGTCCACATGAGGCAAAGGCTCAAGCCACCACGAGACCGAGTCGCTCACGTATTTCCAGGAAGGATTGCACCCCTGAATCACGAGATACACGAGCAACGCGAGGCCTCCCCAGAATCCTGGCCATCGGAGCAGAACAAACCACGCCTCGTTCCGAGGCGCCGTGTTTCGTTCGAACGGATTTCGGCGCGGTATCAACGCCAGCGAAAATCCGATGATCGCGAACCCGAGACTTGTTAACTGGCTCCACGGATGCATCGTGCCCAAGGCCCACGGCAGGAAACAGAGGTGGAGAACCGTGACGCCAACCAGAGTCGACTCCAGTGGATGCAGGGGCGGCCTTGTCTTCATGCTCAGCGATACCTGCTCGCGTTGCTGTTTCGCACGCCGCCAAGGGAATCGTTGTCGATCGCATCGTCGAGTTTGATCGGTCCTCGCGTTACAAATCAGCGACACGACCTCGGCGAGCAGCATCGGGCTTCAATTCACCTTGCGGGTCCGAATGCCGGACCCAAACCTTTCGAGACGTTGTGAAGCTTTCCAGCCCGCCCTTCATTTCCGGCATGCCCCTCCGGCTTCTCGCGGCGCTCGGCGTGGGGCTGGCCTATGTCGTCTTCCTGACCATCGATCAGTCACACTGGTGGCGGTTGAAACCGGATTACGCGTTCGGATGGCTCGTGCCGGTTTTTGTCGTGTTTCTCGTTTCGGAGCGCTGGCCAAGGTTGCAGGAGATCGCGCGTTCCGCCGGTTCCAGCCGGCTGCCGGGTTGGCTGAAGAACATCGTTTGGTTTGCCGCTGCCGCCGCGTTGGCGGGTGGGCTGCTCTTGTTTGTTCTGGGAGCGATCTATCGCGCGGGAGCGGGCAGCACCCAGCCCGGTTCGCTGATCCTCGCTTGTGGGCACGCGGGAGTTTTGCTGGGCATGATCTATTTCAATGTTCCGCCCGGTTCATTGGCGGACTCGACCCACTCCAGTCCGTGGCAGGCGCTGCGGTATGACGCTCAATTGCGCGCCGTAGCCTTGTTCGTTTTTCCCGCATTCATCTGGATCCTCTCCGCTCCGCTGCTGACCGCGGTGGAGAATGCGATCAGTATCGCGCTCCTCCAGAAGGTCGTCGCAACGGTGTTTGCGGTTTTCAGCATGCTGGGCTTCCCGCTGGTGCAGGAGGGCAACGTGCTCGTGCTCCCACTCGGCACTGTCGGCGTTGCGGAGGCCTGCTCCGGCATTCGCTCGCTCACCGGTTGCCTGTTTGCGGGCTCCTTCCTCGCGGCGATCTGCTTCAATCGGTTATGGCAGAAGTTTGCGCTCGTCGCCGCGGCGCTGGGTCTCGCCTATTTCACCAACCTGTTGCGGAGCCTTTTTCTCACGGCGTGGGCCTACGCCTACGGAAGCGAGGCAATCGAAGGTTCCCTGCATGATCTCACGGGATATGCAGTCTTGGGGTTGACCGTGCTTCTCTTGTTGCTGCTGATGCCGCTCCTCAATCCGGAGCGCTGGCGGCGCTGGCTGAAGTTGGATGAAGTTTCCACCCGCGACGAAATTTCTGCCGAAGCGAAAATCGTGGATGATTCCTTCCACGAAGGAACCGTCGCGGAGGCGCGGCGCAAAGATGGCGCGGCGTGAGCCGTTGGGTCTGGCGCGCAATTTTTCGCGCGCCTCGTGACGGCCGTCTGACGCTTGAGTGACATCTTCGCGCCGGGACGACAACGTCTTGACGTTCTGATTACGCTCACGCACTCGTGATTCCCTTTTGATCCAACTGCGTTCTCAAATCGTCCCGAATCGTGTTTGAGAATTCCGTGCCCGGCCTTTCCACCCTGAATGAACCCATGAATGACGTCTTGGAATCCTCTGCGAAGTTGCTGCGATTCAGACGCTCTGAAAGCCGGGCGGGTGGCACTTCCCGAGTCAGCGTGAGAGATGATGTTCAAGTTCCCGCCGCACCCTCGGCAACCGCAGGCGTGCTGCATGTGATCGAGCACTCCCTGGCGGAGCACACGCTCACACAACTCAGGAACAAGCACACGCTGCCCGACCAGTTCCGCGAACTCAGCAGTTGGCTGCTCCTGTTGCTCACGCTCGAGGCCACTCGCAATGTGCCGACCAGGGAGGAAACGGTCGAAGCTTCGTTCTCGCAGCACAAAGGTCGTAGTCTTGGAAAGCCGTTGATTTTTCTCGCTCTCAACCGCCATGCGCTTGGGTTGGCCCATGCAGTCGCGGAATCGTTTCCGGGACTTCGGGTCGGGATGATCACGCTGGATCGTTCGCCAGACACGCAACACATCGAGCCGCGTTTCCACCTGAACAATGCGCCACTTCTAGATTCAGCGAAGGTGATTCTCTTCGAGCCGGTGATCTCGAGCGGCGTGTCAGCCAGCGTCGCGCTCCGACTCCTGCGGCGGTCGGGGGCGAGCGATGTCAGTCTGATCAGCTTTGTCGGCAGCCTGGCAGGATTGAGTCATCTTCAATCCGCATTTCCGGACTTGGACGTTTGGACCGCGGGAGTCGATACGGAGCTGGATGCGAAGCGGGGTCCTTTGCCAGGTCTGGGCGATTTTTCAGCGCGCCTCTACGGCTAGTTTGCGCTGAACAGTTCCGGATTTGCCGGTGGGATGGATGGGAACCGCAGGCTGTCGCGTTACAAACTCGCGACTTCTTTGTGTCGAATGGGTGAATTCAGCCGGCAATCCTGCTGGGTGGCTTGACCGGACAAGAATGCGGTCGCGATAGTTTTGAGCCCCGAATGTTCCGCATGCGAAAAACCATAGTACTGTTGATGGCGGTGATCCTGTTCGCCGCGCCGCTTCACTCGAGCGGAGAGGAGGAGACCCAGTCGTTTGCCTTGCCGAGAATTGACCTTGATCCGGCTCCCACCGGGTTTCCACCCGACAAAGTTGCGTTCGTGCTCAGTTGGATCCGGCAGGTGGCGCCCGAATGCCCGGTGGAGGAGAGTGCGGGTATCGCCCAGTCCTTTCTTGAGGAGCTTTCACTCAGGCAGCCGGGTGAATTCGATCGGCTCCTGTCTCCGCAAGCCCCTTCGCGCGGCCTTGAATCAATGCTCTTGCGGCATGCTGGGGCAAAACTCGTGAAGGCGGCCCCCGCTGAACGGGAAAGAATCGCGGAGCGTCGTGTCGGCGTCGTGCTTGCCGAATCCGGCCAGGCGGTTGGAGACGTCGGCAAACTGATCGGTGAGTTGCGCGATCGCTCCTCATACCAGTATCGCCGTCTGTTGGAGGGGAGGATCGACGACAATGACTTGATCGTGGAACTCCGGAAGATCACAGAGCCGGCCGCAGTGGCTCCTGCGGCTCCCGCGGCTCCGAAGCCTTTGACCGCCGACGAAATTATTGCGGGGGTCGTGCGCCGCAATCAAACTGGCACAGCCCTGTCGCGCCTTCACGCTTACACAGTCGAGGCGACGCTCACGACTCCTACCGGTCGGAACGAGCGGATCGTGATCTCGAAGATGCGCCCGAACAGGCTGCGGCTGACCAGATTCGAGAATGGCCTCACGGCTTACGTCCTTGGTGGTGTAGGCGAGAGCTTCTGGCAGCAGTCTGCGGGACAGCCACCGCAGTTTGCATCGGGGAGGGATCTCGGCTCCCTTCGTTACGCAACGGAGTTTGCCGATCCGCTCTTTGAGCCGAATGGCTGCACCTTTGAACGTCTGCCGGACGGGCGTGAGGAGGGGAATGAATTCCACCGCATCCTCGTGCACCGGAAGGATGGTTCCGAATATGTCGCCAGGATCGAACATGGAAGCTTCCGGCAGATCGGGCGCGAGAATTGGGACAAGACTGTCTCTCACTTCTCGGATTTCCGCGAGATTGACGGGGTGACTTTCGCCTTTCGTGAGGAGACGACAGATCCCCGGGGAAATCGGGCCGTCATGATTCTAAATCGAGTGGTCACCAATCCCGGATTGATCGCGTCCTACTTCACTCCGTCTGTTGAGCCCGGAATGGACTATTTCAAATTGGAGCAATCCCTCGCACGTCCTTCCTCACAGGCGTCCCCCGGGTCATGAAGCCTGCTGATTCACCCGCCCTAGCTGCCAACCGGGCGTTGCTCGCGAAGCGGCTCCGTCGTCTCGCGCAACTGGCCTTCCTCGCTCTCGCCGGCATCTATCTGTTCCTGGTTGTCGCCGGGTTCATCTGGCTCCGATATCTGCGGAAGGTGGACGAGGTCCGGTTTCTCGACGTCGCGTTGCTGAACGCCGGCGCGGTGCATCGAAGCATCGCTGTGGAGCAGTTCGCGCGGGCCAAGCGGGACTGGGATAGCAAGAGCTACCAGGCAGCCTACGTGGCCTATGCGTCGGCCCTCCGGCACGACCCGAACAATATTCCGGGCCGGCTTTCCGCGGCAGAATTCTTTCTGGGCGTCGGCTCGCCGGTGCTTGCGCAAAACGTCCTCGAAGACGGACTCACACTCGCTCCGCAAGATCCGCGACTCATCGAATCGACCTTCGATCTGTTCCTCGCCGCAAAGCGCGATCGGGCAGCGCTGACACTTCTACACACTCTCTACCCTTCAGGGCTTGCCGGTCCCAACGCGGCGACGCTGCAGATGTATGAAGTCCTTGCGACGCTCACTGCCGACGGCCCTCAGCCCGCGAGGCAACTTCTCGATCGCTATCCAGACCTGCTCTCGCACCCGGCGGCGACTCCGATCATCGCACGGGTCTATTGGGAGAGTGCCGAACGGCCCAAGGCAATCAGCATGCTTGCTGAGCATGTCGAGGGCGACGAAGCCACACTCGCCGAGTTTGAGCGGTTGGCAGCCTGGCAGCAGGCTGAGGACAGGAAGGACGATGCCGTGAAAACAGCCGAGTTAGCGTGCTCTCGTTTTCCCACCGGTCTGCCGGCGAGGATATTGCTGCTCTCGACGCAGGCGGCGAGGTCGCCCGATGGCAGACCCGCTCCCGCTTCGCTGGACGAGTTCCTGCGCGACTATGGCGATCGTCCCGAGACTCTCCATCAACTCGCAACGCTCGCGGGCAGCCGCGGCTGGGTCGACGTCGCGAGAATCCTTTACCAATTTGGCGCGGTGACTCACGGCAATCTTCCGCATCTCGCGCTCGCGTATAGCGACGCCCTCATGACGCGTTCGCGATTTCGCGAGGCTGTGCCGCTGCTTGCCGACATCGAGGCACAAGCCGGCGACGACGATGTGGCTCTTGCCGTGCAGCTTCGTCAACGACAGGTCGTGGGCGCAGCGGCGGTAGGGGATAGCATCGGTGTGCGGGAGCATGCCCGCCGGCTTGGTGCTGCGATTGGCAACAATCCCGACGCAATGGACCTCTGCCGCCGGTTCTTCCTCAAGCTCGGCATTGCCGACGCTGTCGACGAACTCACGCCCCGCGCCGCCAAACCTGTGAAGGTTGCGGATAACAAGTAGTGCCGTGCCGTCATTGGTTCGTTCCGGAATGTGTTCGTCCTGTCGAGGAGAGCGGTCTGGAACCCGGCGGGAGTGGCAATGCATGAGACTTTTGGGTGCAGGCGCGGATCCGCGGGATTGCGGCACGGCCGTTGCCGGGTAAGTTTTCCGGATTGTGACGCGAAACGAAATTGCCGAGGTCTTGGCCGGGATAGGTGTGCTTCTGGAACTGAAGGGTGAGAACCCGTTCAAAGTTCGTGCATACCAGTCTGGCGCGCGGGCGCTCGAGACACTCGCCGAGCCGCTTGAGACGCTCATCGCCGAGGAGCGCCTTCGTGAGGTCAAAGGCATCGGCGAGGCCCTCGCACTGAAGATCATCGAGCTGCACACGACCGGCCGGCTCGTGTTCTACGACAAGCTGAAGGCCGATGTGCCGGCGGGCTTGCTCGAGATTCTTGAGGTGCCCGGAGTGGGTCCGAAGAAAGTCCGCGCGCTCAACCAGCGGCTCGGCATCACGGACATCGACGGACTTATCGCCGCGTGCCGCGAGGGCAAAGTCGCTTCTCTCGAGGGTTTCGGCGAGAAGACGCAGCAGAAGATCCTAGAGGGCATCGCGAATCGAGCAGCCTACGCGAAGCGCCACTTGTGGTGGGATGCGCACGAGGTCGCCGAGCCGATTCTCGAGGGACTGCGCGCGCTGCCTGACGTCCAGCGCGCCGAGCACGCGGGCAGCCTGCGCCGCGGACTCGAGACCGTCGGCGATCTCGATTTCATCGTCGCCTCGGAAACGCCTGCGTCGGTGATGGACTGGTTCTGCGCGATTGACGGCGTGAAGGAGGTCACCGCGCGGGGCGAGACGAAGTCGAGCGTGCGTTTTCAGTCGGGCCTCCAGGCTGACTTGCGCATCGTGCCCGCGGCGCAGTTCGTATTCGCGCTTCACCACTTCACCGGCTCGAAGGATCACAACGTCCAGATGCGCCAGCGTGCGCTCGACCGCGGGCTCAGCATGTCGGAGTGGGGCCTCGTGCCCGCGGGTGGTGATGAGACCGTGAAGGAAAAGGTAGCCGCGGTCGCGGGCCGCGAGGATGCACCGCATCCACAGTCAATCGAGTCCGAGAAGGAACTCTTCGCCGCGCTCGGTCTGCATTTCATACCGCCCGAGTTGCGCGAGGGCGTCGGCGAAATCGAGGCTGCGGAGAAGGGCGAACTGCCCGAGCTCGTGCGTTTCGAGGACCTGCACGGCGTGTTCCACAATCACACACACGCCTCCGACGGGAAGAACTCGCTCGAGGAAATGGCTGCGGCCGCCGCGGCGCTCGGCTGGGAGTATCTAGGAATCGCCGACCATTCGAAGGCGAGCTTCCAGGCGAAAGGCTTGAGCGAGGAGCGGCTGCTGAAACAGGTGGAGCAGATTCGTGCGTTCAACAAGTCGGGCAAGGCGCCTGTGCACGTGTTCAGCGGCGTCGAGTGCGACATTCTGGCCGACGGCAAGCTCGACGTGCCCGAGGACGTGCGCGTGCAGCTCGATTGCGTGGTCGTTTCGGTGCATGGGTCGTTCTCGCAGAGCGAGGACGAGATGACCGCGCGCATCATCCGCGCGATCGAGCAGCCACACGTGACGATGCTCGGTCACCTCACGGGCCGGCTCCTGCTTGCGCGCGAGGGCTACCACGTGAACTTCGCGAAGGTGATCGATGCAGCGCTTGCGAACGGAGTCATCATCGAGATCAACGCGCATCCGCGCCGGCTCGACATGGACTGGCGCCACTGGCGTCGCGCGGCCGAGCATGGATTAAAAACCTCGATCAATCCCGACGCGCACAACACCGACGGCCTCGCACTCGCGCGAGCAGGCATCAACACCGCGCGGAAGGGCTGGCTCACTCGCGAGAGCGTGATCAACACGCTGCCACTTGCCGAGGTGAAGAAAGCGCTGGCAGGGCGAACGTGAGCCGGAGTCGCGGCGTAAAGCCGCTCCTACAATTTTCGGAAGCATGGCGCTTCACCCTCCGAGTGTAGGAGCGGCTTTACGCCGCGACTCCGAACCCTACGCGTCTCTCGGCGACAGCCGCGCTACCAATAGTGCCGCGAAGGTGGCGCGCCCATCTCCGAGAGGGGCGCGTTTCGACTTCTCAGGACATCGCCGCGACTTGGGACTGCAGTTCGTCCGACTCGAGCTTGAGCATCGATTCGACGCAGACTGGACAGATGCCGTGCGTTAGTTGCGGCAGCGTCGTTTGCTCGAAGAGATTCATCTCGCGAACCGCTCTCTCGGCCTCCACCCACGCATTTCCATGGATGTGGAATTTCCGGCACCAACCGCAGGTCGTCAGTAGAGCCTTGGACCTCGGGAGACTCGGATCGAGGATCGCGAGATAGGGGCGGACCTCCTGCCGGATCGTTCGCGAGACGAACCTGACACCTCCGCTTGGCATCGGGCTCGCAGTGAGCTTGAGCCACCGGCGCAATGTCGGGGCGTCGCACCGAAGCGGAAGGGTGATCGTGGTTCCGTTGCGCACGCGCTCGAGAACTTCGTGGTAGATCGAAACCGTGGTCGCATCCGAGATGTGGTCCCAGAGCCGCCTGCGGATCATCGAGCCAAAGACCAACTCGCGAGTGGCATTCGCTACCGCGAATCGGTCCCAAGCGCGGCTCACGCCGACGATCATGTCATCGCCATCGATCCCGTAGATGACAGGGGAGGTTGATGGCATTGTTGTGACAGCGGGCACTTCAGGAATCGCGCAACAAGTGGTTGTCATACTGGAAGATGCGGCGAGCGATGCGGTGGAGGTCGGACCCTTCCTTATCGGTCACTTCAGCAGTAAGTTAACAGTTCATTTTATCTTGAACTCAACTTCTCCCAGCAGCAGCCTTGCCGCCCCATGCCACCCGACCAGCAGGCCGGCAGCGAACGTTTGAGCGACCCGGGCGCATCGTCCAAAGGGCGCGAACCGCGCGGCACCGCGAGTCCACGGAACCGGCTCTCGGACACGCAGATGGCGATCATCGACGTCTTCTCAGGCGCGGCGGTGCAGCTTGGCCTGCCGAAGTCGATCGGCCAGATCTACGGCCTGCTCTACGCGAGCCCGGAGCCGCTGGCTTTCCGCGAGATCTCCGCGCTGCTCGAGATCAGCGCGGGATCGGCGAGCCAGGGCATCCGGCTACTGCGCGATCTCGGCGCGATCAAACCTGCCGAAGTGGCCGACAACCGCAGCGAGCATTTCGTGCCCGAGTTGTCGCTGCGGCGGCTGCTTGGCGGCGTGTTGAAAACGCGTGTGCAGGGTCCGCTGGACTCCGGCGCTGAGGAGATCGAGGCGATCAGTGCGCGTCTCGGCAAGGCCGGCGCGAACGAGCCCGACGCCGCGTTTCTCAAGGGACGCATCGACAGCATCAAGACATGGCACCGCAAGGCGACGCTCATGCTCCCCTTGCTGCGAACGTTTCTCGGAAGCCAGGACACCTGACCCGGCCTCCCGACCCAGCTCCTATGCCCGCCACCACAGTGGCCCGACCCGCGATCGATTCCCCGCCGGAAGCGACGGGGCGAAGCCTTGGCCGATCAATCCATTCGAGAGACTTCGTGCAATTCGTGTCACGCCTTTCTGCTTTCTGAGAATGAATGTCGACCCGCTCTCACTTGCGCTGGCGCTTCTCCTCTTGTGGACGCCGCTCATGGTCTTCGTGCGCCAGTCGATGCGCGACCGACTGAAGAACCCGATTCGCAACCGCTCGGCGACAATCGGTCGCATGCTGCTCACGCCGCTCAACTGGATCGACATGGCTCGCGCTGCGGGCGGCTTCTGGGTGCTTCGCGAAATCGCGGTGACCGTCGAGCCCGGCGTCACTGGTCTCGGCACCCTCATCCTGGTCGTCTATGCGGGTGTGCTCACGATCGGTGTGCTGTTTCAATCTTTCTGGCACGACGAGGAGCTGATCGTCGTCGGACCGTTGTTCTACATCGCGGGGGCAACCGTGCTTCTCGTCTCGTGGCAGGTCGGCCTCTTTTCGATCCTGCTCGGCGTGACCCTGGCGCAGATGTTCAGCCGGCTCTCGTGGATGTTCACGCTCGTGCCGGTGCTGTTCCTCGTATTCGCGAAACTGTTTGGCGGACTCGGTCTCTCGCTCGCGCTCGCCGCGGGGCTTTATCTCCTGCCGCTCCTGATTGCGATCGGTGCGCAAACACCCGTGGCCCTCATGCACAGCCGCTCCGCGCTCGACCGCGTGCGTGTGCCACATGCGAGGCTCTGAAGGAGTGACGAGTGACAATCGGGTCCAGCGTCTGGGGTCTCGGATCTGGGGTCTCGGATCTGGGGTCTCGGATCTTTGGCGAAGGTCAGCCCTCGAAGCTCCAAAATCCAACCTCCAACATCCAATGAAACTTCAATCACGAAGCATCGAATTGGGAGTTTGTGGC
>DATKCJ010000053.1:0-6720 GCA_035513275.1 Opitutaceae bacterium
CTCATGGGGAAGGAGAAGCTCCAGTTTCAGGATCTCGACGCGCCGCGGCCACTCGATCCGGTGCCGCCCGTGCAGTGGGAGGAGGCCGTCGCGACGGTCGACAAGGCGTTCAACGCCGGATACCCGGCGCTCGGGGAGTATTTCCGCGGGATGCTCGCGAAGCGCTGGATCGAATCGGAGCGCCGCGCGAACAAACGCTCCGGCGGCTACTGCACGGGATCGGTCGTCACGGGCGAGCAGCGGATCTACATGACATACGCCGACACCATGGGCGACGTGATGACGCTCGCTCACGAAGTCGGCCATGCGTGGCACAGCAACGTGTTGAAGAAGCAGCGCCCGGTGGCGCAGGAGTATCCGATGACGCTCGCGGAGACGGCGTCGACATTTGCCGAGATGGTGTTGCTCAACGGCCTGCTCTCCGACCCGGGCCTCTCCGACTCGCGCCGCGCATTCCTGCTCGACGAGGAAACCCAGCGCGCAGTCTCCTACCTGCTCAACGTGCCGATGCGCTATGAGTTCGAGAAGCGCTTCTACGAGGAGCGCAAATCGGGCGAGGTGCCGGTGAGCCGCCTGAAGGAACTCATGGTGCAGACGCAGCGCGAGGTGTTTGGAGACGTCCTCGAGGAAGGCGCCGAGGATCCGCTCTTCTGGGCCTCGAAGCTGCACTTCTTCATCTCGAGCCTCTCGTTCTACAACTATCCCTACACCTTCGGCTACCTGCTCAGCCGCGCGCTCTTCAACGAGTTCGCGCGCACAGGCCCGTCGTTCCTGCCGCGCTACGAGGCCTTCCTCATCGCGACTGGCAGCAAGACCTGCGAGGACGCCGTGCGCGACACCCTCGGCTGGGACATCCGCGACGAGTCGTTCTGGGCGACCACCATCAAGACCATCGAGGAACCACTCGCACAGCTCGAAGCGCTGATCGCGAAGCGCTCGCCGAAAGCGTGAGCGGATTGTTCGGATCAACGCGGATTTCCGTTCCTGCCTCCTCGGTGGTGTAGGAGCGTGCCCCGCGAGTCCGGTGGCTCGGTCCGGTCCAAAGCCAGATTTGACGCGCGGTGAAGCACGGCCAGTGTGACTTAGTGAGCACGAGCGAAATCTTGAGCGGCGAAGAGCTCTCGGCATTGGGAGCGCGCATGGTTGAATCCACCGATCCGGCGGAAGCCGCTCGACTCAGGGATGAGATCGCACGCGGATTCTACGGTCGCCAAGCCTTTGAATAGGGAATCGAACGACCACATGAGAACCAGAATTGCATTTGCGCTCGTTGCGGCTTTGGGAGTCGCCTCCTTGGGCTCGTCACCCGCGTACCCTGAAACGGACGATGAGGTGGTCGAGGTGGTCGATCTTGAAGCCTTCGATGGCCTTCTGCCAAATGCGTCCATCTTCGAAGTAATTGCGAACCCTGAGAAGTTCGCCACCAAGGAAGTCTGTTTTGTCGGTGTGCTGGCTCCAGCCGGACGCGATCGACTTTCAATCGTCTACACCTCGACAGAAGCTCACAAGCACCGCATTTCGGTGAATGGGATTGCGTTACATTTTGACTCCACAATTGATCGCAGCGAGTTGAAGGACGCCGATGGGAAGTATGTGGCAGTCTTGGGCGTTCTTGAAAGCGACTCCGCAAGAATTCGGCAATTCCTGCACCCTTTGCACGCGATTCTCGTTCACGGTCGGTTATTGCGAGTAACAAAAGTCAGCATGATCGAAAAGAGCCCGGAGGCAGCCGCTCAGGGACGGTGAAATGATCACTCCCACCTCGGCTGGGCACAGGTTTCTTACATGAAGTTGCGCGTCTGATAGCCGACGCCGCACTGTTGGAATAGATCTCACGCCGATCGCGGCAGCACGTGGAAATAGAGCAGGAAGAAGTGGCACACGCTTCCTGCGATGACGAACAGGTGCCAGATCGCGTGGCTGTAGCGCAGGCTGGTCCACTGGTAGAAGATAACGCCGGCCGTGTAGGCCACGCCACCGCCGAAGAGCCAGGCGAGGCCCTCGGCTGACAGGCGGTTCCAAAGGCTCGGGAAGGCCGCGATCGCCACCCAGCCCATCACGACGTAGCCGGCGACGAAGAGTCGCTTGAACCGGTCGATGAATAGAAACTTGAGCACGATTCCGCAGATCGTGATTCCCCAAACGACGCCGAAGAGGGTCCACCCAACCCAATCGCCGAGGAGCACGAGGGAGATGGGCGTGTATGTGCCCGCGATGAACACGTAGATCGCCGCGTGGTCGATTCGCTTCAGCCAGTGCCTCGCGCGCGCCGCCGGAATCGAGTGGTAGAGCGTCGACGCGAGGTAGAGCAAAATCAGGGACGCGCTGTAGATGCTGAACGCCACGATGCGCCACGCGTCGCCCATCTGCGCCGACGGCACGACGAGGAGCCACAACGCCACGATTCCTGCGACAACACCGAGCCCGTGCGTAACGCTGTTGGCGATCTCCTCGCCGGGTGAGTATTCGGAGCGCGTGGTGGACATGGGTGCGTTGCTGGACATGCGAACGGAGACCCTCACGATTACGAATGTGCATCGGCTTGGCCACCCTCCAGTGGGACAGGTCTTTGACCTGCCTTCCGCCGATTCAGGCGGGTCGGAGACCCGCCCTACTTTCAGAACCCGCCATCAAGCGCGCAGGGCGACGCGATCCACCTCCCGAAACTCAGGCCGTCGCCACGATCTCGCGATTCAAACGCCGCGCGGACGCGAGCCCGACCAGCACAATCGCCCCGATCATGCCGAACGCAGCGGGCTCCGGCACCGCACCGCCGGGAAACTCCATCGTGAACGCGAGGTCGATTCCGAAAATCTCCTCCCACGCATTCTCGAAGAGCGTGTCGAAATCATCACCGTTGAGCGCGATCACAAGATTGCCGAATGCGTAGGTGTCCGAGAGCACCGGCGCCGCGAGGCCCG
The DNA here is from genome assembly GCA_035513275.1 of Opitutaceae bacterium. Classification (GTDB taxonomy): domain Bacteria; phylum Verrucomicrobiota; class Verrucomicrobiia; order Opitutales; family Opitutaceae; genus DATKCJ01. The sequence goes on from DATKCJ010000053.1 coordinate 2,922, forward strand.
CGGTGCCGTCGACGGCATCGAAGAGTCCGGAGGTGCTGAGGAAGGCGACGTATTGCGCGCCGGGCGTTAGCAGCAGGTCGTCGATGACGAAAGTGACCGGCTGAAATGCGTTCGTGCCTGCAGGGAGCGTGCGCACGTCGGACGAGAATAGAAGCGGTCCGGTGAGCTTCGCACCGTCCCATGCTGAAACGTAGCCGCGGAAGTTCACGTCGCCGCCGGCGTCGGACTTCAGGAGGAAAGTGAATCCCAGCAACTCCGAGTGCGCGGCATCCGCGGTGAACGTCTGCCCGACGGTCGCGATCTCCGGCTCGCCGAACGGCGTGATGTAATCGCCTCCGTTCCACGCGGGCGAATTGGTGAGGATCAACTGTGCAAAGGCGTGCGAAGCGCCTGAAATCGCGAGCGCGCAAAGCGCCGCGCGGAAGAAACGTGCGAGGGTTGTGCTCATGGTCTGGCCGGCGGGTGAACCGACGGCACATCCTAGCAAAATCCCCCAGAGCGGGCCACCGGGCACACCCCCAGAAGTTCGCCGAAACCCGCTCAATTTCGCGGCGCGGATTGCCCTAAGTGAATTCTGTAGGATGCACACCGGCGCCGTGGACCTTGCCCGGAGCGACCCGCGCGATTTGGCAGGTCAGAGACCTGCCCTACTCAGGCAGACGCGACGGCGGCTGCCTCACCAGTTCTCCACCGGGCCCTTGGGCACAGGGATCGATTCGCGCTCGGTTGCGTCATCGCCTTCCGGACGCAAGAACGACGGCTCGAGCGGCTTCGGCTGAAACTTGTCGCGCAGCTCGCCGTCGTCGCCGAGGAACTGCGCTCGCCACTCGCGGAAGCGTGCGAGCGCGTTGTCGTAATCCGCGCGGCTGCGCATCGTCACGATGTGCCGCTTGAATTCACGCGACGGCCCGAAACGCTTCGCATACCACGGCGCGACCTTGCGGAAAAGAAGAGCTCCCCTCTCGTCGCCGTAAAACGCGATGTAGCGCTCGAAGTGCCGCGTCATCACGCGCACGCGCTCGTCAAACGTCGCCTCGGGCGGAAGCACGCCGGTGTCGAGATACGTGCGTGTGTGCGCGAAGATCCACGGGTTGTAGAACGCGCCGCGGCCGATGCTCACTCCCGCGCAGCCCGTTTCCGCAAGCATCACGCGCGCGGCCTCTGGCGTGGTGACGTCGCCATTGCCGATTACCGGAGCGTTGCTCACCGCCTCGACGACAGCGCGGATGCCCGCGAGATTCACGCGGCCGGCGAAACCCTGCGCACGCGTGCGTCCGTGCACGAAGATCGCTGCGGCGCCGACATCCTCGAGCGCACGCGCGAGCACAGGCGCGGTGAGATTCTCCTCATCCCAGCCGAGGCGCATTTTCGCCGTTACGGGAATCTTCACGGCGTCGATCATGCCCTTGAGGAGCGCGGCGGTCTTCGCGACCTCGGTCATCATTGCCGATCCGCCGCCGATCTTTGTGACCTTGCGCACGGGGCAACCCATGTTGACGTCGATCGATGCGATGCCGCGCTGCTCGAGCATCATCGCGGCGTCGCGCATTTCTTCCGCGACCGAGCCGAAAAGCTGCACGGCTAGCGGCGAATCCTCGTGGCAGGTCTCGACGAGCTGGAGCGCGCGCGGGTTGCGCTCAAGGAGCGAGCGGGCGTTGACGAGGTCGGTCGTGCAGAGGTCGAGCCCGCCGAGTTCGCGCACGGTCAGCCGGAACGGCAGGTTGGTGTAACCGGCCAGTGGCGAGAGAAAGAGGTTCGAGCGCACCTCGAGCGTGCCGAAGCGGAGCATTCGGAGATACCATCCGCCGCGGGCGCGCGGAGGCAAGCCCGAGGGTAGGGCAGGTCTCTGACCTGCCGGTCTTTCGATTTCCGTGGCAGGTCAGAGACCTGCCCTACTACTTCGCGGCCGCTTCGAAGCGGTCGGCGAACCAATCATCGAAGGCGAAGCGCGCGGCTTGGATCGATGCGGCGAGTTCCTGCGAAACGATCGTGGCCTTGGCGATGTCGCCTGCTTTGGCGGCCTGCTCGATGCCGTTGCAGACGGTGGCGACGCGCGGCATGCCGAGCGTGCCGCTGGCGCCCTTGAGCGAGTGCGACTCACGGGCTGCGGTGATGGCATCATCCTTCCGGATCGCGCCGACAATCTTCTCGAAGCGCGTGGGCGCGTCGTCGACGAAGTAGCTGTCACCGAGCTGGCGGGCCAGTTCTGCGGACTCGACGGGATCGTCGGAGAGCATCGCGATGATAGTGCTCGGATCGAAAATCGGTCCCTCGCATGCATCGCCGCCTGCGGCCTCCGGTGCGGGGCGCTCCGCGAGAACGCGCTCGAGCGCGCCGCGGATGTGATCGATGCGGATCGGCTTGGCGACGTAGTCATCCATGCCGCCCTCGAGGCAGCGCTCGCGATCGCCCGACATCGCGTTCGCGGTCATCGCGACGAGTCGCGGGCGGTCCGAAGCGCGGGGGCAGCGGCTGCGGATTTCCACAGCGGCGGCGAGCCCGTCGAGGACGGGCATCTGGATGTCCATAAACACCACGTCGTAGCGATTCTTCGAAACAAGATCGACGGCTTCGCGGCCGTTCACGGCGAGATCTGCGGTGTAACCGAGCTGGCTGAGCATGAGCCTGGCGACCTTCTGATTGATGGGATTGTCCTCGGCGACGAGGATGCGGAGGGGAGACTTGGCCGCCATCTTGTCGCTGACGACGACGGCCGCCTGCGGCTCGACACGTTCACTGCCGGCGAGGACGGAGCGAAGCGTCTCGAGCAGCGCGGCGGGCTTCACGGGTTTCGTAAGCGTGGCGGCGATGCGGCCGCCCTCGGGGTGCTTGCCGATGTCGCCCAGCGACGTGAGCAGGATCACCGGAAGCTTAAACTTCGGCCACCGCGTGCGGATCTGCCCTGCGAGTTCCACGCCGTTCATGCCGGGCATCTGCATGTCGAGAATCGCGGCGTCGAAACGCTCGCCGCCCTCGAGGCATTTGAGCGCCGCGTGCGGACCGGCGACGACGCGCGGCTCGATGCCCCACCCTTCGGTCTGGAGCGCGAGCAGGCGTCGGTTTGTGGCGTTGTCATCGACGATGAGCACGCGCCTACCGGCGACACCGGCGGAGCGACCGCGTTGGAAAAGTTTCTTCTGCGCCGGAGCGGGGCCGGCAACGATCTCGAAGAAGAAGTTGCTCCCCCGGCCTTCCTCGCTCTCGACGGCGATCGTTCCGCCCATGAGCTCGGTGAGACGCTTGCTGATGCAGAGGCCGAGGCCCGTGCCGCCGAAGTGGCGCGTCGTGGAGGCGTCGACCTGGCTGAAGCTCTTGAAAAGCCGGTCCATGCGATCCGCGGGAATGCCGATGCCCGTGTCGCGCACGGAAATCTTCAACCGCACGCTGCCGGATGCTTCCGGCGCAACGAGCTCGACCGACACGAAAACCTCGCCTTGCTGCGTGAACTTTACGGCGTTCGAGAGAAGATTCACGATGACCTGGCGCAGGCGCGTGATGTCGCCGACGATTGCGGGCGGCACGTCGTCGTCGATCCAGTAGAGGAGATCGAGGCCCTTGTCGGCGGCGCGGCCTGCGAGAAGGTCGAGCGCGGACTCCACGCAATCGCGCAGGTCGAACGGCTGTTGTTCGAGCTCAAGGCGGCCGGACTCGATCTTCGAGAAGTCGAGGATGTCGTTGATCAGCGTGAGGAGTGTCTCGCCGCCGTTCTTGATCGTCTCGGCGAACTCGCGCTGGTCCTTGCCGAGCTCGGTGTCGAGGAGCAGGCCGCACATGCCGATGACGGCGTTGAGCGGCGTGC
>DATKCJ010000054.1:0-4225 GCA_035513275.1 Opitutaceae bacterium
CCGCCCCAACACCAGCCACTCCTCCTCGCCTCCATGCGCGTCGCAACCCAAGGCCACAAGTCAACCAATGCTTGACTTGTGGGCTTGGGCAGCGCGCGTGGTTTCGAAGTGGATGTGAAACAGGACAATCTGGCCCTGCCTATTGCCAGCGTGCCGCCCCGCTGCACACTCGGCTCGATGGACGAGGATCAGGGCACGCTCTTTGACAGCGCCGCGGATAGCACGACCGCCGCGGCGCCCGACGTCCGCACTGCGCGCGCGCCGCTCGCTGCGCGGATGCGGCCGCGCTCGCTTGCCGAGGTCGCGGGTCAGCGCCACATCCTCGAGCCAGGCTCGCTGCTACCGCGGCTCATCGCGTCGAACCGCTTCGGCAGCCTCATCTTCTACGGCCCGCCCGGCTGCGGGAAAACGAGCCTTGCCGAGGCGATCGCGCGCGAGACGAGCAGCCGCTTCGTGCGCGTGAACGCCGTGATGTCGAACGTTGCCGAGCTGCGCGGCATCCTCGCGACCGCGCGCATGCGCGCCGAGCCGACGATCGTCTTCATCGACGAGTTGCACCGCTTCAATAAGTCGCAACAGGACCTGCTGCTGCCCGACGTCGAGGCCGGCGTGATCCGACTGATTGGCGCCACGACCCACAACCCCGGCTTCTACGTGAACCCGCCGTTGCTGAGCCGAAGTCACCTCTTCCGGCTCGACCCGCTGCCGACCGGAGAGATCGTGCGCGTGTTGCGCGCCGCGCTCGAGGATTCGGAGCGCGGACTCGGCGTGCATGGAACCCGAGCGACAGACGAGATCCTCGGCTCGCTCGCGGCGCTGTGCGATGGCGACCTGCGCCGCGCGCTCAACGCGCTCGAAGTGCTCGCGATGAGCCTGCCCCGAAATTCGGAGGTCACCGCGGAGGAACTCGAGATCTTCGCGCGCGAGCGGCGGATTCGCTACGACGCCGACGAAGACGAGCACTACGACACGATTTCGGCCTTCATCAAAAGCATGCGCGGCGGCGATCCCGACGCGGCGATGTATTGGCTCGCGAAAATGCTCGCCGGCGGCGAAGACCCGCGGTTCCTCGCGCGGCGACTCGTGATTTTTGCTTCGGAGGATATCGGACTCGCCGACTCGCGCGCGCTCACGGTTGCCGCCGCAGCGCATCATGCGTGCGACTTCGTCGGGATGCCCGAGTGCGAGCTCAACCTCGCGCACGCGACACTGTTTCTCGCCACCTCGCCGAAGAGCAATTCTGCAAAGTTGACGCTCGGCGCGGCGAAGGAAGCGATCGCGACAGGTCCTGTGCAGGAGGTGCCGGTGTGGCTGCGCGACACGGGCGGCCAGGCATCGAAGCGAATGGGCCACGGCAAGGGCTACGACTACAGCCACGAGTTTGCCGAGGGTATTTCGGGGCAGGAGTATCTCGAGAAGCCGCTGAAGCTCTACACGCCCGTCAAGTCCGGCGCCGAGGCCGCGATCGCCGAGCGGCTCGAGCGCTGGCGCGTGTTGAAGGCGGAGATAAGAGAAAAAGGCGAGTGAGGCGCGGGAAGATCCCGACTGGTCTCGGGATTCCGTCCCCACGCTTCCGCGCAGGGCTACAAAAACCTGTGAAACCCCGGTTCGAAACCCGGCCGGTCGCTTGCCACGGGCCGGGCGTTCCGCTAGGGTTGCGCGCATGAAACGGAATCTCGCGTGGATCCTCTCTCTTGTTGCGTTGGCCGGTCTCGCCTCGTTCGCGACGGCGCAGGAGGACGAGGAGCCGGCCAAGGAACTCGAGGGCTACGTCCAGCCGCATGGCGACGGCATGTTTCTCAACGTGGTCGTGGAGAACAACAACCTCACCGTCTACATCTACGACGAGAAGAAGGAAGAGAAGCAGCAGATTCCGTGGAATCGCGCGCGCATCCAATACCAGCCACCGAGCAACCAGCGGCAGAGCACGTTCATGACGCGCGCCGCGGACGGGCTTAGCATGCGCTCGGGCCACGTGGTCAAGCGGCCGATCGCGTTTCAGTTCTGGCTCTACCTTTTCGAAGAGGGCAAGGAAGACGCATCGATGACAGTCTCCGGCCGGATCGTGCAGCCAATGCCCGGCGACGGTGGATCAGTCTCGCTCTACGATCTGCTCGAAGCAGGCAAGAACCCGAACGGGTGAGAGGCTAGAGCTCCGGAGGTAGGAGCCCGCTTGCGGGCGATTCAGGTCGGAAATCTCGGGCGAGCGATTGCTCCATCGCTTGCAAGCAAGCTCCTACCTAACAGAGCTGACCTGCTTGATCAGATCCGTTGTAGGTTGCGCGCTTGTCGCGCAACTCGCGACAATCGTGGCGCGACGAGCGCGCCACCTACACCCCGAGCGTCCGCCTATAGTGCAAAATCGTGAACTCTGGTGTGTCGCGAATTACCGTCGGCGCGGGGAAGCGCGACTCGAACTCCGGGAAAAACGCGTCGCCCTCGACCGTGCGTTTCACGCGCGTGACGAACGCCTCAGCCCATCGGTCGCGAGTGAGCTCGTAGACTTCCGCGCCGCCGCATATCCATAGCTCACCCTGCCCTGCCGCCTCGCGCTCGGCCTCCTCGAGCGAGCGCACGACCGTCACGCCGTCAACGGGGTTGGAAAAGCGGCTGAGAACGAGCGTGCGACGGTTCGGCAGTGGCCGGCCTATCGACTCATGAGTCTTGCGTCCCATGAGAAGAGTCTTGCCGGTCGTCTGCGCGCGGAACCACTTGAAATCCTCGGGTAGGTGCCACGGGAGCTTGTTGCCCGCGCCGATCGCGCGGTTTTCGGCCATCGCGACGATCGCGATGAATTGCGGACTGCGGATTGCGGATTGCGGATTGGAGTCGGAAGGTGTCATCGGAAATCAATCGCTCAGTTCAGGGGGCTGTCATGCTTGCTGTAGGTTGCGCTCTGCTGTCCAGCAGAGCCGCGCAATTCCTGGTGAAGGTGGCTTGATTTCCAAACATGATCTTCTCGTCAAAGAGGGCACGGAGGCCACACAGAGTTCACGGAGGCAGAAAATCCCTCGGTGCACTCGACTTGAGTCTCTGTGGTACTATTTGCAGACATGTTGTTGGGCTGCGTGCGTTGTCTCACCAACGATTTTGAACCGCTAATCTTCGCTAATGGTTTCAGGCTCAAGTGGTCGTTAAACACGAGCGTGCCTCGCCTGATCGGCGAGGCGCGAGCGCTTGGTGTGCTTTCACGGATTCAATTAGCGGGGATTAGCGTAAATTAGCGGTTTCAAAATTCCGGCCTCCTGGTTGCCCTTCGGCTCCGCTCAGGGCCTTGAGTCCGTCGAAACGGCGGCCGCGGCGCACTGTGGTCTCTGTGACTCAAAATCCGTTCCTTTGGTTGCGGCATTCGCCGCGCCGTGTACATCCATTGTTGGTCGATTCCGCAATCCGCAGTCCGCAATCCGCAATCGCTACACCGCGATCGGCGCCTTGATCGCGGGGTGCGGGTCGTAGCCGGCGAGTTCGAAGTCCTCGAATCGGAATCCGAGGATGTCGCGCACTGCGGGGTTGAGCTTCATCGTGGGCAGCGGACGCGGCTCGCGCGTGAGTTGGAGGCGCGCCTGCTCGAGGTGGTTGGAGTAGAGGTGCAGGTCGCCGAAGGTGTGGACGAACTCGCCGGGCTTCAGGTCGCACACCTGCGCGACCATGAGCGTGAGGAGCGCGTAGGAGGCGATGTTGAACGGCACGCCGAGAAAGAGATCGGCACTCCGCTGGTAGAGCTGGCAGCTCAACTCGCCGTCGATCACGAAGAACTGGAAGAGCGCGTGGCACGGCGCGAGGGCCATCCGGTCGATCTCGCCGGGATTCCAAGCGGACACGATGTGGCGGCGGCTGTCGGGATTCTCGCGGATCTGCCGGATGAGCTGCGCGATCTGGTCGACCGAGCCCCCCTCGGCGGTGCGCCACTTGCGCCACTGCGCGCCGTAAACGGGGCCGAGATTACCGTCGGCGTCGGCCCACTCGTCCCAGATGGTGACGTTGTTATCGCGCAGGTAGCCGATGTTCGTCTCGCCCTTCAGGAACCAGAGCAGCTCGTGGATGATCGAGCGCAGGTGGAGTTTCTTCGTCGTGAGCAGCGGGAAACCCTCGCCGAGGTCGAACCGCGCCTGAGCGCCAAAGATCGCGAGCGTGCCGGTGCCGGTGCGGTCGGACTTCGGGCGGCCGTGTTCGAGGACGTGTCGGAGGAGCCTGTGGTATTCTTCCATCGCGCAGCGTCCGTTCT
>DATKCJ010000055.1:0-22341 GCA_035513275.1 Opitutaceae bacterium
GGGTAGGAGCCCGCTCGCGGGCGATTGCCTTCGTGTAGGTGGCGCGCTTGCCGCGCCACGTTGCGCGCAAGCGCACAACCTACTGTAAGGACACGGAATCGCCCGCAAGCGGGCTCCTACCTCCGAATGCACAGCCAACAAAAACCCCGGCGGCGCGGGGCGCCACCGGGGTTGCGGAGAGTTCGCTACAGATTTGTTATCAGGCCTTTACGATCATTCCAGCCTTGATGGCCTTCACCGAGACGGTCATGCGCTTCACCTGCCCATTGGGGAGGCGGACGCGGATGCGCTGGGTGTTTGGCTTGAAGAGGCGCTTGGTCTTGGCAGTCACGTGCGTGCCGATGCCGCCGCTCTTCTTGGACTGACCCTTGCGATGGATGATGCTGCCCACGCTGGGCCGCTTGCCGGTGATCTCACAGATGTGTGCCATGACTCAAATGGGTTGGTTTAAACGGTCGAAAGAACCGGTCGCCCGGGGGTGACGCAAGAGTTTTCTTGGAAGGGCGCCCGGCAGCGGAGTCACTCTTGGCTCAGCCGCTCCAGTCGCACCGCGCAGGCCTTGTAGGCGGGCTGGCGCGAATGAGGGTCGAACGCGGGGAACGTGAGCCGGTTAACCTCCGGGAAGTGCATCGGGATGAACACCTGACCGCGCTGCACAGACGGCGTCAACTGCGCGGCGGCCTCGGTCGTCCCGCGTCGCGACGAAACTCGCACCCGGTCACCATTGGCGATGCCGGCCGGACCGGCGTCGGCAGGGTGGATTTCGATCCAGGCCGAGTTTGGCGCCAGTTTTTGCAGGACCGCGCTCTTCGCCGTGCGCGATCCGGTGTGCCATTGGGCCGAAGAGCCGCGACCAGTGATGAGGACAAACGGGTAATCGCGATTGGCACCCTCGGGAAGCGGCGACGGCGGATCGAAGACAAATCGCGCGCGGCCGTCCGGTGTGAAGAAGCGACCGTCGGCGAACAAGCGACGCTCGTGCGTCGCCGGAGATCGGAGATCGGAGTTCGGAGTTTGGGCAGTGTCGGACGTCTGTCCGATCTCCGAACTCCGAACTCCGAACTTCGACACGAGCGCGTCCGCGCTCGTGAAGGGCCATTGTATCCCGCCTTCGGCCTCAATGTGGTCGTAGTCGCGAATGCCGCCGATGTCGAAGGGCCGCCCCGCCGAAAGCGCGCGCATGATCGCAAACGCCGCCGCCGGATCGCGCCACTGGCGAAACATCCCGCCGCAGCCCCAGCCCTCGGCGATGAGCTTGAATATGGCAAAGTCGCTCAGCGCTTCTCCCGGCGCGCGCGACACCTTGCGGATCACGCCGAGTCGGCGCTCGGAGTTGATGAATGTGCCCTCTTTCTCGCCCCAGCCAGCCGCGGGCAGCACGAGGTCGGCCATGCGCGCCGTTTCGGTCGTCGCATACATGTCCTGCACGACGAGGAAGTCCAGTTTGCGCCGCAGCTCGGCGAATCCGCAGTGCGAGATCCACGAGTGTGCGGTGTTTGTAGCCACGATCCACAGCGCGCGTACGCCGCCGGTCGCGATTCGACCGAGTATCTGATCGTAGGCGCGGCTCGCGGCGGTCGGGATCCGCTTCTCGTCGAGTCCAAGCACCGAGGCCACGTGCGCACGATGGTCGGGATTCGCGAAGTCGTGTCCGCCGATGAGCGACGTCGCGTTTCCAAACAGGCGAGATCCCATCGCGTTGCACTGACCGGTGATCGAGTTGGCCCCCGTGCCGGGCCGGCCGATCTGGCCGGTCATGAGCGCGAGATTGATGATCGCCTGGGCCGTGCGCGTGGCCTGGTGACTCTGGTTCACGCCCATCGTCCACCAGAGGGAAACGCGTTCGCGTGTCCCGATCAGAGTGGCCAGTTGCTCGAGCGTGGACTCGGAGACTCCGGTATCGGCGACGACGCGCGCTGGCGTGAAGTCGCGCAAGAACGTTTCAAATTCATCGAACCCTGTCGTGTGCGCCGCGATGAAGTCGCGGTCGATCCAGCCGCGGGACACGAGGAGATGTGCGATGCCGTAAAGCAGCGCGAGGTCGCCGCCCGGACAGACAGGCACGTGAAGCGTCGCCGCCATCGCGGTCTCGGTGCGGCGCGGATCGATGACGACAGTCGAAGGGTTGCGCCTGTTGCGCATCACGCGCTGCCACATGATCGGGTGCGCGATGCATGGGTTCGCGCCGACGAAGACGAGCAAATCGCTCTCCTCAAAATCCGCGTAGGTGAACGGTGGCGCGTCGAAGCCGAACGACTGCTTGTAGGCGACGTGCGAGGTCGCCATGCACTGGCGCGTGTTGCTGTCGAGGTCGGCGATTCCCATGCCGAACTTCGCGAGCGCGCCGAGCAGCGCCATCTCCTCGGTCGTGATCTGCCCTGTGCTCAACGCGGCGACGCTCGCGGCACCGTGCCTCGCCTGCACGCCCTTCATGCGCGAGCAGAATTCGGCAATCGCGCGCTCCCACGAAACGGGTTCAAGCTGCCCTTTCGCGTTTCTCAGCAGCGGAGTGGTCGCGCGATCGTGCGCGACGAGCGGTGTGAGGGCCTCCCAGCCTTTCGGGCAGGCCATCCCGAGATTCACCGGGTGATCCGGATCGGGCGTGAGGTTGATCGCCTGACCCGACTCATCGAGGTGCACGAGCAGCGAACAACCCGTGCTGCAAAAACCGCAGACGCTCTTCGCGGTCGACGCGGGCTGGAGCCGTCCGGGCACGCGACCCAGACCGAACTCCGCGGGCCGCAGCACGAGTTCGCTCGTCATCGGGCCGTCGTGTGCCCGCAGGAGATTCTCGACGACCGTCTTCACGATGCGCCCGCCCCTGGCATCTTCGATCCGTCGATCGCGCGGAAGAAGAGAATCCGCTCGGCGAGCTCGCCCGCCACGATGAAAGCCGCGCCGACAGGCCACGCGCCCGTCTCTCCCAATGCGGCCGCTGCCAGGAGGAGCAGGCCGGTTCCGCCGAGAAGGCTGCGCATGCGAAATGCGAAACGCAGGGCGCCCGACTCGAGTGCGCGCGTTTCCCATGGGCCGCGCGCGAGAGCGATCCGATCGATGGCGAGCTTGAGCGCGGCCGCAGCCAGGCCGGCGATGGGACTGACCGCCAGCCCGGCGGCGAGCATGACTGTGCCGGCGAACCTCGCACTCACCGACGCGGCGCTCCATCCGCGACGCCCTGTGTCGATGTAGATCATCGCCGAACAGAAGACGCCCACGGATCCGATCGCGAATGCCGCGATCTCGATCGCGGGCAGTTGCGTGAACACCGCAGCCGCCAGCGCGCCGAACCACCCGCCGAACACGACCGCCTCGCGGCTCAGCCACGAACGGCGCAGCCCGAGAAAGACACGCCACGCGCGAAGCGGCCGGCCTAGATGGGCGACGCTCGCCGCAAGCGCCGCCCCGAGCATCCCCAGCGCGACCGCGCCCCAGGGAAACGACGAGGTGTTTGTAACGTAATACGTTACAAACAGCGCAGCCGCCTGCGCGCCGAGTGCGAGCTGGGAGAGGGTGAGGAGGACGGCGAGCGGCGTGTGCCCGGGCTGCACGCGCGCGATACCGGCATCGGCCGCAGCGGCGCTTGTAGGGATCTCACGCTCCGACACATAGCGCGTGGTCGGCAGCGTGATCGCGCCGTCGGGTGCGGCTGCGAGGAAGTCGGAGGTCGGAGTTCGGAGATTGGAGTTCGAAGATTGGAGTTGGGAGGCAGGAGAAGAGGAGACACTCACAATCCGGATCGCGTGCGTCGGGCACGCCTGCACGCAAGCGGGTGCCTCGCCTGCGCCGAGACGCTGGTGGCACATGTCGCATTTGCGGACGATGCCCAGGCGCTTGTTGTATTTCGGAACGTCGTAGGGGCACTTCAGGATGCAATACTGGCAGCCGATGCATTGATCATCGAGGTGTCGCACGATGCCGGTGAGCGGATCCTTCTCGTAGGCGAGCACGGGGCAGCCGTTCATGCAGCCCGGGTCGGCACAGTGATGACACGCCGTCGTGATCGTCTGCTGGTAGGCTGCGCCGTCTTGTTGAAACCCTGTGATGAGGCCCACGTCGCGCCACGACTCGGTTTCGTCGAGGCCGTTCAACGAGTGGCACGCGACGACGCACGCCTTGCAGCCGGTGCACTTGTCGAGATTGACCTCAAATGCGTATTGCTCGCCGGGCGCCGGCGCGGTGAGAGGGATCAGGCTCCGGAAATTTTCGATTTTCGATTTTCGATTCTCGATTTGATCGAAGGCGACGCCCGCACGCGCAGCGGGAGTCTGCAACCGGCCCTGCTCAGCAAGGAGATTGCCGATCAGATCGACGAGCGGCGGTGGGTCGTTTGGGGCGACCATCTTAGTAGACGTCGCGCTGGTAGCGTTTCGCGGCTTTGAGCGACTTCACATAATCGGCTGCTTTCTCGGCAGGCATGCTTCCCGCAGACTCGACGACCTTGTGCAATGCTGTGTCTACATCGCGCGCCATCCGCGAGGCATCACCGCACACGTAGAAATGCGCGCCCGCCTCGAGCCACGCGAAGAGTTCGGCGGCGTTCTCGAGCATGCGATCCTGCACATAGACCTTCGCGGCTTGGTCGCGCGACCACGCGAGATCGAGTCGCGTGAGCAGGCCTGAGGATTTCATTGCGAGCAGTTCGTTCCGATACAGGAAATCGGTCGCCTCGTGCTGGTCGCCGAAAAACAGCCAGTTCTTTCCCGTCGCGCCGGTCACCTCGCGCTCCTCGAGAAACGCGCGGAACGGCGCGATGCCCGTGCCCGGCCCGACCATGATCATCGGCGTGGAGCCGTCCGCCGGAGGACGAAAGGAACTGCTCGCGTGCACGAACACCGGCGCCGTGCCGCCGGCGAGTGCGCGCTCAGCGAGGAACATCGAGCACACGCCCTTGCGCACGCGACCTCCGAGTTCGTAGCGCAGCGCGCCGACGGTGAGATGCACCTGGCCTGGATGTTTCCGCGGCGACGAGGCGATGGAGTAGAGTCGCGGCTGCAGCTTGCGAAGTGCACCGACAAACTCCGCGGGCGACAGGACTTTCGAGTTTGGACTTTGGATCTTCGATTGAAGAAGAACGTCGATGACGTGGTGCGGCGTGGCGTCCGGCTCCGTCGCCCTGCCGCCAGCGGCGACAGGGAGCATAAGCGCCAGCAGCTCCGGCGTCGGCTTGCCGAGATCATAGAGTTCGGTGAGCGCACGCCGGAATGAGGCCGTGCCGCCGTCGGGTGTCGGCACGGCCTCCTCTCCGTCGCACCTCAACCCAGCAAGCATGTCTGCAACAAGACCGGGACAGTTTCTAGGAAACACGCCGAGTGCATCGCCCGGATTGTAGGCGAGCCCCGAATTCTCGAGGGAGAACTCGACATGGTTCACCTCCTTCTTCGATCCGGCGCCGTTGAGGCAGCGGACGGTGAGCACGGGAGCGAGAAAAGGATTTGAGCGGCTAAAACCGCTCGAATCGGAGATCGAAGATTGGAGTTCGGAGTTCGTGGTTTCGATTTGCTGAGCCGATCTCCCATCTCCGATTTTCGACTCTCCGAATGTCTGAAGGGCATTCTCGGCCCACGCGGCAAACTTTACGTCGTAGTCGAGTTCGCACTCAGCGCAGGGCGAGACGCGCTGTGCTCCGAGCTTTTCTAGAAACGCATCGAAGTCCTTTCCGCACTGGCAGAACTGCGTGTAATTGGTGTCGCCAAGGGCGCACACGGAGAAGCGGACGTTTGGGAGCGGCGGGGCGGCGTCGGGCTTGAGATTCGAGACCTGGGATTTCAGCGCGTCGTAAAGTTCCTTCGCGTTGTCGGGCGGCTCGCCGTCGCCGTAGGTGCTTGTGATGACAAGCAAGTTGGCGTGGCTCGCGAGGCTCTCGAGATTCACCTGGGCCATGTCGATCACCGTCGCCGCGAAGCCGCGCTTGCCCGCCTGCTTCGCGAGTTTCTTGGCGAGGCTCTCCGCGGTGCCGGTTTGGGAGCCGAACAGGATCGTCAGAGGCTGCAAGGCAGCCTCTGAATTTGAGATTCCAGATTTGAGATTTGAAACCCTTGCGGATTCGCCGCGCGAAAACACGCCTGCGAAGAATCCATTCAGCCACGCGCGCTGCTCGGGCGTGAAGGGGGCGGTGTCGGGGATGACGGGGTGCATGAAGTGGAGTTCGGGTCTGGGGTCTCGGGTCTGGGGTCTGGGAATTAAGAATCCTGAGGTCAGTGGTCCTGTGGTCAGTGGTCTTGTAGTCTCAAGTCTTTTTGTCCGTGGTCCCGTGGTCTCTCTACTGACTCAGCATCTCCTGGAGTTCTCCGACAGAGTGGCGCCGCGACCATTGGACGAATGTCTCAGCCGGGTCGCGCTTGTTGAGGTAGGTGCCGAGGATGTTCTCGATCATGCCGGGAAGTTCATCGGCGCCGACGCCACGGAAGATTTCGCGGGCGATTCCCTGTTCCTGGTCCATGCCGCCGCCGAGGACGACGTGATAGCCCTCGCGTCCGTCGGCGAGCTTCGCGGCCACGCCGCCGATGTCGCCGCAGTAGTGTTGCGCGCAGGAGTTCGGGCAACCGGTGAGGTGGATGTTCACGGGAAGGTCGGTCTGCACCGTGCTCTTGCGCAGGAACGTCATGAGCTCGCGTGCGTGGCTCTTTGTATCGGCCGACGCGTATTTGCAGCCCTTGTTGCCGGTGCACGCGATCACGCAGCCCGCGGTCGTGTGCGGCTCGGTGAAGAAGCCGGCGGACTCGAGCGCGCGCCCGCAGGTGGCCGCGAATGCGTCGCTCACGTTTGGAATCAGGAAATTCTGCCAGACAGTGAGTCGCACCTCGCCGGTGCCGTAGTTTTCCGCGAGCGTCGCGACGCGGCGCATCTGCTTCGACGTCATCCGGCCGACGGGCACGCCGGCGCCGATGTAGTTGAGCCCCGGCTGCGACTGGCGATAGGTGCCGATGTGGCCGTGCTTGAGCACGTGACGCCGCTGCTCGCATGCCTCGCGCGGCAGCCGCACGAGCGGGAACGCGAGTTTCTTCTGAGTCTCCTCGAGAAAGCGCTCGTGGCCGCCCCAGCGGTCGAGAAGATACTTCAGGCGCGCCTTTTTGCGGTCCGTGCGATCGCCGTGCTCAAGATAGACGCGGACCATCGCCGCGGCGACGGGCACGAGTTCGTCGGGCTTCAGGAGGAGACCGGTATCCTTTGCAAAGTCGCGATGCCCCGAGATTCCTCCAAGTTCGACCCTGAAGTAGATGCCGCGGTCGATTTTCGATTTTGGATTTTCGATTTTCGATTGGGAATTCAGCGATTCCTCCGTCACCCGCACGGCGAAGAAGCCCATGTCGTTCGTGTCGGCCGCGGCGGAAACCGTGCCGCCGGAGTCGAACGCGATGTTGAACTTGCGCGGCAGTCCGTAGAGGTCGCGGTGGTTGAGGATGTAGTGGTGCAGCGCGTGGGCGTAGGGACGCACGTCGATGACCTCGTCGCGATCGAAACCGCTCGTGGGCGTGGCGGTGATGTTGCGGATGTTGTCGGCCCCGGAGCCGCGCGAAGTGAGGCCGAGTTCCTGCACGCGGGTCAGCACGCGGACGATGTGGCGTGGCTTCAGTTCGCGAAGCTGCAAGTTCGCGCGCGTGGTGATGTCCGCGCAGCCGTAGCCGCATTCGTCGGCGAGATCGGCGAGCCCCCGGAGCTGGTGCGCGCTGATCTCACCCGCTGGAATTCGCAGCCGGATCATGAAGCTGTCCTGCGCGGGCGCGACGTAGAACAAGCCGAAGAACTTGAAGCGAAACGTGTCCGCTTCATTCGGAAACTTGTCCGCCGCGGCGTGCTCGACAAGTTTTTCCCAGACATCGAGCCCGTTCTGCTCGTGCTTCCACAGCTCGGGCTTCGAGAG
Organism: Opitutaceae bacterium; assembly: GCA_035513275.1. Taxonomy (GTDB): domain Bacteria; phylum Verrucomicrobiota; class Verrucomicrobiia; order Opitutales; family Opitutaceae; genus DATKCJ01. The sequence continues at coordinate 7,862 of DATKCJ010000055.1, forward strand.
ATCGGAGAGGGGAGTGCCGTGAACGGTTTCCTCTGAAGGCGCTGCAAGGTTTCCGGTGGCGGCGCCAGCGGGAGAGCCTGTGAGTTGACCCGCGGCATTGGCGCCGACGAACGGGAACTGCCCGCTCGCGATCGCGCCGGCCATAAAGCCCTGAAGATATTCCTTCTGCTCGGTGCTGAAGGAACCGCCGGGCGGCAACTGTGCGGACTCTGGCATCGTCAGGCGGCGGCCCCTTTCATGGTGTCGGCGAGGATCGTGTAGACCACGACCCACGCTTCCTTCACCTCGGCGTTCCACGAATCGCCGAGGCCTTGCTCGAGCGTCCACAAGAGCGCGACGGCGACGGTGGTGTAGTGCTCGTCCTTCACGCCGTATCCCGTGTGGCGCCTTCCGAGCGCCTGCACCGCGGGAACGAGGGCGCCGAGATCGTCGAGGCCGCGCACTGCGACAGTGATCATGGTCATGAGCTTCTTGCCCTGCTCCTTGATGTCGGAGGTGAACATCGGCTTCAGGGACGGATCGAGTTGGAACAAGCGTCCGTAGAAAAGGGACGCGGCGGTATCGGCGATCGGAACGACTTTTTCCCAGGATGTCTGGACGAGTTCTTTCTGGCGGGGAGTCATGGAGGTGTTGCGTGTTTGATTTTCGGGTGATGCAGAGAGGCTCTAGCGGATTTGGCTGGCCATGTATTGAACGGCGGCGGCGATCTCGGAGTCCGTGAGCGCTTCGTTGCCGCCGCGTGCAGGCATCTCGCTGCCGGTGGGTCCGGAGAAACCCTGCGTGGCGTGGGCCACCAAGGTCTCCAGGCCCTGCGTGAGGCGCGGCGTCCAGTCCTCGCGGCTGGCGATGCGTGGAGCGCCTTTCTTGCCCCGATCATGGCAGTTGTAGCAGTCGCCACGGTAGACGCGCTGGCCGAGAGCCATCACGGGATCGGCGGGCACGGGCAGCGCGCTCTCGACGAAGTCCGGCGGTGACGCTGTCGTGTCGGCGGGCGCAGAACCGTCGCAACCGGCGAGCAGGCCGGCAGCGGCGAACGTGGCGATGTGTGCCGGTTTCATGTCTCGCTCATTCGACCGGGATGCGGATGACAACTCCGCCCATCACGTCGCCCAGCTTGAAGTCGGTGCGCGGCGTGTCCTTGTGCTCGTTGTGGCATTTCACGCAGGCAGCGGCCACGGCCGTGTCGGCGTAGACCGCGGTGAAGTATTTCTTCCCGCCAAGAACTTCCTCAGCGTAGTAGTTCTCCGTGCCTTCATTCTGTGCCACGAATTCGAGGCCCGCCTTCTCGGCGTCCGTCTTCGGGACGTTCTGCTTGTTGACTGGCCACATGGAGAGCAGCGAGTAGGTGAAGCCGGCGTTCTTCGCCTGCACCATCTCGGCACCCATGCGGAACATTTGCGCGGGCAGTGGCAGCGCCTTGTCGTCCTTCCAGTGTTCGCTTGCCTTGATGACCTTCTCCTCGTTCTGGAGACGGTTCACCACCATCTTGGTGTAGACGGTGCGGTCGGACTCCAGGACGGCATGGAGGGCGTCTGCCATCTGCTTCGGCGCTATGCCGGTGGCCTTGGCCTTGGAACAACCACTGAGGAGCGCGAGAGCCGCGCCCGATGCGAGCAAGATGCCCGCGAGTATTTTGGTGAACGGTTTCATGGTTTGTCGGGTGTTGGGTCGGGTGTCTTTCGGTGTGCTTCGGCGCGGTCGATCACCATCTGGATCGAATCGAGATGGCGGGCCGGCCGGCCTCGGAAATTGGTGCGGATGAGCGCAGGGTCGGCGAGGGCGTCGAGCGCGAAGCCGTAGCCGTGGCAATCCATGCAGACGCTGCGGAGCATCTTTTCATTGGGCCGAAGGTTCGCGTTCTGGTTGTGCTGCACACGCACCTCGTCCTGTCCTTCCACGCGGTGGACCTCGCGAGGCAGGTGGCACGCCGCGCAGGAAACTCCCGTGCCCGGCTCGCCTGCGCCGATGGCCTCCGCGCGCCAAAGCGAGGCGTGGATCGAAGCGTCGTAGTTGCGTGTGTGCTCGTCGTCATGGCAGTTGCGACAAGCGGCGGCCGCCGCGGCCTTGGTGTCGTAGCGGTGCGCGCCGTGGCAGGCGTTGCAGTCCATCGTGAGGTCCGCGGCGGTGTCCCGCATCGGCAGACGCGCGAGCGCCGGCGTCATCGGGCCCAAGCCTGCGGCCATCCGCATGCCGTGGCGGCTGTCCAGAAATCCCTCCGCCTCGGAGTCGTGACAGCGCGAGCAGGATTCCAATGAGGGTTTCGCAACCCACCCGGCTTTCAACTTGCCGAGTTGGTGACAGTCGACGCAACCGACGTCCGCCCGCGCGTGGGCCGACTGCTCCCAGTCGTAGATGAGCTGCTGGTCGGCCGTCACACCCGACGGCAGATCGCGGGCATCGGCCGTGGATCGCGACGGAGGTTGCGCGCGAGCTTCGAGCGACCGCCGCACCGGCCGCTGCAGGACCATCGGCTGGTCCGCGTGCTTCAAGATGAAGTCTTCGTAGAGCGCCGTGTTGTCGTGATAATTGTGGCAGCCGGCTGTCGCGCAGGAACTGAACGGGAGACCGATGTGACTCGGCCGCTCCTCCGCGATGCTCGTGTGGCAGTGATTGCAGTAATCCGGCGGCTGAGTGACGCCCATCGGATGCGTAAGGTGCGGCCGGTGCTCGCGGTGACAGGTGGCGCATTGCAGCGCGTCGATATTCTCCAGGAGATCGGCATTCCGCGGATCCCGGAATTTTTTCAGCGGATGCGTGTCGTTGGCTGCCGCGAGTTCCTGTTCGTGGCAGCGATTGCACGCGTCGTTCTTCACGCCCATCATCGGCGTGTGGCACTCGTCGCAGCGCATCTCGATCTGATAGTGCCCGTGGGTCGTCGCGCCCGGGAGAAACACATGCCGGTATTCCTCCGAACGCATCAGAAACGCCAGCAACCCGCCGACGCACCAGAACATCGCGCCGAACAGAGTCAGAGGCAGCCAGCGGCGACGCTTCACGTTTAGAAGTAGTAGGCGGAAAGGACATGGAAGATGAGGAGCACAGGCAGCGGCCACACGAGGACGATGTGCGACCAGGTCCAGAACGAGCGGAGCCGGCGCGCGGTCCGCACGTCGAACTTCGCCTCAAGCGAGGTCACTGTGCCGGCGAGCGCCCCGACGGCGATGAGCGCGATGAAGTCGAGCATCAGCACGCGATTGAAGTTGTTGCCGAGGCGCAGGCCGGTGTGCGCGACCAGGACGACAAGCCCGAGAACACCGAGACCCGCGTGCAGCACGCGCCACCAACCGAAATCGCCCCACGAGATGCGCGGGATCCGCTTGCGCAGCGAGAGCAGCAGCGTCGCCGCCACAACGCCGAGGATGGTGAAGCCGGTGGCGCGTTGCCAAGCGGGCTCGGTCCAGACGATGTCGATCCAGCGGCGCAGCTCGATGCTCGTTCCTGTGGCGAACGGTCCGCGCAGGAGACCGAAGATCACGGCGCCTGCGACAAGTGCGCATGCCCCGAGCAGCCATCGGCGTCCACCGACCGGCGGAGCGGTGAGTTCTCGATCGCCGGCGATTTGCGCGAGCAGTGGCCGGCACGAACCGCACACCGAGCCGGCGCCCGTGGTCGCTGAAAGCTCGGCTACGCTTGTGCATCCGGTCCGGCAGGATTGGGAAAGCACGCCGCGCGTGACGCTCCGGCAGTTGCACACGATCGCTCCCGCCGGCCAGTGATTCGGATCGGTGGCATCCTGCTCGGACCACAACCTCCCGGTCTCCGAAAACCGGTTGCGCCGCCATGGCCACACGAACTGGCGCGCGTCGACCGCATCCTGCAGGCGCGCCGCCTCCGGGTTTGGCCCGACGGAGATCGCGCCCACCAAACGGCCGCGCCGGAAGATCAATTCGCAATGCGTGTCCGTCGACGCGTGGACCGTGCTTTCGCCCGCGTCCTGAAACTCGCCGAGCGCGGCGACTTCGATGCCCAGCAGTTTGAGCCGCGCCGAGAGAGGGCCGCCTCGGAACACCCGCCGTTGTCCTGCAATGCGGTCGGCCAGCGCCTCGGCCATCTGGTAACCGGGCGCGGCCAGCCCGTAAATCATCCCGCGATGGGCGGCGCACTCGCCGATGGCGAAGATCCGCGGATCCGAGGTCGCGAGATTGTCGCCGATCGTGATTCCGCCCCTGCGGTCGCAAGCGAGGCCCGCCGCTTCCGCGAGTTCGTGCCGCGGCCGGATGCCGGCTGCGATGACAACGAGATCGACAGTGAGGATTTCATGACCCGCGATCTCGACTGCGAGCGCACCGCCGGACGCGCTTTGGATCGCCTTGCTGTCCTGCGCGAGCCGCACTTCCACGCCGAGCGCCTCGACTTTCTCCTTGAGCAGTGCGGCCGCGGCAGGTGAGAGCTGGCGCGCCATCAAGCCCGGTCCGCGCTCGAGCACGATCGGGTGCAGCCCGAGCTTGAGCAGCGCGTTTGCGGCCTCGAGTCCGAGGAGACCGCCGCCGATCACAGCGGCGGTGCGGGACACTCCCGCTCTTGCGCGGAGCGCCTCGATGTCTTCGATTGTCCGCATCACGAAGACGCCGGGCAACCCGGTACCCGGGATCGGCGGCACATACGGACGGGATCCCGTGGCCAGAACCAGCCGGTCGTAGCCAATGCGCCGACCTGATCGCGTGAGCACCGTGCCGGCGACTCGGTCGATGTTCACAACCGGGTCGCCGGTCACGAGCGACAGGCCGTTCGCCTCATACCATTCGCGCGGCGCGAGTTGAAGGTCCGCGGCGGTGCGACCGTCGAGGCAATCGGCGAGGTGAATGCGGTCGTAGGCAGGCCGCGGCTCCTCGCCGATCACGGTCACGGTCAGGCCTTTGGTGAGCCCGCGCTCGACAAGTGCATGGCAAAAGCGCCAGCCGACCATGCCGTTTCCGACGACGACCAGAGTCTGGGGCCTGCCGGGTCCGGTGTCGCGCCGACGAACTCTTCGGCTGGCTGCTTTGCTTGAAACCATTCCAATCACGTCGGCGGGTTTGGTTGATGTTCAGTAAGCGTATTCGACCTGCGCCCAGAATTTCGTCACGTCGGCAAACGAGGCCGAGTCGCTCTCGAACTTCGCGAACTTGATCAGTCCGGTAAACTGCTTGCCGAACTTGCGCGTGAGTTGGAGGTCAACTTCCGAGCCGAAGTCGGCGCCGAGCCGGTCGGCTTTGAACTCGTGGTAGAAGCCGAGGAAGTTGAAACCGTGGGGCAGCACGAGTGTGCCCTTCAGGTAGACGTCGCGCAGACCGTTTGCGGGCGTGACGAGGAACATGTCGGCCCAGCCGTTGAACGCGTGCAGCGTCGCGAGCGGCGTGCGGAAGCTGACGCCGTTGTCGCTGCCGAGCTCCTCGTAGCCGAGCGCGAGTCCGAACATTTTTGTGGCGGCGCCGGCCTCGAGGTTGAGAAACTCCGCGGTGTAGTGGAGCGCGCTAGATTTGTAGTCGCACTGCGTGGCGAATTCTGCGCGGTAGGTGAGCTTCACCGCGTCTGTGATGGGCGTCGCGCCGGCGAACGACACGCCGTAGGTGGCGCTCGACTGCGCGGCGGCGTTGTCGAAATCGAGCAGGTAGGCGTAGCCGGTGATCGTGCCGGCCTTCAGTCCGGCGTAGCTTGCGTTGAAAAGATGCGAGTCGGAATCCCAGTTGCCCTGCGGATGCTTGTTGCCGAAGACGCGGTTGATCCGCGTGAGGTAGCCGTAGTTGAGCGTGAGGTTCTCGACTGACTTGTTGACGATCGTGACGCCGTCAAACGTCTGCATGTTCTGGCGCCACGCGACGTCGCCTACGAAGCGCGTGTTGTCGAGGACGACGCGCTGGCGGCCGACCGTGACAGTCGTCTCCTTTGTCGCATAGGCGAGAAAAGCCTGGTTAAGTTCGGTGCCCTCAGGATCGGCGACGACTGCGCGGCCAGCGCCGCCGGAGTTGATTCCGGCCTGGCTGTAACGGTCGCCGTCGGGCGAGACGATGTTCTCGAGCTCTGCCATCGCCTTGAAGCCGTGAAGCGGCGCGGTGGTGAAACCGAGTCGCGTCCGCAGCGTGAGCGCCTCGGCGTCGAGCAGGCCTGTCTGCTGGACACCCTCGAAGCGCGCGCGGGCGTTTATGGAGATCTTCCCCTGCGTAAACGCGTCGGAGAACGTGGCGGTCTCAGCGGCGTGGGAGGTGAGGATCAGGGGAAAGGCGCAAAGAAGCGCCCGGAGTCGGTTTGTTTTTTTCATAGCTTGGTCGGTCGGGTCGGGAAGTCCGGGGTTTTGGGGCAACCAAGCGGTTGAAAAGTCAGGGCATCAACACGCTGTGCCGGCGTGGAGGTGCAAGTGCGCACGGAAGAGCGCGCGGCTGTTGTTGGAGAGTTTCAAAGTGTTCGGCGTTCAGGTGGGAGATTTCCGGGCAGTTGGATCAGTCCGAGGTCGATCCGGCCGGGACCGGCTCGTCCGGTTCGGCTGCGACGGTCGGTGGTGTCGGCTTGGGATGGCGGTGTGCGTGCACCTCGAGAAACTCGATCAGACGAGCGCGCAGCTTGTAGTAATCAGGATGCTCGAGGACGGATTTTCGGTCGCGCGGATGCGGAAAATGCACGTCGACGATTTCGCCGACCTCGGCGGCCGGGCCGTCTGTCATGCAGACGATGCGGTCGGAGAGGAACAGAGCCTCGTCGACATCGTGCGTGACCATCATCGCGGTGATGCGATTCTTGCGCCACAGGTCGATGAGCACCTGCTGCAGTTCGAAGCGCGTGAGCGAGTCGAGCATGCCGAACGGCTCGTCGAGGAGGAGCATCTTGGGCTTGAGCGCAAACGCGCGTGCGATGCCGACGCGCTGGCGCATGCCCTGGCTCAACTCGCCGGGCCGCTTGTGCATCGCGTCTCCAAGGCCGACGATCGTGAGGTAATACTCCGCGATCTGGCGCCGTTCTGTAGCACTTGCTGTGTAGAACACCTGGTTGATGCCGAGCATCACGTTGTCAAACGCAGTCAGCCACGGAAGCAACGACGGTGATTGAAACACTACTCCGCGATCGGGGCCGGCGCCCGTGATTTCCTTCTTTGCAAGGATGATGCCGCCCTCGGTGATCGGGTTGAGTCCCGCGACCATCATCAGCACCGTGCTCTTTCCGCAGCCGGAGTGCCCGATGATCGTGACGAACTCGCCCTCGCGCATCTTGAGATTGAAATTCTTCACGATCACCGCCGGCCCCTTCGGCGTCGGGTAGACCTTGGAGAGCTGCGAAATTTCGAGATAGGAACTCATCGGGATAGAGGTGTGCCGGCGCAGTTCATGATCGCACGGTCTCCAGCTTGATCTCGCTACGACGCACCGGTTGTTTGCGGCCACCGAGCCACACGCGTGCGGACGGATCCTCGGGTTCGATGTCGGGCAGCACGAGCGCGCGGCCGTTGCCGGTGGCTTTGCGCGGAGTCGCCTTCAGGAGGTAGTCGGTCACCTCGGCGCGGATCTGTTTGAAGTCGTAGTTGTCGTTCAGCTCCGCGCGGCGCCGCGGGCGAGAAAGCGTCACCGGTATGCTCGGCCCGAGCGTGGCGCACGGGCCGGCGGTGAGCGGAATGACGCGGTCGGCCATGAGGATCGCTTCGTCGGGATCGTTGGTGATCATGACGACCGTCTTGCGATCCGCCTCCCAGATCTGAAGCGTCTCCTGCTGCATCTGCGCGCGCGTGAGCGCGTCGAGCGCGCCGAACGGCTCGTCCATGAGCAGAATTCGCGGGTTTATCGCCAGCGTGCGCGCGACGCTCACGCGCTGGCGCATGCCGCCGGAGAGCTCGCGCGGCTTCTTGTCGCGCGCGGGCGTGAGGTTGACCATCGCGATATATTTCTCGATGTGCTCGCGGCGCTTTTCCTTCGTCCACTCCGGAAACATCCGGTCGACGGCGAGCGCGATGTTTCCGAACACGCTGAGCCATGGAAGCAGCGAGTAGTTTTGGAAGATGATGCCGCGGTCGGGCCCTGGGCCGGTCACCGGCCGGTCGTCGAGCGTGACCGAACCGGTGTCGGACCTGACGAGCCCCGAGAGAAAGTTGATCAGCGTGCTCTTGCCCGCGCCGGAGTAACCGACGATGGCGACAAACTCGCCCTCCTTGATCGAGAGGTTGATGTCGACGAGCACCTCCGTGCGGGTGCGGCCGGTCGCGTAGGTCTTCGATGCGTTCTTGATTTCGAGAAATGGCATGGCGCAGCGGATTCAGCCCTGGAGGTGGACGCAGTCGAGGTTGCGCAGGTATTCGGCCGGCGATTCGGGATCGAAGACGGAGCCATCGAAGAACGTCTCGGGCCCGTCGATGGGCGCGGGGTCGTTGATGCCGAGTGCGTCGACGACCTCTTCGTAGAGATCCGTGCGCATCACGCTTGCGGCCACAGCGGAATAGTCGGGCTCGCCGAAGAGCAGACCCCAGCGGCGGAATTGCGTGAGAAACCAGGTTGCGTGGCTCTCGCGAGGGCGGTTCGAACTAGGACGCGAGAACGCCACCGACTGGGGCAGGTGCATCCGCCGGCCGTCACCATAGTCGACGAAGCCCCCGAGCCGGTCGCGCACGTCAAATGGATCGCAGTCAAGATGCTCCGGCTGGGCGAGGAGTGCTGCGGCCTCGTCGTGGTTCGCGGGATCCTCGAGCCACTCGCCGGCGCGGTGCAGCGCCTTGAGGACAGAGATGACGGTTGCGGGATTGTCGCGCGCGTAATCCGCCGTGAACGCGCACACTTTTTCGGGATGCCCGGGCCAGATTTCGCCAGATGTGATGGCGGTGTAGCCGAGTCCGGCAGACTGCGAGCGCGCATTCCACGGCTCGCCGACGCAAAATCCGTGCATCCGTCCGCCGCGCATGTTCTCGACCATCTGCGGCGGCGGCACGGTGATGAGCGCGACATCCTGCTCCGGATCGATTCCGCCGGCGGCGAGCCAGTAGCGGAGCAGCATCGCGTGCGTGCCGACGCGCAGTGTGTGACCGAAGACAAGCGGCCGGCCGGTGTCGCGGCATTCGATCGCGGCCGGGCGCAGGGCGCGGGCGTCATCCGCGACGATGCCCTTGAACGAATCATTCAGGCTGATGCCCTGACCATTCCGGCTGAGGACCCACGGAATGACGAGAGGCGCCTGGTTGCCGCCGAGAAGGCCGCATGCGGCAGCGACCGGCATGCTAAAGAGCATGTGCGCGGCATGCGCGTCGCCGCGGCTGAGCGAGTCGCGCGAGGCGGTCCAACTGGTTTCGCGGCGCAGGGTCGAACGTATGCCCTGCTCGTGGAACAACTCGTGCGCGTGCGCCACGATGATCGGCGCCGCGTCGGTGAGAGGCAGGAAACTGAGGGTGAGGTCCGTCATGGCAGGCGCAGTGCGGCTTCAGTGTGCGGCGGCGCCGAAACTGACGGCGCGCTGGAGCGAGAGCATGATCCGGTCGAGGGCGAACCCGATGAGCCCGATCGCGAAGACGGCGACCATGATCTGGGCGAGTGTCTGCGAACTGCCGTTCTGGAACATGTCCCAGACGAACTTTCCGAGGCCGGGATTTTGCGCGAGCATCTCGGCGGCGATGAGCACCATCCAGCCGACGCCGAGCGAGAGTCGCAGGCCGGTAAAGATGAGCGGCAGTGCGGCGGGAAGGATGATTTTCCAGACGCGAGCGAACCAGCCGAGGCGGAGCACGCGTGCGACGTTGAGATAATCCTGATCGATCGACGCCACGCCCATCGCGGTGTTTATGAGCGTCGGCCACAGCGAACAGAGCGCCACGACGATTGCGGAACTGAGAAACGCCTTCTCGAAGAACGGCTCCGCGGGATTGTAGAGCGCGCTCACCAGGATCATCACGATCGGCAGCCACGCGAGAGGCGACACGGGCTTGAAGAGCTGGATGAAGGGATTCAGCGCCATGTTGAACGCCTTGCTCAGCCCGCAGACGATCCCGAGCGGCACTGCGATCAGCGACGCGATGACGAAGCCGGTGAACACCGTCTTCAAGCTCGTGAGGATCTGGTCGAAGAACGTCGGCCGCCCCGCGTATCTGCGTTCGGTCCACTTTCCCTCCGGAGTTTTCGCGAGGAACGAGACCTTGCGCTCGGCCTGCCGGTCGTAGAACGCAACCTCCTTCGCGCGCTCGGCCTTGTGATCCTCCCACAAGCGGCCGACTTCGGTCGCGACGGCGGTCGGGCCGGGCAGCGAACCGAAGCTCACCTGAATCTTGCTCGCGGCGGCGGACCAAAGGCCGAGGAATATCAACATCGCGAGCGCGGGGATGCCGGCGTTGCGGAGGACGAGCCTGGTGATCTCGTCGAGGCGTTCGGTGCGGGCGTCGGTTGCGGTTTGCACGGCGGGTGTCGGGTTGGAGTTGGGCTCAGTCCTTGAGGCCGATTGGGAATTTCCGGAGGTAGTCGTTTGGTGTGCGCCCGTCGTAGGCGATGCCGTCAATGAAATCGCCGGCGGGCGCCAGTGGCTTGTAGCCATCGGTCTCGGGCACATCGGCCGCGGTGATGGCGCCGTCGGCAATGAGCGCCTCGGCAGCCGCGCGGTAGATCGCGGGTTTGTAGACCTCGGCGGCGGTCTGCGCATACCACTCGTCGGTCCTGGCCTCGCCGATCTGGCCCCAACGGCGCATTTGCGTGAGATACCAAACGGCGTCGCTGTAGAACGGGTAGGTCGCGAAGTAGCGGAAGAAGACATTGAAGTCGGGCAGCGGTCGCTTGTCGCCGGGCTCGTATTCCCAAGTGCCGGTCATGCTGTTCGCGATGACGTTGTAGTCCGCGCCGACGTATTCGGGCCGCGAGAGGATCTCGCACGCCTTCACGCGGTTTTCCGGCGAGGCGTCGAGCCACTGGCCTGCACGGATGAGCGCCTTGACGACGGCGACGTGCGTCATCGGGTTCGCCTTATCCCACGCCGCGGTGACGCCGAATACCTTTTCGGGATTGTTCTTCCATATCTCGAGATCGGTGATCGGCGCGATGCCGATGCCGCGAAGCACGGCTTGTTGGTTCCACGGCTCGCCGACGCAGTAGCCTTGGATGGTGCCCTGCGCGAGCGTCGCCGGCATTTGCGGCGGCGGCGTGACGGAGATGAGCACGTCCGCGTCCGAGGTGCCGGTCGTGTCGGAGGCAGTGTAGAAGCCGGGCTTGATGCCGCCGGCGGCGAGCCAGTAGCGCAGCTCGTAGTTGTGGGTCGAGACGGGAAACACCATGCCCATCTTCATCGGCGTGCCGGCGTTCTTAAGCCGGTCGACGACGGGCTTGAGGTAGGAGGCCTTCAACGGAAACGGCGCGGGCTTGGTGTCGAGTTCCGGGCTGATCTCCTTCATCTGCTCCCAGATGTCGTTGGCGAGCGTGATGCCGTTGCCGTTGAGATCCATCGAGAACGCCGTGATGACGTGCGCCTTCGTGCCGAAGCCGATGGTTGCTGCGATCGGCTGGCCCGCGAGCATGTGGGCGCCGTCGAGCTCGCCGGTGATCACACGGTCGAGGAGGATCTTCCAGTTCGCCTGAGCCTCCAGAGTGACGTAGAGGCCCTCGTCCTCGAAGTAGCCGAGCTCCTTCGCGATGACGAGCGGTGCGCAGTCGGTGAGTTTTATGAAGCCGAACTTGAGATCGGGCTTCTCGACGTCCTCCTGCGCGGAGGCCGTGAATGCACAGGCGCACAAGGCGCCCGTGACGATGATGAGTCGGCGGAGTCTAGCCGGGAGGAGATGCCCCGCCAAGGAGCAGTGTGTTGTTTTGCGCATATTCAGGTCGGATGCTGAATGCGCGAGAGGGGTGCTCGCCCATGGGTTGGCGGGGTAAACTCGAAACGGGCCGGGTGTGAATCCTGTGCCGGCCCTCGCTGTGCGACGCCGTCGATCCGGTCGTGAGACCGGCACTCGGGCGTTCGCCGGACACTTTCAAACTCATCAACCGACAGAACGACCGGTCTCGGGGTCTGATCCCCGCGCCATGTCGCCTGCTGGAGAGGTTTCGCATGTGTTTGCGCAGAGTTGTTAACTCACGCGCGGCGGGAAAGAACGAATCATAAGAAACAATGGCAAGGATTAAGTGATTCAAAAATTGACGACACCCGAACGGCACGAGGTCGCATCAGAAAGATCGCCTCGCGGTGAGCACCTGAAACTTCTGGCCCATCAACGTCGGGTGAATGAGTTGCTGCAACTGGAGCCGCATCGGGTCGGGTCCGCGCGGCGTGCCTGTCACGATCGCTTCAACCGCCTCGCCCGCGTGCCGGATGAAGAATGCTTCCTGCGATTCGATCGTCTCATCGCGGAATCCACGCCGCGCGATCGCCGCGATGATCTCATCCCAACACACATGGCATGTGAGATCCTGCTCGCCTGGATCGGCGAGAAGGTCGTTGTGCTGGCGGTGGGCGCGGTAGGCTCGTGCGGTGCCCGCAGGCGAGTCCTCGGTGAGCTCGCGCCAGCTCCGACCGTAGTCGAACGCGACAAACAGCCCGGTCCAAGGTTGCGCGGCGACCCTTCCTGCGAGCCGCGCCGCGGCGGGCGAGATGTCGAGCTCATAGGCTTCGCCCGGAGTGGTCGGCAGCCGCGCGATGAGCTCTGCAGTGTCCGAGCGGGGCTCTGGCATCTCAACGATCGTGAGCGCGTCATTCGCGAGTTGCACGCCGCGCTCGCGCCATGCGCCAGCGCGAAACACGAGCCGCACGAACGGCTGCGCATCGAACAGCTCGTTTGAGAATACGATGCACGGCCCGTCGATCCGCAGCGGCTCACCGATCCGAATCGTGCGCACTTCGCGGAACGGGTGAGGGATTCCGTCGAGCACGCTCGCATGAGTCTCCGCGCCGATCTCGACAAACACGTGCTCCGCCGCCGCCGGCCCGACCAGATTCGCACACGCCGCCGCGACGAGTGTGCCGAACACTGGGTTCGACGACGCCGAAGTGTGGAAGTCCGTCCCCGGCAAGCGACCTACGCGCGGCCGGTCGCGCCGGTAGTAGCCGACTTGCGGGTGGTAGAGCGCGAGTTCGCAGAACCGATCGAAGGGCAGGGTGCCCCCGGTTCCTGCGGCCTGTGCAAACACCTCGTGAAAGCTGGGCATCGTTTTGTGGAGTCGGTTTACAATGGCCCGATTCTCCCCACAGTGTTCGCCATGCTCAAAAGGATTCTCGTCGCCATCGTCTGGGTGATGGTCGCGTTCAATGCTGCCTACCTCACCGTGCGGATTGCGCGCGACCGGGAGTTTTTCCCCTCGAAAGGCGTCGACGCCGGCGCAACACGTTTCAAGGAGGCGGTCGAGTTGATCCGGGAGAATTACGCAGGCGGCCCCGAACTCGCCGCGGGCGAGCTCACGGACAAGGCGCTCGAGCAGATGATGAAATCGCTCGACCCGCACTCAGAATACCTGACGCGCAAGCGATTCGACACCGTGCAGAACGACCTGCGCGGCGAGTTCGGCGGCATCGGCGTGCAGATCGAGCTGAAGGACAATCGCGTCACCGTCATCGCGCCGATCGCAGGCACGCCCGGCGAGCGCGCAGGTATCCTGCGCGGCGACCAGATTATCAAGGTGAACGGCGAACTCATCGATGAGCCGCCGTTGAACAGTGCGATCGAAAGACTCCGCGGACGCCCTGGGACGACGGTCGATGTCACGCTTCACCGGCCTTCGAGCGGCGCAGACATCGATGTGACGATCACGCGCGAGGTCATCCGGCAGGACACGATCCGCACCGCGCAGATCATCGAGCCCGGTATCGGCTACATCCAGCTCACGCAGTTCAACGAGCGCAGCGGGCTCGAGTTTCGCGAGGCTCTCGAGCGGCTCGAGCGGGAGGGCATGCGCGCACTCGTGCTCGACCTGCGCAACAATCCCGGTGGCCTGCTCAACGTCGCGGTCGAGGTCGCGCAGCCGTTCTTCAACCACGGCGAGCTCGTCGTCTACACGCAGGGCCGCACTTCCGCGAGCCGGCAGGACTACACAGCGCAGGGCGACTCCGCGCGGCGCGACTACCCGATCGCCGTGCTCGTGAACTCCGGCAGCGCGAGCGCTTCGGAGGTCGTCACCGGCGCGTTGCGCGACACGGAGCGCGCCGTCGTGATCGGCGAGCGCACGTTTGGCAAGGGCTCGGTGCAGACGATTCTTCCGCTAAAGAATGGCGACGCGCTGCGACTCACGACCGCGCGTTACTACACGCCGGGCGGCCGCGTCATTCACGAAATCGGGATCGCGCCCGACATCGAGCTGCCCGTTTCCGTCGAGGAAGAGGGCAAGTTGATCGTCCAACGGCTGCGGCGCGACTATGAGAACGCCGGGGAGTTCAAGGAGCGCTTTGGCTTTGATCCGGTCGAGGACAGGCAGCTACACGCCGCGACCGATATGCTGCGCGGTGTGCTCGCGATGTCTCCGGCAAAGTCGTCGGCAGTCGCCTCGGCGGCGCCATGATCCTCGGGATCGAGAGCTCTTGCGACGAGTCGGCGCTCGCACTCTTCGATCCAGAAACAGGGATGCGTGGCGAGT
>DATKCJ010000056.1:0-2567 GCA_035513275.1 Opitutaceae bacterium
CTCCGGGTAGCCCGCACGGCTGTAGGCGAGCAGTCGCTCGCGCGCGACCTCCTCGAGCTTCACCGTGCGACGCTTCGCAAACGGATGCCCCGGCGCGACGGCAACCCGGATTGCATCTTGTGCGAGCTCTTCAAATTTCAGCCCGCGCAGCATTGCACGCTCGGGCCGCACCAGAAGCGCGATCTCCAGGCCGCCCTCTCCCAGTCGTGCAAGCATCTCCTCGGTCGACAGGTCATGCAGCAGCACACGGACTCCCGGCTCTTCGGTCTGGAAGGCGCGCAATGTCGCCGGCAGGAGCCGCGCAGTCGGTGACGGCGCGTAGCCCACGTGCAGTTCGCCCTTGCCGCCGCGCGCCGCGGTGCGTGTCGCGGCGATTGCGCTGTCGACGAGCTTGAGGATCGCCTCGGCCTCATCCCAAAGAACACGGCCCGCCTCCGTGAGGCTCACCGATTTCGCGCTGCGCTCGAAGAGCTCGAGACCGAGTTCGTCCTCGAGGTCGCGAATCTGCCTGCTCAGCGCGGGCTGCGAAACATGAAGCTTCAGCGCCGCACGCGAAACATTCTCCTCCCCGGCGACCGCCACGAAGTAGCGCAGATGTCGGAGTTCCATCAGGAGCCTGTTGATCCTCCGGCAAGAATGCCCACTGCTGACGAAACGACGGCGTGGAAATGGAGCGAGCTCTCCAACAGGCTCCTAAAGCAGCGCTGCGCGCTGCCTGAACCACATCTCTGCACCGGCGCGAAGCGCCGGCTTAGGAATTTGCCGACAGAAGGCTCAAGCAAGCGGGACAAATCAGTGGATGCCTTGATCATTGTCGTGGACTGGCCGGCAAACTCCTCGAGCATGCTCTGCGGTTATGCTGAGGCAAGGATCTTGGTCTTTCACGGAATTGACCGCGGTGTGGCATAATCTGCGCACGATGAAAACACGCAGATCCAACGAACGAGGCCACGCCGAGCACGGCTGGCTCGACAGCTACCACACCTTCAGCTTCGCGGACTATCACGACCCAGAGTGGATGGGCTTCCGCAGCCTCCGAGTCATCAACGACGACCTCGTGATGCCGGGTATGGGTTTCGGTATGCACCCGCACCGCGACATGGAGATCATCACCTACATCCTGAGCGGCCAGCTCGAGCACAAGGACTCGATGGGCAACGGCCGCGTCATCAAGCCCGGCGACGTGCAATACATGGCCGCAGGCACGGGAGTTCTCCACAGCGAGTTCAATCCCTCAAGCGACGAGGCGGCGCGCCTCCTGCAAATCTGGATCCAACCGGATCGCAAGGGCGCGACACCGCGTTACGCCGAGAAGTCGTTCGCCGAGGCGCCCACCGGACGCTTCCATCTTGTTGCAAGCAAGTCGGGTCGCGACGGCGCGATCGCGATTCACCAGGATGTGGAGTTGCTGCTCGCGAAACTCACCGACGGTCAGGCCGTCTCGCACAAACTAGCCGCCGGCCGCGCCGCGTGGCTGCACGTTGCCGAGGGCGAAGTCACCGTGAACGGCACCAAGCTCAGCGGCGGCGACGCCGCGGCGTTCGACGCCGGGGAGAAGATCGAAATCGCCGCCGGCAAGGAATCGCAGGTGCTGCTGTTCGATCTCAATTGAGAAGCGGGAGTTCTCCGAAACTGTAGGAGCGGCTTTATGCCGCGACTAGTTCGCGAACGACAGCACACCGGGTCGCGGCATAAAGCCGCTCCTACATTCAATCCAAGAAAAGCAAAGAGGCTCCGGTCCCGAAAACGCGGGACCGCTCCTCCCCCCAGACAGACAATTCCAAACCACACACCACATGAAAACACTGCATTCACTATTCAAGACAGACAACAGCACGGCGCCGCTCATCGCGCGCCTGGCTCTCGGCCTTGTCATGTTCCCGCACGGCGCGCAAAAAGCGCTCGGCTGGTTCGGTGGCTACGGCTACGACGGCACGATGGGTTACTTCACTGGCACGCTCGGCATCCCGGCACTCTTCGCGTTCCTCGTGATCGCGGCAGAGTTCGCCGGCGCGATCGGGCTGATCACTGGATTCCTCACACGTGTGTCCGCATTCGGTATCGCCGCCGTGATGGCTGGCGCGATCTTCATGGCACACAAGAGCAACGGCTTCTTCATGAACTGGACCGGCCAGCAAGCCGGCGAGGGTTATGAATACCACCTGCTCGCCATCGGCCTCGCGCTGATCGTGCTCGTCGCCGGAGCCGGCAAGGCGTCACTCGATGCGCTCGTCGCGAGGAGACTCGCGAAGTCCTGACCAAACACAAGACCCGTGCTCGGAGAGCCCGGGCTACCTTAAAGCTGAATTCGGAAGGTAGCCCGCGACCTCCGGGCGCGGGTTTCCTCCTTCGTCTGCAAAACCATGCACACAAGCCCATCCAATCCTGCCATCGATCCACGCGTCCGAATCGGTCATGTCCATCTCAAGGTCGCCGACCTCGAGCGCGCGCTCGGTTTCTATCGCGACGTGCTCGGCTTCGAAGTGACGCAGCGACTCGGCAACCAGGCCGTGTTCCTCTCCGCGGGTGGCTACCATCACCACATCGGACTCAACACTTGGGAGAGC
>DATKCJ010000057.1:0-4219 GCA_035513275.1 Opitutaceae bacterium
AGGGGACTACGGCTCGGCAAGCCAGCTTCGCGTGAGGGAAGCGTAGGCGGGCAAAGAACGGTCTCAGGGGGCTACGGCTCGGCGAGCCAGCCTTCGCACGTGCGAGGTGGACCAGAATACTGCCCCGCCGACTTGTCCTCCGTAGGCTTGGCGGAGGAGGAAGCTCGAAGAGCGAAGGCGGGCACAGAGCGGTCTCAGGGGGCTTTCGCACGAGCGCAGTGGATGGCGAAGCATGCCTTCCGTTCACGGGAGCGCGGCCGCCCTCGGCCGCGGATCGAGGGGTGAAACCCACGTCATGGACGCAATGCCCACAGCATGGCGGGCGAGGGCGCCCGCCCTCCCGTCACGGAGGTTGAGTATGACCTTCCGCGCCATGTTGACCCGCAGTCGACGAGCAGGGCGAAGTACGGCTCGTAAGCCGTGTTGTCGGCGCGGTCGCGTGAATCTTGGTGTCTCGCGCTTCTATCTGTCCCCTGGCCGCGAATAATACGAACAACGCCGCGTCGGGACGGTCCCTAGGGGTCCACGGCATTTGAATCCCATCGAAACCAGTCACCGGCCGGCGGACGCCGATCGCGTGGCGGCAATCTCACGGCTTGTCCGGCGGGTTTGCCTCCTTCGCGAACAAGGCGATCTGGCAGGGGCGAGTGAAATCGAGTCGACGCGACTCGACGAGACGCTGCGCGCCCATCGCGAAGCGGTGGGACCCGACGCGCTCAATGACGCGGCGCTGCGAGACTTGTATGAACTCGAGCGCAGCCGGATCGCGGATGCGGAAGTCATTTGCGAACTCCTCGTGCCGCGCCTCGTTGAAGCGATGCCTTCCGCGGAGCGATCGACGGCTCCGAGGCGCCATGTTCCCAAACCACTTGCTCAGCGTGAGCCTGCCGTCACGGCGGATCCCGCCGAGATCCCTGAACTGCTTGATGCGATGCTTGCGGCCGAGCGCAGCGGTCGCCGTGTCGCGCAAAACACCCATCCGAGATCCTGAACCGCCCGTGCGCACCACCAACCGCGAACTCCAATATGACCACCACACTGATTGAAAAGAAGACGCCGACCGCACCCGATCGCGCACCCGATCGCGCACCTGATCGCGCGCCCGACACCGCGCCACCCGCGCGATCGCCGCTCACCCGCACGCGGGTCCTCGTCGGCTTCGACCTCGGCACAAACACCTCCTGCGTGCTCGCCGGTCCCGCCGGCTCGAAGGACATCTCCGTGAGCAAGATCATTCCGACGCTCGTCGGCTACGCCCGCGAAGGTCTCGTCGACGGAATCATCGAGGGCAACGCGAAGGTGCTCTTCGGCGAGGATGCGCAGAACCACCGGTTGCAATTTCGCGTCGTGGCGCCGCTCGAGAACGGCGTCATCGCGCATCGCGACGCGGCGGGGGATTTCTTCCACCGCATCCGCGCAGTCGTCGATCCGTCGGGCAACGCCGAGGTGCGCGCCGTGATCGGCGTGCCTGCGAACGCCGACGAGTCCGCCCGCGAGGACATCCGCTCCTGTGCGACGGGTGTCTTCGACCGCCTGCTGCTCATCCCGGAGCCGTTTCTCGCGGCGCTCGGTTTCCGCGAGGATGCGCGACTCGGCCAGGCGGGCTACGTCGACCCGGTGAAGAACTCGCTCTTCATCGACATCGGCGGCGGCACGACGGACGTCTGCCTTGTGCAGGGATTCTTCCCCACGCCCGAAGACCAAATCAGCTTCGCCTATGCAGGAGACAAGGTCGACCAGTACATCGAGGACGAACTCCAGCGGACCTATCCGAACAACGGCCTGTCGCGCACCTCGATCCGCCAGCTCAAGGAGGAGCACTCCTATGTCGGCGGCTCGCGCAAGCCGATCGACGTGAAGGTGCTCATCGGCGGCAAGGGCCACACACTCGAACTCGGCGATGTCATCGGCCGCGGGTGCAACGAGCTTCTCGACAAGGTCTACCCGGCCCTCACAACGCTGATTGCCCGTGCCTCGTCCGACTCGGTCGCACAGCTCCTGCAAAACATCGTGATCACCGGCGGCGGAAGCCGGATCAAGGGAATCGACACCGTCCTCCAGCAGCGGCTCGCCGCGGATGGATTCGAATCGCCGAAAGTCCGCCTCGCCGGCGAGGACTACAAGCGTTTCGTCGCAGTCGGCGCGCTCAAGGCCGCCCGAGCCGCGCGCGAAGACCAGTGGCAGCACCTGCTCGCCTGAGAATCGCCAGCCCCCCACAGCCCTGCACCAAAACGACGCCCGCGGGTTTCCCCCCGCGGGCGTTTTGTTTGTTGGGAGCGCCTGGGATAGGAGCCGGCTCGCGGGCGATTTTGAGTGGCTGCGGCTTCCAGCCGCAGTGCCGCAAATCACCGGCTG
Source organism: Opitutaceae bacterium (assembly GCA_035513275.1). Taxonomy (GTDB): domain Bacteria; phylum Verrucomicrobiota; class Verrucomicrobiia; order Opitutales; family Opitutaceae; genus DATKCJ01. The sequence continues at coordinate 2,356 of DATKCJ010000057.1, forward strand.
GAAGCCGGTGCCACGACGGACTCAATCGCCCGCGAGCAGGATCCTTCCTTCGGATGTCCCCCGCCATGGCGCTGGAATCGCACCTATGGCGCGGCGGCACGATAAGTGTCCGCATCGCTCGACCTCGAGGTAGCGCGCCTCTCGCCGAGAGGCGCGTCGGCAGGTCGGAGACCACAGCCATCCCACAGCGCGCCAAAAGAGACGTGGCGCGAGTGGAGTTCCGAGGAGAGAGTTGAGTGTGGAGCGGAGGGCGATGTGCAGGATTTTTTCTGCGGGCGGGCGTTTCGCTCTGGGAAGTGCCGGCGGCTGTCCCATGGGTTAGGCGAGAAAACCCGGCAGCCACCTCTGGGCGGGACCGTCGAGCTGGCGATAATCTCCTTGTGCTGTCCCATGGCGCAACAGTCGGCCGACGTCGCGAGGGAGCCACAGCGCGGTGCGCAACAACGTGAACAGCCGGGAGAAACTATGCGCCCAGTCCGCGCCCCACGCCTGGAAGCGCAGCAGGACAAAGACCAACAGCGCGATCCATATCTGCCACTTGACCGCATTGGCGTTGTGCCCGAGGAAGTCGGCCAGTTGCAGGGTTTGTTTGATCTGCTTGAAGAACGCCTCGATTTGCCACCGGCAGCGGTAGAGATCGGCGATGCTGCCGGCGCTCCAGGTAAAGTTGTTGGTCAGGAATACCAGCTCGCACTCCTTGCCATCGACGAGCACCCGGGCGGTGACGCGGCGCAACTTGTCCGAGTAATGGCCTCTCACCGACGAGCCGGTGGCCACGACATACTCGTCCTTGAGGATCCGCGGATCTTTGGCGCGCGAGTGATGGCCGACGACTTTGAAGCGCACCTGTTCGCGGACACGGGTGACGAAAAAGACGCCGCGCTGGGTCAGCTCGAAGAAGTGCGCCAGCAGGTGGAAGCCGCGGTCGCACAGCAGCACTTCGCCGCGCTGCAGCCCGGCGCAAATGCGCCGCACCTGCTGCACGTCGTTTTCCCGCGCCGAGCTCAGGAAGGCAAAGTTGGGCAACAGCGTGCGCAGCGACAGGCGCATGTGGCACTTGATGGCCGCCTTGCGGCGGTTGTGATTGGCCCAGTCCACACACGAGGCGACCAGCTCGATCACGGTGGAATCGACGATGTGGATCGAGCGGCGGAAGCGGCGCGCCAGGCGCGGGCTCGCGCCGCGCTGGAAAGCCGGAAAGCTGCGCTGCAGATGTCCCAGCACTTCCCAGAACAAAGCCTCGGCCATGCTGCAATCGCGGACCTTGTTGGCATGGCTCAGCGCATTGCGCGAGGGTGGCGTTGCCCCGCGCAGCGCTCGCAGAGGCGTCGCCATCAGCCGCAATCCATCGCAAATGTCGTTTAAACTCAGCGCGTGGCTGAGCTGCGCGTAGAGCAGCGCGACGACATGGCTGAACGCACTGAAGGTGCGCGCCTTCTTATCGACTCCGAACTTGCGCGCCAGCTTGGGCACAAGATACGCAGGAATCAGTTCGACCAACTGCCGCAGGACTGTAGGTTGGCAGCGGCTCGGCTGTCTGGATGTCTTTTTTTTCACACCCTGCCTCTTGGCAGGAAAACTTCCAGCAGCCGAGCCACCTCTTTCCGCCCCATCCTATGGGACGGCTGTGGTCGAAGACCTGCCCTACGTCGGCTGACTCGATGCTCAACGCCCGCCCCACCGGGTGCGCGTACTCAGGAATTTGGTTTGCCGGGAAACGTGACCGGCCCAAGAACTCTCCCCTGCGCCGGGTCCACCCGTCCGTGCGCAATCAGCCAATGTTCCAAGTCACCTTCTCCGACCAAAGCCTCCAGGAGCTCGCCAAGCTCGCGAAGTTGGAGCAGTTGGACGTGATCGAGCCGCT
>DATKCJ010000058.1:0-2391 GCA_035513275.1 Opitutaceae bacterium
TGAGCCTCACTGAGGCGGGCCGCGTTCTTTGGGACGAGGCCGAGGCGATCCTGAAACGCGTCGATAGCGCGATCGCTGCCACCCGCACCGCGGCACGCGGCGGCAAGGGTGAACTGCGCGTGGGCTACGCGCCGTCGCCGACTGCGCGACTCCTGCCGGCGACACTTCGCGCCTTCCAGACCGAGGAGCCGGGCGTCCGCGTGCTGCTGCATGACTTGTCGACCGAGGAAATGCTTGCGCGCCTGGGTGACGGCAGCCTTGAGATCGCGCTTCTGGTGCGGCCCGAGCGCACGATGATGCGCGGTTTGAAGTTTGAGGAGCTCGCACAAGATGCGATTCGGGTCGCCGTCGCGCCGGGGCATCCGTTTGCCAAGCGCCGGATGGTGAAACTCGAGGAGGTCGCGCGCGAGCGTCTGCTCGCCTACAGCCGTGAGGGCTACCCGGAGTATCACGAGTCGCTCGTGCAGTTGTTCGGAAAGGGAAGGAAGGCGCCGCGAATTGCCGAGGAGCACGATGGGATCAACAGCCTTGCCGCCGCAGTCGCTGCAGGAAGCGGCGTGGCGCTCGTGTCCGAGTCTGTCGCATGTCTCGCCGGGCCGCGGGTGAAGCTGATTCCGATCAGTCCAGCGCCAAAGCGTTTGGTGATCGGTGCCGCGTGGAAAGCCTCCGCGCTCACACCCGTGGCGGAACAGTTTCTGAAGCACGCGAGAATTGCGGCCGCGGCACCCTGAGATCGCTCAAAAGCGCGCTCATGGAACTGACCGATCCCGGCTGATCCGCTCGTCTGTCTTGTTCAGCGTGCGACGACTCTGTGGCCGCGTTCGGGCATTTCACCGTCGATCAATTTGCAGTATGCAGTCTTCTCCCGCACACGTGTGACTTCGATCGTGGCGGTGGTTTCTCCTTCGATCCGGTCGAGAACGGCACCGGTGTCAGGGTCGGTGAGAACCTCGCCATCGGTTCGCACAATGAACGTCTGGCCCGCCTCGATGCCGTAGTTTTCGCCGAGGCCGATCACGATCTGGTCGCCCGTGATCGCCACGACCGATCCCTCGATGTCGTAGTCCTCCATGCTCTCGGCGATGAACGTCACTGCCTGGTCGATGCAATCCTGGGCGGCCTCGCCGAGAGGCGTCTTCGCAAACGATGCGAGATCGCCGGAGAATCCGCGGGTGTAGCCGCCGAGGCGGAGACCTGACTTGCCCGCCTCGCCGCGGATCCGCTTGCTGGCGACGATCTCGCCGCTCGTCGTGTCGATCAGTTTGACCATGAGCACGACGGCCGACTTTGCGGAAGACACCCCGATGCGAAGGCCGCGAATTCCGATGCCGCCCGAGTCGCCCGAGGTCGAGTCCGACACTTCGGTGACTGCACCGGAGGCGATGTAGCGGGCGCTGCGAATCTTTCCGGTTTCGGCGACGGTCTTCGCAACCGCAGCACGGCCGCTCGCCTGAAGGTCCTGCTCGGCCATCACGTTTCCGAGTTCGCCGCGCTCGACGATTACGAACCGTCCTGTTTCGAACAGGGCGGACTCGAGCATGAAGCGGAGATTGTCGCCAAGCGTCCACTGCGACCGGTAGCCGGCTTCGTTGGTGACATCGGAGACTCCGACCGCGTGCTTGATGCCCTTGTATTCGGGCATCTTGGTCGCGGCCGCGTCGTCTGTGGTCTTCGTTTCGGCGGACTTCTTGAACAGTTTGCTGATCTGCGCATTTGCCGGGATGGCCGGCGCAATCATGAGGATGATAATGTAGACAAGATAACGTTTCATGTTCTTAGGTGTCAGTTCGAGGGGATTCAGACAGGCACTCGCTCCATGGGCCGGCTCTCGAATCGTTCGCTGCCGGCTGGACGTGGCAGCATGAAGGCTGCTTCGCCCGACCGAGGCAAGATTCTCCTCGCGGGCGCAGCCTGTCCACGGCGCTCGCGGGTGCGCGGCATCCTTCCTGGTTTGAGGGCTGGCATCTCGATCCAGAGCCAGACGACGCGATTCCTGCTCAGCCCTTCCGCGTTGGACGGATGGTGATCAATCCCCTCATGTCAGCCGGTGTCGCAATCACATGCTCTGGCCGCGCCGATTCAATCTCATAGAGGGAACCAAATCCCCACAAGACGCCGGCGCCCGGCAGTCCGTTCCGGTGGGCTGCCTCGATATCCACCGCACGGTCGCCGATCATGATTGTAGCGCGATCAACCAGACCCTTCGCCTTCAAGTTTTCGATTTGCTGCCACTTCTTGATCCCGACCTCGCCGCCGTCGACAAACCTAAAAAACCGACGGACATCAAACATCTCCAAGACGCGTTCGGCGATGTCTGTGCGCTTCGATGTGCAGACACCCATCGGGACACCTGACGCATCGAGATCCCTCAATCCTTCAGCAATCCCCTCG
>DATKCJ010000059.1:0-18900 GCA_035513275.1 Opitutaceae bacterium
CTTCGACTCATCCATGTTTGCAGCCGGAGGGCGTGAGGCGGCGTGTGTCATCGCAGTTGCACCGACGAGCGTGGCGAGGATTGGCAGGGCAGTTCGCAGGGGCATCTCACGATGTTTGCGCGCGGCTCCGCGCCTGCAAGATCGTAGGTTCGCGTTGAGGGCAGGACGCGGGCCCGCGTCGCAGAATCGCTGGAGTGCTTCACCCCGCCGCGAACAATCGCGTCGAGTAGTAGCGCTCGGCGCGGTCGCAGAGGATCGTGACGACTTGCGCGCCGGGGCCGAGGCGCTGGGCCGCGCGGATCGCGGCGACGACGTTGGCGCCGCTGGAAGTGCCTACAAGAAGTCCGTGCTCGCGGGACAGGCGGTTCGTCATTTCGAGCGCCTCCTTGCTGCCGACCTTCATCGGCTCGTCGATGTGCGCGAGTTTGAGGAGCGGCGGAACATAACCGCCCGCGATGCCCTCGATAAAATGACAACACGGACACTCGCCCGAGAGCATCGCTGCCTCGGCCGGTTCCATCGCGAAGATTTTCACCGCCGGGTTCGCTCGGCGCAGGCCGCGGCTGCATCCAGCGAGCGTGCCGCCGGTGCCATAGCCGGAGACGAATGCATCGACGCGTCCGCCCGGGATCTGCTCGAGGATTTCGCGGACCGTGCAATGTTCGTGGTCGTCGGCGTTGATCGGGTTCTCGAACTGGCAGGGAAGAAAGTAGCGCGGATCGGCGGCTGCCATTTCACGGCTCATCCGGATGCCTGTTGCGTAGCCCTCGTGCGCGTTGAAGAGCTGAATCTCCGCGCCGAAGTGAGTGATGAGGTGCCTGCGCTCGATGCTCGCGGTCTCGCTCATCAGGATCTTCACGCGGTAGCCCTTCACTGCGCCCACCATCGCGAGCGCGATTCCGGTGTTGCCGCTCGTGCACTCGAGGATCACCGAGTCGCGGTTGAGCAGTCCGCGCCGCTCGGCGTCCTCAATGATGCACAGCGCGAGCCGGTCCTTGATCGAACCGCTCGGGTTCAAGAACTCCGCCTTCGCGAAAATCGCGACGCCCTCCGGCTCGAACTCGAGCCGCAGGAGCGGCGTGTTGCCAATCAATGAGAGGACGGGAGGCCGGAGCGCGACATTCATGTGCCGGCCCACTGCACGGACAGCAGGCCGTGAACAATACCAGACCTTAGAAGTGCGAGAATCAAGCCGCCTTCAGCACGAGGTTATCGTGGTCGACTTCGAAGGTCGCAGTCGAGCCCTCCGGCACCGTGCCGGCGATGAGTCCGCGGGCGAGCTGGTTCTCCACGTGCTTCTGGAGGAAGCGCTTCAACGGACGTGCGCCATAGACGGGATCGTAACCCTTCTCCGCGACCCACTCACGCGCCTTCGTGTCGAGTGCCACGACCACCTTGCGATCGGCGAGACGCGAGTTGAGGTCGGCGAGCAGCAGGTCGACGATCTTCGTGGTCTCCTCGAGAGTGAGCGGCTTGAAGAGCACCGTATCGTCGATGCGGTTGAGAAACTCCGGCCGGAACGAGCGCCGCAGCTCGGAGAAGACCGACTCGCGCACTGATTCCGGGATCGTGTCGCTCGTGACGCCTTCCTGCAGGAAACGGCTGCCTATGTTCGACGTGAGGATGATGACCGTGTTCTTGAAGTCGACGACGTGGCCCTGCGAATCGGTGATGCGGCCGTCGTCCATGACTTGCAGCAGCACGTGAAACACATCGGGGTGCGCCTTCTCGATCTCGTCGAAGAGGATGACGGAGTAGGGATTTCGGCGCACGGCCTCGCTGAGCTGGCCGCCCTCGTCGTAGCCGACGTAGCCCGGTGGCGCGCCAATGAGCCGTGAGACCGAGTGCTTCTCCATGTATTCGGACATATCGATCCGGATGAGACTCGCCTCGGAGTCGAAGAGCGACGCGGCGAGCGTCTTCGCGAGCTCGGTTTTGCCGACGCCGGTCGGACCGAGGAAGAGGAACGTGCCGATGGGGCGCCGCGGATCCTTGATGCCGGAGCGCGCGCGGAGGATTGCCTCGCTTACGGCGTCGACGGCCTCGTCCTGACCGATGACACGCTCATGCAGCACGTCCGCGAGTCGCAGGAGCTTCTCCTTCTCGCCCTCGAGCAGTCGCGTGACGGGAACTCCGGTCCACTTCGAGACGATCTCCGCGATCTCCTCGGCGGAAACTTCCTCGCGCAACAGCTTCGAAGCGCTCGTGGTCTCCTCCATCTCGCGCAGGCGCTGCTGCAATTGCGGCAACCGTCCATGCCGAATTTCGGCGGCGCGGTTCAAATCGTATTTGCGTTCGGCGTCCTCGAGGGCGAGCCGCTCGGCCTCGACCTGCTCGCGGACCTTGCGCACTTCGGTGATCGCGCTCTTCTCCTTTTCCCACTGGTGGCGAAGAACGTCGGCCTTGTCCTTCACCTCGGTGAGTTCGCGCGAAAGGCCTTCGAGCCGCTGGCGGCTCGCGTCGTCCTTCTCCTTGCGCAGCGCAGCTTCCTCGATCTCAAGCTGCATCTGGCGGCGGCTGAGCTCGTCGAGCTCCTGCGGCATGGAGTCCATCTCGGTGCGGATCATCGCGCACGCTTCGTCGACGAGGTCGATCGCCTTGTCCGGCAGGAATCGCTCTGAGATGTAGCGGTTGGAGAGGACGGCGGCGTTGACGAGCGCGTTGTCCTGGATGCGCACGCCATGGTGGATCTCGAACCGCTCACGCAGGCCGCGCAGGATCGAGATCGTGTCCTCGACGGACGGCTGGTCGACGACAACCGGCTGGAAGCGACGCTCGAGTGCGGCGTCCTTTTCGAGATGCTTGCGATACTCGTCGAGCGTCGTCGCGCCGATGCAGCGCAACTCGCCGCGCGCGAGCATCGGCTTGAGCATGTTGCCCGCGTCGACTGCGCCCTCGGCCTTGCCTGCGCCGACGATTGTGTGCAGCTCATCGATGAAGAGCAGCACGCGGCCCTCGCTCTGCTTCACCTCGTTGAGCACGGCCTTAAGGCGCTCCTCGAACTCGCCACGGTATTTCGCACCGGCGAGAAGCGAGCCCATGTCGAGCGAGAAGACAGTCTTGTCTTTCAACCCCTCGGGCACGTCGCCGCGAAGGATTCGCTGCGCGAGACCCTCGACGATCGCGGTCTTGCCGACGCCCGGGTCGCCAATGAGGACGGGATTGTTCTTCGTCTTGCGCGAAAGGATGCGGATGAGCCTGCGGATTTCGGCGTCGCGACCGATGACAGGATCGAGCTTCCCCTTGCGCGCTCGGTCGACGAGGTCGACGCCGTATTTCTCCAGCGCCTGGAACGTCGCCTCGGGATGCTGCGAGGTCACACGCTGGTTGCCGCGCACCGAGCGCAGCGCTTCGAGGAACTTGTGCTCCTCGATGCTGAAGCTCTCGAAGAAGCGGCGGAGCGCCGGTGTTGGTTTGGCCCGGAGGACTCCGAGGAAGAGATGCTCGACGGAAACGAAATCGTCGCGCAGTTGCCCTGCGGCGGCCTCTGCGCCGGTGACGGCGTCCTGCACGGCCTGAGTGATGTAGACCTGTCCCGCAGCGGCGGGTCCGGAAACGGTTGGAAGCTTGCCGAGTTCGCGGTCGAGTGAGAGGGCGACTGCGCTGTGCTGGATGCCCATCTTGTCGAGCACCGCCGGCACGATACCATTCTCCTGCGTGACGAGCGCGTGCAACAAGTGCCACGCGTCGACTTGCTGGTGGTTGCGACGCCGTGCTTCAGCCTGCGCCTCCTGGAAAGCGCGGGCGGCGTTCTCGGTGAAACGGTTGAAGTCGATGTTCACTTTTTTGAAGGGGTGGGCGGGTCAGTTGAGGCGCGGTGAAAGTAGGGCGGGTCTTTGACCCGCCGCGATTCGCAGGTCGGAGACCTGCGCTACGTTAGGAGGCACTGCCCGATTCTCGCTCATCTCAATGCCTCGGATCAAATTCGGAAACCTTCGCGAGTTCCTCCCAGAGCTCGCGCTCGCGCCCGGTGGCGGTGGTCGGGACTTCGACGGCGATGACAACGTGTAGGTCGCCGCGCGTGCCGTCGGCGCGCGGGAGACCGAGGCCTGCGAGGCGGAGTTGCTGACCTGACTGCGTGCCGGGTTTGATGCGAAGATCGACGCGACCATCGAGCGTGAGGATGCGAATGGTGGTGCCGAGCACGGCTTCCCAAGGCGCGAGTTCAAGGTCGTGGAAGAGCCGGTCGTTCTCGACTCGAAAGTCCGGGTGGCGCGCGATCCGGACGCGCAGGTAGAGATCGCCACGACCCCGACCCTGTCCCGCGAGTCGGATGCGCTGACCCTCGCGCACGCCCGAGGGGATGCGAACTTGATACGTCTTGGGCGGCAATGCGCGGCCCTCGGCACCGGAAGCCTGGAGCGAGACCTGTCGAGCCGAGCCGCGCAGGACCTCGTCGAGCGTGACCATGATTTCCGCCTCGATGTCGGCGGATGAGTCTTGGGTGCTGCGGCTCGCGCGCGTGTTGCCGAAGTACTGCTCGAAGAAATCGCTGAAGCCCGTGCCGCCGAAGTGGAAATCGAAATCGTCGGGAGTGTCGCCAGGACTCGCGCGACGCGCGGACGACCAGCCCGACGCCATCTCCGGCTGCTCCCAGTTCGCACCGAGCTGATCGTAGCGCTTGCGCTTCTCGGGATCGCCAAGGACTTCGTAGGCCTCGTTGATCTCTTTGAACTTTGCCTCGGCAACATCCTTGTTCGCGGGCGTGGCGCGGTCGGGATGGTGCTTGCGCGCGAGCTTGCGGAACGCGCGCTTGATGTCGTCCGCGTTCGCGTCACTCGCGACGCCGAGTGTCTCGTAGTAGTCCTTGAAGCGCGGTGCCATGGAGGTGGGGCTGTCGGTAGGAGTCGGTCGGCTTGAGGCGGATCAGTTGAGGTTGTTGATGATGACCTGCGCGTGGCGCAGGATGTGGTCGCCACGCGCGTAACCCTCGCGGAAGACTTGGATGACGGCCTGGTCGGGAAGTTCCGGGTTCTTGCCCATCGAGAGCGCCTCGTGGCGGTCGGGATCGAACGGTTGGCCGAGGCTCTCGTAGCGTGTGACACCGTGCTCGCCGAGAAGTTGGCGCAGCTTGTTGAGCGTGAGTTCGACGCCCTCGCGCACGTGTTCGACGGTGTCCTTGTCGGATGGCGTGGTGAGCGCGACCTCAAGCGTGTCGGCGATCGCGAGCACTTGCTGGATGAAACCAAGCTTGCCTGCCTCGGACTGGCGTTTGGCGTCAGTGACGAGGCGCTTGCGGATGTTGTCGAACTCCGCGGCCTTGCGCAGAGCGTTGTCGCGTTCGGTCGCGAGCTTCGCCTCGAGCTCGGCGATGCGCGCCTCGAACGTGGCGGCAGGCCCAGCCGCGGAAGTGCCGGCGGACTCCGAGTCGGGCAGAGGTTGCTGTGTATCTTCAGTCATCGCGGAAGGTCACTTGGCAGCCATCTCGAGGAGCTTGTTGAGGCGTCCAACGAGGAGGCGGGGTTCCTCGACGATGCCAGCGGCGAGGAGTGAGTTGTCGTAGAGTTGTTCGCAGATGAGCGTGGCCTTTGCGGCATCGGATCCTCGGAGTGCGTTGAGCGCGTGCACCAGCGGGTGGCGCGGGTTGATCTCGAGGTCGAGTTTCGGCTGCTCGCCGGCTTCGTCGTCCTTCATCATGCGAAGCGCGCGGCGCATCGCGGGGCTGAGGAGCTTGTCGGAGTTCAGCGCGGCTGCGGGGCTGTCGACGAGACGAACGCCGGAGCGCACCTGTCCCACTCGCTCGCCAAGTGTCTCGCGAATCCAGCCGAGCAGCGCGTCCATCTCTTCCTTTGGCAGCGGATCGCCCGCGCCTGAAGGCGCGTCGCCGATATCGAGGTCCGAGCTGTCAGCGCTGACAAGGCGCTTGTCCGAAAACTTGCCGAGGTGGCTCATGACAAACTCGTCGAACGGCTCGTAGAGGTAGAGCACCTCGAAGCCACGGGCCTTGAAGGCCTCGAGATACGGACCCGCCTCGATCGCTTCGCGGCTGAGCGCGTGGAGGAAATAGATCTCCTTCTGCGAGTCGGGCATGCGCGCGACGTAGTCGGCAAGCCCGGTGAACTTGCCCTTCTCGGTCGCGGACGACTCGAACCGCAGGAGCTTCGCAATCTGTTCGCGGTGCGCGAAGTCGCTCGAGACGCCTTCCTTCAGGTAGTTGCCGAACTGCTTGTGGAAGCCGGCATAGGCATCGGCGTTTTTCTCCGCTTCCTCCTCGAGAAACTTCAGGAATCGGCGCGTGATGACATTGCCGAGCTTCTTCACGAGCGCGCTGTCCTGCATGCGTTCGCGCGAGACGTTGAGCGGAAGGTCGGCGCTCTCGACGACGCCACGCAGGAAGCGCATCCACTCGGGCAACAGGCCCTTCGGGTGTGCGTCGATCATCACGTTCCTGCAGTAGAGCGAGACGCCGGGCTCCATGCGGCCGAAGCCGAAGCGCTCGGGATTGTCGCTCGGAGTGAAGAGCAGTGCGTTGATTGCGAGCGGCGCGTCGGCGGTGAAGTGCAGCCGGTGGCGGGGCTCGTCGAACGCGCGCGCCTGGAACTTGTAGAACTCGGTGTATTCCTCGTCCTTGATGCTCGCCTTTGCGCGCAGCCAGATGGCCTCGACCTTGTTGACGCGCTCGCCGTTGAGCGTGATCGGGAAGGGCACGAAAGAGGAGTAATGCTCGATGATCCGGCGCGCCTCGTGCGCACGGGCGAAATCCTTGCAGTCGTCCTTAAGTGTGAGGACGACCTTGCAGCCACGGCGCTGTCCCTCGGCCTCGGTGATCTCGTAGGCGCCGGCGCCGTCGCTCGACCAGACGAGGTGCCCGGCGTCTTTCTTCCAAGAGTGCGTGTAAACGCAGACTTCCTTCGCGACCATGAACGCGCTGTAGAAGCCGACACCGAACTGCCCGATGAGCCGTGCGTCCGCGGCGCCGCCCGATTCCTTGAGCGCGGCGAGAAACGACTTCGTGCCGCTGTGCGCGATCGTGCCGAGATTTTCGACGAGCTCCTCCCGGGTCATCCCGATGCCGAAGTCCTGAATTGTAATCGTGCCGGCCGAGTCGTCTGTCGTGATATTGATTTCGAGCGGCAGGTTGTCGTCGAAGATTTCCTTCTCGGTGATCTGCAGGTGGCGGAGTTTCTCGAGCGCGTCGGAGGCGTTCGACACTAGCTCGCGGATGAAGATCTCGCGGTCGGTGTAGAGCGAGTGGATGACGATATCCAGCAGTTGGCGGACCTCGGCTTGGAAGGCGTGTTTCTCAGGAGTCTGGGTCATTTTGGATTCAGGTGTGTTGAAGAGGTTTGGGCTCAAGGCACAGAGCAACGGCTCGTCCGGGTCCCGGAAGGCGAGTTTACGCTTCCCCAAGTGCAGCTTCAATGCCGTGGACAGCACGATCTAAGTGACTGGCAGCCAACGCTAGGAACCTCCGGCGGCATACCCTGCGGGACACGCTGGCACAGCACGTGCCGTTTGTTCGCGAGGCGGGTTGCTGGAGGTAGGAGCCTGCTTGCAGGCGATTGAGTTGGGTGCGCACTGGTCGCGCGGGGAGCGCGCCACCTAAATGAACCATCGCCCGCAAGCGGGCTTCTACCTCGGTGCTCGGATCAATTAGGGCAATTTTCCCTTCACCCCGTCACCGAGTCCAGCGAGCACTCGACCGGGTCCGGCGTCTCGCAATTTGGCCGGGCGAGCACGCCGGCGTAAGGTTCCGGTGAGAAAGGAATCGACGGGTCCGCGAGGAGGTGACGGTCGCAGGCCGCGAAAAGTTCAGACTCGGTCTGCGTGCGGCGCATCTCGTGTAGGAAGCGACCCTCGGAGTCGACGCCTTGGCCGACGAAGTTCAGGTATTTCTTCAGTTTGCTGCACCGCACTCCGTCGGGCACCGACGGACTGCAAACCGCCGCGCTCAAGCGTGCGATGTATTCGCGCACGTCGCCGAGTGTGACGCGGAATTCCGCGTGGCCTGAAAGGCGCTCGCGGATCTGGCGGAAGATCCAGGGATTCCTGATTGCGCTCCGGCCGACCATGACTCCGGCGGCATCCGTCTCGCGGATGATGCGCTCGGCGGCGGACGCGGAGGTGACGTTGCCGTTCGCGAGCACCGGGCAGCGCACGGTCGCGGCTGCATGAGCGATCGCGTCGTAGTGAACCTCACTGCGATACATTTCCTTCACCGTGCGTCCGTGCACGCTGAGGAGGTCGACGCCGTGGAAGTTCACGAGTTCGAGCACGCGGTCGAAGTTGGATGTGTTTTCGAAACCGATGCGCGTCTTCACAGTGAATAGTCCGCCGATCGACGCGCGAAGGGCGCTGAAGATTTCGTTGATCTTGTCCGGATCGCGCAGGAGGCCGCCGCCGACATTCTTCTTGTAGATCTTCGGCGCGGGGCAGCCCATGTTGAGATCCACGCCGGCGACCGGCAGACGCTCAAGTTCGCACGCGGTGCGGGTGAGGTCCGGCACGCTCTCGCCAATCATCTGCGCAAACACCGGCCGGCCTGTCGGGTTCTCTGTGATCGAGCGGACGATGTGCCGCTCAAGTGTCGAGGAGGCATGAACGCGGAAATACTCCGTGAAGTAGTAGTCGGGGCTGCCGTAGTGCGCGATCACGCCCATGAACGCGATGTCCGTCACGTCCTGCATCGGCGCGAGCGCGGTGAGCGGCGTGCCGGTTTGCACCGGGGGCGGGAGCTGCCGGGCGGTTTGTCGGGCGGAGTCGGTCACTCTACTTGTCTTCCTCTTCCTCGCCGAAGTCTTCGTCGGACTCTTCGTCCGGCTCCTCGGCCTGGCGCATCACACGTTCGAGAATCTCCGTCATGTCCTCGGCGAGGTCGAAAACGTGGCGCGCCACGAATACCGGCCGCTTTTGTTGAAGCGCGAGGACCATCGAGTCGCTCGGGCGCGCGTCGATCTCGATGATTTTGCGGCCGAGTTCGTTTTCCATGCTGAGAAGAATACGCGCGAAGAACGTGCCGTTTTGGACGTCGTTGATGGAAACGCGCTCCACGTTGACGCCCAGTCCGAGAAGGATGCTCCCGATCAAGTCGTGCGTGAGCGGGCGCTCCTTCTTCACTCCATGGAGCGACATCGAGATGGCGTTGCCGACGCTGTGGTCGACGTAGATGACGAAGTTCTTGTCGTCGTTTCCGAGGAACACGGCGCAGCCGTTGGCGGTGGGCATCACCCCTTTCACTTCAACCTCGACGTAGTCCTTGGGCATGCGGGGCAAGATGCGCCGCGAGGCAGTGAACCGCAAGCCCGGTTCGGGAGTGGCGGGGTGCGGCGGTTGACGCATGCCGAACGACCCGCCGGAGTCTTGACGCGAATGGCGAGCCACCTGCAGCTCGGTCGTAAAAAGCGGCAGAGGACTGCCGCACTCCAAGGCGCCTGCGGCGCGTAGAAGGGCACTTGGTTGCGCAGAGCGTCTTGGAGTGCGGTCCCTCTTGGCGGGATGCGCTTTCCTAATGAGTGCGCCCCTAGCGGGTCAGGCCAAACTCACTTAAACCCGTGCAAATGGATGCCCCACGAGCGCGCCTGGCCGAGCAGCTTTTCGCGATCGAGCATAATGGTGTTTCCCGCTTCGAGTGCCGCGCATGCGATGCCGGCCTCGCGCATGGTCTCGAGTGTGCGCAGCCCGAACACTGGCACGTCGAACCGGAAGTCCTGCGCAGGCTTCACGGCCTTCACGAAGATCATGTTGTCGGTCTTGAATTCGCCGGCGCGTCGCAACATCGCGTCGGTGCCTTCGAATGCTTCGACGGCGACGACCGTGCCTTTGCGCACGACGACGCCCTGGCCGATGTCGAGCCGCGCAACTTCCTTGGCGATGCGGATGCCGTGCTCGAGAAACTCCTGCGGCACCGGGAGGCGGTCGCCGGTCATCGAGCCCTCGGTCGCGAGATCGGAATCGAGGAACGCGCGCGCATCGAGCAGGTGGATGTCGATGTCGGCGATCTCCTTTGCTATCGCGCCGAAGATCGTCTCGGCGTTGCGCAGCTTGAGCGAGAAGAGGATCTTCGCGGCCTTCCAGTCGGGGTGCAGGCCCTTGAAGAGCCGCTTGGGCGTGATCTGCCCGGCCATGAGCGCGTAGCCCGCGTCGAAATCTTTCATCGCCGACAGCATGTGGCCGAGCTGGCCGACCAGGATCGTGCGGCGCTCCGATTCGGGAAACGATTCGACGAGTTCCGCGCGAGTCTCCTCGTCGAAGGCGATCAATCGCACAGGCACGCCGGCCGTGCGCATCGCTGTGGCCACCCGGATGGGATAATCGCCCTGGCCCGCGATGAGGGCGACCGGGCGCCTCGCGTCATAATCCGCGGGCAGAAATCTGGAGTGCACTGTCATCTCGTCGGGCGCAGGGGAAATTCCGGGGCGAGCCCCTCGCTCACGATTGGGCGCCGTAGTATTTCTTGTAGCTGCGGTAGTAGCGGTAGTCGCTGTAGTGCTCGATGCGGCGAGGGTTCATGCCGTTGAGCACGATGCCGAGCAGGTCGTTTTTGCTCTCCTGCAGGCTCTTGATGTAGATCCGAATGTGCTTCCGCTGCGCCTTGTTGAAGCGGCAGACGTAGACCGACTCGTCGGTGCGCTCGGCGATGAGGAGGCCGTCGGTGACGGCGCCGATCGGCGGCGTGTCGACCACGACGAGGTCGAAGCGGCGCTTGAGCGACTCGATCAAGTCGCCGAAAGCGGGATTCTCGAAAATGTGAGTCGGCGTCTTGGAGCGACCGCCGGCGCGGATGAGATGAAGGTTCGGCGCGATCTTCAGGATGCCGAGATTCTGATCGGTGAGCGGATCGTCGGCGATGAAGTAGCCGCCCTCTGCCCACGGGATCAGGCCGTGGTCATTCTCGACGCCGAAATGGCGGTGAATCATCGGGCGACGGAGATCGCAATCGACGAGAACGGTCGACTTGCCGTGGCGCGCGAAGCTGGCGGCGATGTTGCAGCTCACGAGCGTCTTGCCCTCGCCGGGAATCGTGCTCGTGACCATGAGCGACTTTGGAAAATCGAGTTTGGATGCGAGCTTCACCGCGCTGTAAGCGCTGAGGAATGCCTCGACCGCTGGCGTTGTTTCCTGCTTTGTGACGAGTGTCGGCCGCTCCTCGGGTTTCACGCTGCCGAGATCGGGAATGATGCCCAGCAGGTTCGCGCCGATGAACGCCTCGATGTCCCACGAGCTCTTCACGCGATCGTCGATGAAGTTGAGCGCGATCGGCACACCGAAGAAAAGAACGAGGCCGAGGAAGATGCAGTTGCGCAGTATGCGCGTAAGATTTGGCGAGATCGGCGCGTTTGGCACGGCGGCGCGATCGAGCGGGCGCACCGGGATGTTCTCGAGGTTCTTCGTCGTGTTGATTTGGTTGAGTCGATCGAGGATCGAGATGTAGTTCTGGCGGTTGACCGCGGTCTGGTTCTCAAGGCTCTTGAACTCCACCGACAGTTTTCCCAGTCGGAACGCCTCGGTCTCGGCGCCGGCAAGCTCGCCGGTCAGGCTGACCTCGTTCTCCTTCGCTTTCTCAAGGCGGCTTTCCAAGTCGGAGACCGCGAGCTTCATCGCGATCTCGAGCTGACCGCGCAGCGATGTGAGCGCGTTGACAGTCTCGATCATTTTCGGATGCCGCTCGAGGTAGCGTTCACCGAGAATCGCCTCGCGGCGCACGAGTTCGTCGATCTGAGCGCGGAGGCCGGGTATCGAGCCGTATTGGGCGATGAAGGTGATCTCGAGAAGGTTCCGGCCATCCGTCCGAAAAGCGTCAACCTGCGTGCGGTAGCCCTCGAGGTCGAGGCGCTGAATGCGGGCGTTGGTGAGCGCGCCGTTGAGGGACTTCAGGCGGTCGATGATGATGTTCTGCGTGTCTTCGAGTGAGACGAGGTTCTCCCGCTCCTTGTAGGCCTGGAGTTCGCGCTCGGCCTTCTCGTATTCGAGTTTCATCTCGGCGGCGCGTCGTGTGAGCGAGTCGATCGCCGCTTCGTTGCCGCCGGAGCCGCGCTCGATGAGGAAGTCGATGAACTTCTCCACGAAACGATTTGCGATCAACGCGGCTGACTCTGCCGAGCGGGCGCGTGCGGTGACGGTGACGAGGAAACTGTTGCGCACGGCCTCGATGCTCATGTCGTTTATGAGCATTCCTGCCGACGGGGGAATGACTCCCGGCTGCAGGCTGGCGAGGTAAGGCTTCTGAAGCACGGCTAGTTCGACAGGTGTGAACGACTCGGAGATGCGCGCGCGCAGCTTCGCACTGCCGAGGATCTGGAGGTAGGTGTTGATGTCGGCGTCGGTGCGGATCGAAGTGTCGGAAACAGCTTCGCTCGTGACGACCTTCTCGGGGCGCTGGAACTGCAGTGTGGCAGTGCTTGCGTAGACGGGCGTTTGCCGCGCGAGGTAGTAGCCAAGCGAGACGGACACGAGGACGGAGATGGAAAGCGCGAGCCAGAGGTGCTCGCGAATGATGACGTAATAGTCGCGCAGCGTGCGCCGTTCGAGGACCGGTTCCGATCTCATCGATCCGATCGGGGCTGGGTTCTTCGTGGCACTATCGGGCATCGACGTTTTCAGAGTGTGGGCCTGTGCGTTTGTGCCGTCAAATAAACCGCTCGGGCACGAAGACGATGTCGCCCGCCTCGAGGAGCATGCTGTTGTCCTCGATGCGACTCTTGCCGCGACCGCGGATCACGCTCTCGGCGTCGACCGTGAAGTTCGTCTCGCGGCCGTCGGGCCCGATGCGCGTGATGCGCACCTCGGTGCCTTTGCCGATGTCGGTGAAGCCGCCTGCCCGCGTGACAAGTTCGACGACGGTGAGCGTCGACTCGACCGGAAGCGCGTATTTGCCGGGATTGCGCACCTGGCCGAGGATCGAGACCTCGCGCGCGGCGTATTCCTCGACGGTGATGTTAACCTGCGGGGCGCGCATGAAGCGCCCGTCCTTAAGCGCCGTCTCGATGCGGCGCTGCGCTTCGCTGACGGTGAGGCCTGTAACTCGCACGTCGCCGATGAGCGGCAGCGTGACCATGCCCTGTGCGTTCACCCGCGGGATGGCGGAGAGATCGTCCTCCTGAAACACGGCGACGCGAATCCGGTCGCCCAGCGAGAGGCGGTAGATGAAGTTCTTCTTCGAGACCGGAATGTCGGCATCGCCCGTGGCAGCTTGCGCGAGGAGCCCGGAGGCTGCGATCGCGAACGCGGCGGACGCTGTGAGAAGGAGGCGGAGTGCTCTGCCGGTCATGGCGGGTTGCTTGCAGGCTAGAATTTCGCAGCGATGCCCACGGATACAAACTCTTTCGTGTAGTCCGCGAAGGAGAGAGAAGACCAGTTTTCCGAGCGAGTGTAGGTCGCCTCGGCGGTGATGTTCGTAGTGATTGGATAACTGGCACCGACGCGCCAGTAGAAGTAGTCGTCGGTGCGCACGTGGACGTCGATGGCGTAATACTTCGACTGGGCGTAGCCGACGCCGGCGGTGAGGATGATCTTACTGCCGGTGGTGAACTGCACGGAGTTGAACCAAGTGAGGCTGTCGGACGAGAGCGCGGTGGAAGTTGTCGCGAAGTCCTTCGAGATTTGCGTGGTGACGAGCACGCGGTTGCGCGGCGACCACACCAGCGTGGCTGAGGCGGTGACTCCGTCGAGCGAGCCTGCGCCTGCCAACCGGATGTCGCGCACCTGGTAGCCGACTCGGAGCGAGCCATCGACTTTTGGCAGCAGCTTGCCGTTGACGCCGATTGTGAACGCGTGATCCGCGGAATCGGGCTGGCCGTTTGCGTTGGTGAACCGGTAACGGTAGCCGGCAAGGACATCGAGCTTGCTCGTGTAGGCCATGAAAGCGTCGAGCGACTGGGCGAACGTGGTGTTGTCGAAGAAGACGTTGTCTTTGTAGCCGCGGTCGGCGACCTCGGTTGTCGAGGTGAGCGAGAAGCGCTCGTTCAAAGGATACTGGACCTTGAGTGTCGTCTCAAACTCGCTGAGACGCGTGCGCTGGTTGGCGGCGTCGTCAGCCTGGCTGATTTCGCGGTAGTTAAAGCCGAGAGAGCCGGTCGTCTTTCCCTGTGCCTTGATGAAAACGAGCTTCAGCGTGGGATTGGAGGAGTTCTCGTCGTCGAACTTGTTGAAGAAGTCGAAGGACCAGATCGCGGAACCCTGCACGCCGATGATGCCGGCGTTCCGGTCGTAGGTGACGCCGGCGATGATCACGGTGTAGGTGTCGTCCTGCTCGTTGGCGTTGTTGAAGAGATTCGAATCCCAATTGAAGTAGGCGCGGCCAATCACACCGACCTGTGCCTTGCCGTCTTCCAAGGTCAGGAGACCGAAGGCTTGCTGCGATGCGAGAAGCGCTGCGAGCAGCGCCAGTCTGACGTAGCTCATGATGTTATGGCTGGATTGAATGAAATGAGCCTGATCAGTTGCCGAGGCGGTCGATACTGACCGTCGGCGGATTCGGTCCGTCCGGCGGCGGCAACACGCGACGTGGATCCTCCGGCGAGGCGAAGAAGACAGCGCGACGCGCAAGGCAGGCGGCGGAAAGGGCGTTGTTCAGCTTGTCGCCCGCTGACGGATCAATTTCGGAAACCGCGATCACCGGAAATGCGCCGCCGACTCCCGGCGTGATCGAAACCTGTTGGTTCGACTGCACGACCGTGCCGGCCTGGTCGTCCGGACCGGCCTTCACCGTGACTTCTCCTTCCACCACATAAAAGATGGTTTTCGTGTCAGTCGCCTCAGTTACGATGCGCTTGCCGCGCACGGAGACGTCTGCGCCGAGCACGGAATATTTCGACGTGCTGCCAAAGACCTGGTTCGCCATGCAGAACGCGAACGTGCCGGAGTAGATCACTCCCTCGATGTTCGAAATCGACGGCTCGTCCTCGATCCTGCTCGGGTCGGCTGCAAATGGTGCCTGCTCGAAGCGGGTCAGTTCGATTCGCGAGTTGGGCCCGAGATAAAAACCGGTGTTGTTGGAGAGCACAGCGGTCATGTTGGACTCGGGTCCGGACTCGAGGACGATGTTCTTGCACTGGAGCGTGTCGCCGGCCTCGAACGTCACGACCTTGCCGGCATCGACGAGGTGGGCATCACCTGCGACATCGACGATGAACATTTTGCCGACGATGCGATCCTGAGCCTGACACAAGGAAGCAGCGGCAATCGCCGCTACGACCGAAATTACTCGGAGCTGGGTCTTCATGAGGTGTGTAAGCCCTTCACGGGCAGAATGACTGGATAATATGAACTGCACTCAGCGTGCGATTCGCAGCGGTTGCTATCAATGGGAAAACCGGTTGAAGCCTGTGTAACTTCCATTCCTTCTGAGATTTACCGTCCATTTACACCACTTCGACGCGAAGCAACTCTGCTGGTGCCTCCAAAGTGTGGTAGGAGCCGCCGGGCGCGGCTAGCTGACGACGAAGTTCACCAACCGGCCGCGCACGAACACAGTCTTCTGGAGTGACTTGCCGTCAAGAAACGGGGCAACTTTCGGATGCGCGCGCGCCTGGGCCACTGCATCGGCCTCCGCGATGCCGGGCGGAACAGTCAGATCGCCGCGGAGTTTGCCGTTCACCTGCACGATCAAGGTGATCGTGGATAGAACAAGGCGCGCGGGATCGTGCACAGGCCAGCCTGCTTCGAGAATGGTTTCAGGATGTCCGAGCCGGCTCCACAACTCCTCTGCCGTGTGCGGCGCGAAGGGCGCCAGCAGCCTGAGGAAGCCCTCGGCGGACGCGCGGTTCAGAGATTCCGCCTTCTGCACCGAATTGACGAAGATCATCATCTGCGAGATCGCCGTGTTGAAGCGCAGGTTCTCGATGTCCTCGGTGACCTTCTTGATGGTTGCGTGGTAGCCGCGCGCGACCTCATCGGAATCCGGGGCGTCCGAAATCTTGGCGGACACCCCGCCGTCATCGCCGAGGTATTCGCGCCACACTTTGCGCAGGAACCGATGCACGCCCTCGATGCCGCGGCCGTCCCAAGGTTTCATCGCCTCGAGCGGGCCGAGGAACATCTCGTAGAGTCGCAGCGAGTCGGCGCCAAATTCCCGTATGATGTCGTCAGGATTAATGACGTTTCCGCGGGCCTTTGACATCTTCACACCGTCGGTGCCGAGGATAATGCCTTGGTGAAACAACCTGCTAAATGGCTCGGGCTCCGTGACGA
This sequence comes from Opitutaceae bacterium, assembly GCA_035513275.1. Taxonomy (GTDB): domain Bacteria; phylum Verrucomicrobiota; class Verrucomicrobiia; order Opitutales; family Opitutaceae; genus DATKCJ01. Next base: position 16,129 of record DATKCJ010000059.1, read on the forward strand.
CTCCAATGTCGTGGAGGAACATGTGCCAGAACCGCGCGTAGAGGAGATGCAGCACCGCGTGTTCCGCGCCGCCGATGTAGAGGTCGGGCACGCCCCAGTAGGCTGCCGCCTCGGGACCGATCGGCAGGCGATCGTTTTCCGGATCGCAATAGCGCAGGTAATACCAGCACGAGCCTGCCCACTGCGGCATAGTGTTTGTCTCGCGCCGGCCGCGCACCCAGCCCGCGTCTGGTCGCTCCGAAGTCGCAGGCACCGCGGCACCGGTCGACGGCTCGAACCATATCTCGAGCCACTCAGTGCAGTTCGCCAGCGGGCTCTCGCCTGTGCCGGCAGATTGATATGAAGTGACGTCGGGCAGCGTGAGCGGTAGCGCACTCTCGGGTAGCGGGAGCGCACAAACAGTGCGGCCATTCGAGTCGCGCGTCTTTACGGGCTCGGCTGGCAGTTTCACGCCTGGGGCCGCGCTTTTCGCGACTGTTTCGTAGTCGGCCTCGGACACCCACACGATCGGGAACGGCTCGCCCCAGTAACGCTGCCGCGAGAAGAGCCAGTCGCGCAGCTTGAACTGCACGGTCGCCGATCCTCGCGACTCGCCGGCGAGGTGCGCCGTGATCCGCTGAATCGCCTCGTCAGAGCCAAGTCCGTCGAACTCGCCGGAGTTCACGAGGAGGCCGTCGCCGGTGAATGGCAGATCGTCTTCGCCATCGGCTCCCTTGATCACTCGGACGATCGGCAGATTGAACTTCTCGGCGAACTCGAAGTCGCGCGTGTCGTGCCCGGGCACGGCCATGATCGCACCGGTGCCGTAGCCCATGACGACGTAGTCGGCCACCCAGATCGGAATGCGCGCTCCGTTGACAGGATTGATCGCGTGTCTGCCGGTGAATACGCCGGTTTTCTCCTTTGCGAGTTCGGTGCGCTCGAGATCGCTCTTTGCCGCAGCGGCCTTCGTGTAGATATCAACCTCTGTGCGCTGCGTAGGCTTCGAGAGAGACGACACAAGCGGGTGCTCAGGCGCGACAACCATGTAGGTGGCACCGAACAACGTGTCGGGCCGTGTCGTGAAGATTCGCAGCTTCGCGCCTTCGCCACCGGCAATTTCAAATTCGACTTCTGCGCCCTCGCTGCGGCCGATCCACGCTTCCTGCATGCGCTTCGTCGAATCGGGCCAGTCGACATCCTTCAATCCTGCGAGCAACCGATCTGCGTAGCGCGTGATCGCTAGCACCCATTGGCGAAGCGGCCGGCGTTCCACCGGGAAGCCGCCGACTTCAGACTTGCCGTCAACGATCTCCTCGTTGGCGAGCACGGTGCCGAGTTCCGGACACCACCACACGGGCTTTTCGTCGACGTAGGCGAGCCCTCGCAAAAAGAGCTGAAGGAAAATCCACTGCGACCATCGGAAATACTTCGGATCGGTCGTGTCGACTTCGCGCTCCCAATCGTAGCCGAGCCCGATCGCTTTGATCTGCCGGCGGAACGTCGCGATATTTTCTTCGGTGGTCTTGCGGGGGTGCTTGCCAGTCTTCACCGCGTATTGCTCGGCAGGCAGGCCAAACGCGTCCCAGCCCATCGGATGAAGCACGTTAAACCCCTGCGCCCGACGCGCGCGCGCGATGATGTCGGTGGCCGTGTAGCCCTCGGGGTGGCCGATGTGCAGACCGGCGCCGGAAGGGTAGGGAAACATGTCTAGGATGTAGCACTTCGGCTTGGGCGATCCTGTGATCGCGCGGAATACGTGCCGTTCCTCCCAGTAGCGCTGCCACTTGGGCTCGAACGAGGCGAAGTCGAAGTCTCGTGACGTCTCTTGCATGGATGAACTGGCGACAATGGGAAACGCCCCCACCGCGGTCAACCGCGACGACAAGGCCCCCTGAACTGCGCGATGCGCCTGGCAGGTTGCGCGCTTGCCGCGCAACGTGTCGCGACGAGCGCGCCACCTACAGGTTTTAGAGGACTATGCTCGCACCGCACATTTCTGTTGCCGGGTCGGCGCGGGGGACAACGCTGGAGAGCCATGTTCGCCGGAATCGTTGAAGAAAAGGGAGAGATGCGACTGTTCGAGAAGCGGGCCGCCGCGTGGAGGCTCGCGGTCGGAGCGAAGATCGCGACAGATGGCACCGTTGTCGGCGACTCGATCGCTGTGAACGGCTGCTGCCTGACCGTCGTCGCCCGCTCGGCCGACACTCTGGAGTTTGAGATGCTCGAGGAATCGCGCAGGCTCACGAACATCGGAGTCACTCCTGTCGGCGGGCCGATTAACTTGGAGCGATCGCTTCGGCCCGATGGCCGGCTCGGCGGGCATTTCGTGACCGGGCACATCGATACGCTCGGCACGATCGAGACGCTCGAGCGGCGCGGCGCGGACGTTTTCCTGAAGGTTTCGCTGCCTGCGAAGTTCGGCTCGATGCTGGTGACGAAGGGCAGCATCGCAATCGACGGCGTGTCGCTCACCGTCGTCGATGTCGGCCCGGACTGGCTCACCGTCTGGTTGATCCCGCACACGCTTGATGTGACGACTCTCGGCACACGCAAGGCGGGCGACGCGGTCAACCTCGAATTCGACCTTCTCGCTAAATACGTCGCGCGCGCCGTCGAGGCGATGGGAGGCGTGTCGAAGTGAGTTTGAAGGAACACTTGCTCGCCGTCGCAGAGGAACTGCAGCGGCTGAAAGGCGAGGGCGTCACGTCGGTCGCAGTCGAAGCCATGACAATTGATTCGCTTCGCGCAGTCGCGGGCCCGGCGATGCGGGCCGATTCGCCAGTTGCGATC
>DATKCJ010000060.1:0-7109 GCA_035513275.1 Opitutaceae bacterium
GTGGTGGAAATTGTCCCACTCGATATCCTGCGCGCCAACTCCGCCAAGATTTCCGGCGCCGGTGCCGCCGTAGATCGTGGCGTCGGTGTTCAGCAACTCGCGCCACCAGCCCGAGCGCGGGACGCCGATCCGGTATTTCTGGCGAATGACCGCGGTGAAGTTACAGACGACGAAGATGCAGTCGTCCGTCGACTGACTCTGCCGGACATAGCTGATGACTGACGACGAGCTGTCCCAGCACGCGACCCATTGAAAGCCTTGCGGGTTGAAATCGTTCTGCCCGAGCAACGGCTCGCTGCGGTAGAGGCGGTTCAGATCGCGCACGAGCACGCGGATGCCTTCGTGGTCGAGGTATTGGAGCAGGTGCCAGTCGAGCGCGGCGTCGTAGCGCCACTCGGCGGACTGGCCAAACTCGGAGCCCATGAAGAGGAGTTTCTTCCCCGGGTAGGCCCACGTGTGCGCATAGAGCGCACGGAGCGTCGCGGCCTTTTCGGGAATGTGCCACGAGCCCATCTTCATGAGCATCGATCCCTTCCCGTGCACAACCTCGTCGTGCGAGAACACGCTCACGAAGTTTTCGGAATACTGATAGAGCATGCCGAACGTGAGATCGTTCGTGTGCCACTTGCGGTGGATCGGCTCCTTCGAGAAGTAGCGAAGCGTGTCGTGCATCCAGCCCATGTTCCACTTCAGGTCGAAACCAAGGCCGCCGCCCGAAGTGGGCTTCGTGACGCCACCCCACGAGGTCGATTCCTCCGCGATCATCAACACGCCGGGGTAATACTGGTGGACGAGATCGTTCGTGTGTTGGAGAAATGAAATCGCCTCGAGATTCTCGCGTCCGCCGTGCTGGTTTGGGATCCACTCGCCTTCCTTGCGCGAGTAGTCGAGGTAGAGCATCGACGCGACCGCGTCGACGCGCAGCCCGTCGATGTGGAAGCGATCGATCCACGCGAGCGCGTTGGCTGCGAGAAAGCCCCTCACCTCGTGGCGGCCGAAGTTGAAGATGAGCGTGCCCCAATCCTGGTGCGCGCCCTTGCGCGGATCCTCGTGCTCGAAGAGGCAAGTGCCGTCGAATCGCGCGAGCGCGAAAATGTCGCGCGGGAAATGCGCAGGCACCCAGTCGACGATCACGCCGATGCCGTGCTCGTGCATCACGTCGACGAAATACATGAAGTCATCCGGCGTGCCGTGCCTGTGCGTCGGCGCGAAAAACCCGGTTACCTGATAGCCCCAGGAGCCTGTGAACGGGTGCTCGGCGAGCGGCATCACCTCGACGTGCGTGAAGCCCATCTCGACGACATACTCCGCGAGCTGGTGCGCGAGTTCGCGGTAGCTGAGGAGCTGCTCACCCTCGTCGCTGCGGCGCCACGAGCCCGCGTGAACCTCGTAGACCGAGATCGGACGGTCGATCGGTTCACCCGAGGCGCGGCGCGCGATCCACTCGCCGTCGCGCCACGTGTAGTTGCGCGTGTTGTGGACGATCGAGGCGTTGTTCGGCGGACCCTCGAAGTAGGTGCCAAACGGATCCGTCTTGATATGGAGCCCTCCGGCGCCGTCGCGAATTTCGTATTTGTAGAGTTCGCCCTCGCGGAGGCCGGGCATGAAGACTTCCCAGACGCCCGACGCGCCGAGTGGCCGCATCGGTTGGGCGCGGCCGTCCCAGAAGTTGAAGTTGCCGACGACGGATACACGCGTGGCCGACGGCGCCCAGACCGCAAACGTCACGCCCTCGACGCCATCAATCGTCCGAACGTGCGCACCGAGTTTCTTGTAGATGAAGTGCTCGGTGCCCTCATTGAAGAGGTAGAGATCGTGTTCGCTGATCGTCGGCAGGAACGAATACGGATCCCAGAACTGGCGCACCGTGCCGCCCGGGTAGGTGACGCGGAGCTGGTATTTGAAAAATTCCTTCCGGCGCGGGAGGAACACTTCGAAGAGGCCGGCTTTGTCGATCTGCTTCATCGGGTGCGAGCGCTTGCCACTCAGCACCACGACTTCGCATTCCGCGGCATTCGGAACAAACGCCCGCACGACGACTCCCTTGGCGCCGCCCTCCTCCACATTGTGCATGCCGAGGTAGGAGTGGGGTTGCGAGTGGACCGCGGCTACAATCTTTTCAGCGTCGCTTGCAGGCTCGAGAATCGGCTCAGGGGGAGGCTCGGGGGTCGGCATTGGCATGGCCTCCAAGGCTGGCGATTGCGGCGCGAGGCGCAAACCGCGAATGGGAAATCGTAGCGGTGCGCGGAGGTTGCGCCCGCCCATCTTCTCCTTTTTGCTGCGCCCAGATTGAAACTGAGACTTGCCATCCCTCTTCTGTTTGCCCTCGCGACCGCTCTGTCCGCCATCGGGCAGGGCATCGATCTCACGTCGAACGCTCCGATCCAGTATGACGACACCACCAAGGAGGTGGTCGCGCTCGGCGGCGCCCGGCTGGTCTACGGGGACTACACACTCGTCGCGTCCGAGATCCGCTACAATCAGGAGACCGGCGTCGCGACAGCGCGCGGCGGCATCACCCTCACGCACGGCGTGATCCGCATCCTCGCCGAGTCCGGCGAATATTCCACGGGCGACGGCGTCGTGCGCTTTCGCAACGTGAAGGCCGGCACCTCCCCCATCTTCATCAGCGCGGAATCCGCCGAGGGCACGGCGCGTGAGTTCACGTTCACCAATGCCATCATCAATTACGGCGAGCCAGGCCCGATGACACCGAAGGTCACCTCGCGGCGAATCACGTGGCGACCGGGAGAGCGAATCAGGACCGGAGGTGCGAAGCTGGGGATCGGCTCGGTCCCGCTGCTCGGGCTGCCGGGATTCGAGCGCGGCATCGGCGGCTCGTTTATCGATCTCAGCTTGAAGGCCGGCTACCGCGGCCGTCTCGGACCCTACGTCAACCTCACGGCACTTGCGCCCGTTTCAGAGGACGTCTCGCTGGGCGCTGGCATCGGAATCTTCGGATCGCGCGGCGTGCTTTTCGGACCGGCGGTCAATTACGAGCACGCTGACGGCGACTCGGCTGTCCGGGGCCGGTTTCGCTCCGGCTACATCAGCGACAGCGGCCGGCGCGACACCGACATCCTCGGCGACCCGATCGACTCGAACCGCGGCTACGTCGAGTGGCGCCACCATCAGACCTCGGGCAAATTCTCGCTCACCGGCTACGTCAACTACTGGAGCGACTCGGAGATCATCCGCGACTTCAACCGCAGCGAGTTCACGGAGCTCCAGCAGCCCGACACGTTCCTCGAGGCCGCCTACGCGACGGACAACTTCATCTTCTCCGCGTTCCTGCGACCGCAGCCGAATTCGTTTCATCCGTTGCAGCAGCGCCTGCCGGAGATCCGGCTCGACCTGCTGCCGACTCCCGTGTTCAGCGGGATAATCCACCGCGGTAGTGCGAGCGCCGTGCGCTTGCGCGAGGACGCGATTCGCACCGGCACCGACCTCGAAAGCGATCGGCTGGATTTCCACTACGGCCTCTCACGCCCGTTCACGATCACGCCGTGGCTTACGTTTACGCCCGTCGCCGGCGGCCGGGTCACTCACTACGCCGACGTGACCGACAACAGCGGCAACTACACGCGCTACATCTCCGAAATAGGCGCCGACATCCGCGCGCGTGCGTGGCGCGAGTTCGACTACAAGAACGAGACGTGGGGCATCGACGGCCTGCGGCACCTTTTCGAGCCGTTCGCGCAATACCGCGTGATGCCCTCCGCAGGCAACGGCAGTGAGAAGCTCGTGATGATCGACCGCAACGTCTTCGGCACGCGACTGCAGCCGCTCGGCCTCGGCGACATTCGCAACATCGACGACATGCGCGATCTCAACGTCCTGCGCGTCGGCGTAGACCAGCGTCTCCAGACGCGCGACGGCAACGGCGGATCGCGCGACCTCGCTTCGCTCATCCTCGCGATCGACCATAATTTCCGCCGGGACCCAGGCATCGACCGTCTCTCCACACTCCAGATCGAAACGTCGATTTCGCCAGTGCGCTGGTTGCGGTTCGACGCCTACTCGCGTCTCGACATCGACGATCCCTCGCTCGAGGAGCTCAACACCGGTGTGACGATCATCGACGGCCGCTACTGGTCGTTCGGCCTGTCGACGCATTTCCTGAAAGGAGACCTCGAGGAATATGACCTGCGCATCACGCGCCGCATAAATGAGCAGTTCGCTGTCGGCGCGCGCTTCCGCTACGACGCGACCACCTCGAGCCTCTACGAGCAGACCTACAGCCTCCGGCAAAACATCCGCAACCTCTGGGCCGTCGAGTATCAGGTCTCGTGGCAGGAACGCCTGCGCCGCGAGAGCGGATTCCACTTCCGGATCGTGGTAGATCTGTTGAGGTTCTAGGTGACCTTGATCCTGGATGAGTCCGCCGTCCTCAGGGACGTAGGGCATTCTGCTGGCCAGCAGAATGACCTGCCGGCCTTGGCGGGTCAAAGACCCGCCCTACTCCATGAGCAATGAAGCGCGAGAGCACCGCCGGCTCGCCATCGCGACCGGCTTGATTGCGGAGGCACTTCCGCGCGCTCGCGCCGACCGGAACTTTCCCGCTTGGGTGCAGCGCACGCTTGCCGCGGACCGCCGCTTTGGTTCGCGCGACCGCCGATACTACCGCGAGTTGATCTACGCCGCCGTCCGGTTCCTTCCATGGATCGAATCCGTGCGCGACGAAGACCGTGGGCTCGCGGCGCTCTGGCTTTCGGCAGACGTCGCGGAAACTGCGGACGCGCGCACCGTCCTTTCCGTTGAACGCAGCTCAGCCGATCTTCCGCTTGCGGAGCGTGCGGCCGCCTTCAACAAACAGTTCGCGAGTGCCAACGCATCACCGGCCTCGCTGTTTCCGGACTGGGTGCGCGACGAGTGCCCTGCCCTGCTCGAGCCGAATGAAGCGGCAGTCGTCCACTCGCGCGCGCCGCTCTGGCTGCGTGCGACCCGAGGCGACACAGCTTCCGCCGTCGTCGCGCTCGCGCGAGAGAGCATCGACGCTTTAGCCGACAGTCGGATCGCAGGTGCGATCCGCGTTCTCGCCGGTCCCGACGTCACGAGAACGAGCGCCTACGCCGAAGGTCTCGTCGAGGTGCAGGACATCGGTTCGCAATGGGTGCTTCACACGGCCGGCGTTGCAGCCGGCGAGCACTGGCTCGACGCATGCGCCGGCGCCGGGGGAAAGACGCTTCAACTCGCCACGCTCGTCGGCGCGGGCACGCCAGTCGTTGCACACGACATCCGTGCTCCAGCGCTCGAGGAGTTGAAAGTCCGCGCCGCGCGCGCCGGAATCCAATCGATCCGTGCGAGCACCACGGTCCAAGGCGAGTTCGACGCGGTGCTCGTCGACGCTCCCTGCTCCGGCTCGGGCACATGGCGTCGGAGCCCGCACCTGAAGTGGCAGACTACGCGCGAGGATCTCGCAAAGTTCGCCGCCCGCCAATTGGACTTGCTGCGCCGGTTCTCTGAGCATGTCCGCCCGGGCGGTCGCTTGGTCTATGCGACTTGCTCGCTCGCCAGGACCGAGAACGAAGGGACCGTGCGCGCGTTTCTCGAAACGGAGCCACGGTTCGCCGCGGATGGGCATGGCGTGAGGCTGCAGCCGTCGCAGCTCGACTCCGACGGCTTCTTTGTTGCGGTGATGCGTCTGGGTTCGATGTAGGGTCGCCGCTTGCGGCGACCTCCGAAGGCTAGGCGTCGCGCAAGCGCGAGCCCTACATCGGATTCCGATCCGCCGGGGCAGGACATCCGGCCTTCGGCAATTGTAGGAGCGGCTTTACGCCGCGACCGTTTCGCGAACGCACTCCGGAGTAGCGGCGTAAAGCCGCTCCTACAATCGAAAGGCGCCAACTCGCAACCAGCCCCCATTTTTCGTTTGCACCGGTCCGGCCCACACACAGGGATGTTTGCGTGGTCGCCGTAGTCGCTGAATCGGATCATCGTATCAAGCTGCAGGTCTTTGAGGGTCCCCTCGATCTGTTGCTCTTCCTTATTCGGAAGGACGAACTCGACATCCACGACATCCCGATCGTCGAGGTCACGCGACAGTATCTCGACGCGCTCTACGCGATGAAGGAGATGAGCATCGAGGTCGCCGGGGAGTTTTTCGTGATGGCGGCAACGTTGATGGAGATCAAAAGCCGGATGCTCCTGCCTCGCCACCAGCGTGCCATCGATCCAAACGCCGAAGACGACGACCTCGTCGATCCGCGCTGGGAACTCGTCCACCAGCTCATCCAATACAAGAAGTTCAAGGACGCCGCCGGCGAACTCGGTGCGCTGATTGCGGCGCGACAGGACATGCTCGAGCGCGAGTCCGCGTTGATCATGAGCGCCGCCGACCGGCCCCTGCGCCCGTCTGACAAGGTCGAGCTTTGGAATTCCTTCAACCAGGTCCTGCGCCGGCTCGCCGAGAAGCTCATAGTCGGAGAAATTTCCGACGACCACGTGACGGTCGTCGACCAGATGGAGCTGATCATGGCGCGCACGCGGTCCGGCGAGCCGTCGTTCACTTTCTCGAGCATCCTCGGCGAGCGCACCACGCTGCGCACGCTCATCTCGACCTTTCTCGCCATCCTCGAACTCGCGCGGCTGAACCGGATTCGCGTGCGGCAGGACGCGCTCTTCAGCGACTTCATCTGCGACGTCGTGACCACAGCGTCCGGCGCCGGAACCGTGGAGCCCTCGCCGTTGTCCGAACAGCCGTGAGCAAGGGGAAGAAAAAGAAAACACGCGGCCATCTGCTGGGCCTCGGCCTCGACAACCACGACGGCCACAAGCGGATCACCAGCGGCGAGGATTTCTCGATCGTCGGCGGCTCGCATGAGACCCACGAGAAGATGACCGAGACCGTCATCAAGACCTTCGAGACGCTCGACCGCCGCGGGAAGACGATTCACGAAGTGGAGCCCACGGAGCTCGGCGAGATCCTCCGCGAGTCGACGCCGGAGTGACGGGCGATGGGACTTCCGAATGCAGGAGTTTCTTTCCGAGGTGGGGCGGCTTGTCCCCAAGACGCCAGATCGATCGCATGCGATAGTTCGATTCGAAAAGCGGCAGAGGACTGCCGCACTCCAAGGCCGGCGGCGCAGCCGGAAAACCTCCAAAACTGC